>DASYWM010000288.1:0-3596 GCA_035936075.1 Thermomicrobiales bacterium
GAACGGCGTGACTGCGTTCACTGGTGCCGGGGTCGCGTCGCCGGTGGATTCCGTCGATGCATCGGACCCGATGTCGTCACCGCCGGAAGCGCCCGCGCCGGGTGTGGCGTGATTGTGATCCTGGGCAAAGGCGTTGCCGAACGCACCTGCGGCGCCAATGCCCAGGCCGAGGCCCGCAGCCCCGCGAATGACGTTGCGGCGATTGGTCTTCTGCGAGGGCATGATGAGATTTGCGGGCATTCGAATAATTGGCATCCGTAAACTCCTTTTGTGTCCCGTGGGACGCTCTTCCCCGGTTTTCGGTTATCTGTCACGGTCTCCGTCCGGTTTCCGGGCGGTTCAATCCGTTGAGGGAAGTGTCGTCCGGAAGGCGTGGCGCGGGAGTCTCAGAAGTGGGGATCACCATGTCAATTTCATGACAGTTGGCCGAATTTGGCAACTCATTCCCTTCCATCTGTGTAGCTTCGTGTGTCCACAGGCGTAGGATACCTCTGGCCGCTCCGGGTGCTTACGCTTCGCCGAATTCGATCACGTTGGCTTGACACTGCGACATGTCTCACCTACGGTAGGTTGCACACATACGTAATATCCGCGCATGCGGAAGGTACAGGAACAGGGACGTGCCTCTATGGGGCATCCGTAGCAACTGGCAGCAGTGCCGTTGGAACGCGATGACCATGAGCAACCCGGTTTCTGGCGTTTGGCGGCATGCCCGCGCACCAGTCGTACAAGGAGGATCTTGTGAAGCGACGAACACCCGGCTCACCATCTGTTACCAGCAGGGCAAAGCTCCAGGTTGTCATCTTTTCGAGTCTTCTTGTAGCACTGCAATTGTTGGGGATGGCAGGACTTGCCGCTGCCCAGGACGCAACACCTGGGGCATCGCCGGTGGGTGAAGCGACAGAGCTGGCTCTTGTGGATATTCCCATGGCTCCGGGTAGTGAGGCTGAGGGCGCCGTTCCTGATGCCACGGTCACCTTCAATCTCGGTGGCGAAATCGATACCGGTGATCCCCAGGTGATGGCCTTCCTGAACGAGATCGAGATTGCCTCGAAGGTCTGGGTGCCACTTCTCGCGCTCAACGAAGAGAACCTTCCCGCAAGCGCGGGCGCGGAGAGCGCGACGGTTTCCGCCGACGGAACGGTCTATACCTTTACGATCCGGGACGGAATGACCTACACGGATGGCGAGCCGGTGACGGCGGGCAACTATGCCTACGCCCTGAAGCGTGCCTGCAGCCCGGAGGTTGCCGGCAACTACTCCAACATTCTCTACGCGATCACAGGGTGTGAAGCCTGGCGCAGCGCCGATCTCGCGGGGGAGACGGCCGGGCTCGAGGCGGCGCTCGATGAATCGATCGTGGCCGTGGATGATTCCACGCTTGAGATTCATCTTGACTATGCCGCCGGCTATTTCCCCTATGTCATGACGACTTGGGTGACCTATCCTGTCCGCGAGGATCTGGTGGAAGGCAACGGTGCTGACTGGTGGCGCGACATCAGCAACTATGTCGGCAATGGCCCCTTCAAGGTCGTCAGCCACACCGACAATCAGGAATGGGTCTTCGAGCGCAACGAGGATTATTTCCGTGGCGCCCCGGGTATTCAGACCCTGGTCTACAAGGAAGTCGACAGCCCCGAGACCGCGCTCCTCGCGTACCAGCAGGGCGAGTTCGACCTCATTGGTCCTTCCTCGACACAGTTGCCACAGGTTGAGGCGGATCCGGTTCTGAGTGAACAACTTGCTCGCCAATCCGACGCCAGTACGTACTATATGGCGTTCAACAACGCCTCTGCGCCCTTCGATGACGTGCAGGTGCGGCAGGCCTTCTCCTATGCCATGAATCGCCAGCAGTACATCGACCAGATCGCCAACGGTGTTGGCATCCCGGCTGGAACGTTCCTCTATGAAGGTATCCCCGGGTACCAGACCGACTTCCAGCAGTCGTACGATCCCGAGATGGCGAAGCAGCTTCTGGCGGATGCAGGTTACCCGGAGGGCGAGGGTTTCCCGGTCCTGCAGCTCTACTACAACAGCGAATCCGCCGCGTCCCAGCAGGTCGCGACATTCTGGTCCCAGAATTTCCAGCAAGTGCTCGGCGTGACCGTTGAGCCGACGCCGATCGATGTTGCCCAGCTCCAGAGCCTGCGCACGAACCGCGACCCATCGCTCCTGATCTGGCTTGGCAACTGGTTCGAGGACTATCCGCATCCGCAGAACTGGCTCTCGCTGGTCTACGGACCGGGCAGCACCCGCGCCCCGCTAGGCTGGGACAACCAGGAGTACTACGACCTCGTCACCGAGGCCGATCGTCTCCCGATCGAGGAAGCGATCCCGCTGTACGAGCAGGCTGATGCCTTGTTGGCGGAGCAGGCACCCGTTGCGTTCTACCTGCACGGTGAGAGCCTGGTGCTCGTGAGCCCGCAGCTCCAGGGCTACGTAAGCTACCCCACCAGCGTCGTCGATACGCGTTACCAGATCGAGAAGATCTACAAGGTGGCGGAATAACCACGAACAGGATTCTGAGACGGCAAGGTGTCCCGATGAGTGGGACACTTTGATTCGAACATGAGAAGCGGGTCGGCTGGGGCCCGCTTTCTCAATCGCAATGCCTCCCCGAGGCGACCAGCGTAGGGAAGAGCACGCGTGGCGCGTTACCTGGTTACCCGCATCCTGTGGATGATTCCCGTTCTGTGGCTCGTCGCCACCGTAACGTTCGTGCTCATGCACTCCGCGCCGGGAAGTCCATGGGACGCCAAGTCGGGTGCTTCCGGCCGGGATCTTGACGCCAGCCTGCAAGGGTCTTTCAACCGCAAGTACGGGCTTGATGAGCCGATTCTGGTTCAGTACCTCACCTATCTCAAGAACGCCGTGACCCTGGACTTCGGTGAATCCTTCGTCAAGCAGGACAAACCGGTCATCGAGGTGATCGGCGATGGTTTCCCGTACTCCGCCCGGATCGGCCTCCTGGCCCTGGGCTTGGCCCTGGGAATCGGCATCCCGATCGGTATTCTCGCCGCAACACGTCACAACACTGCCGTCGATTACGTTAGCCTCTTCTTCACCACCGTCAGCTATACGCTACCGGATTTTGTGATCGCGATCTTCCTGCTGATCATCTTTTCGGTGCAACTCGGGCTCATGCCGGTCCTCTTTACCGACTGGCGTAGCTATATTCTGCCCGCACTGGCACTGGGGACCGGCAGCGCGGCGTTCATTGCCCGCCTGACACGCTCAAGCGTGCTGGAGGCGATGCGCAACGACTATGTAACCACCGCTCGCGCCAAGGGGCTCTCCAGCCGTGCGGTGATGGCCCGGCATGTCGTTCGCAACGCCATGATCCCGGTCATTACTGTCATTGGTCCGGCCTTCGCCGGCCTGATCACCGGAACCATCATCATCGAACGCGTCTTCGGTGTGCCGGGGATGGGGCATCTCTTTATCGACAGCATCAATAGTCGTGATTACCCGGTCATTATGGGCACCACACTCTTCTATGCCTTCTTCATCACCTTCGCCAATCTGCTGGTCGACATTGCCTACGGTTTTGCCGATCCTCGCATCCGTGAATCACGCTAACCAGACAAGGAGGAGGG
>DASYWM010000289.1:0-2787 GCA_035936075.1 Thermomicrobiales bacterium
CTCGCCTCATCGGGCCCGACGACCCTGCACATGCTCCTGCGATCGCGGCTCTGCGCAGCAAGTACCCCCAGTATCACGCCATGGCAATCGAGCAGCGGCCAGTGATAGTGATCCAGCCATACCGGACGACATCCTGGGGCATCTGAGTTATTTATGAGTAATGGCGTGGCAGGCGTGCCAGCTCCCGTCGGCCCAGTGTCCGTCCTTGTCCAATGGCTATCTGCAGTCCGTGACCCTCGGGGGAAAGGAACACCGCCACCTGGATGGCGGCGTTCCTGATGGTGCTTATAGACGCCCAATCTGGCTCAGGTCTGTAGGACCTCCAGCGGCGTTGGAAGATTGTCACCAACGACAGGGACGATTGCCAGGAGCGTCAGGATCGTTATGGCTCGCCTGGTTACGTCTGTCTGATTCGCAGCATTCAGGATTCCTCCTGATCCGATTGACGTGCGCGCGCCATGGCCTCAATTCTCATGAGGTTTGCCTCCATCACCCTCGCCGATCGCTGGATGGCCGCCAGCCCGTCAAGGCAGGCGTATGCCTCATGAATGCGTCCCTGATTGATGCGGCGCTGAAGTAGCTGTGAATAGCCATACATGACCGAGAGAGGAACCCGGAGTTCCCCAAGCGCGCGGTCTATCTCGTCATCCTCCACGTGGCGATGGTGCCGTTTGGCACGTTGCTTGTCATTGCGTTCCATGGTTGGTCTTTACCCTCACACAGGATAAGAGTCCCCCTTCTGCGCGGGAACGTGCAATGCTCGTGCCGGGATCACATCGCAGGGACCATGCTTCGTTCCATGGCGTCAAAAGGCGTGAACATCCCAACCGTAAGGGGACGTCAGTGTGAGGCACCGGGTGCCAGTCACGACTCCCTGTGCGGAGAAGATCGTCGCGGTTTATAGTGGCCTCCATGAGAAAACCGGGCATCCATCAGGCTTGAAACTGTCACAGGGTGTGAAAAGGATCCACAACGCCTGAGGCCACGATGACATCTGAGCGGATGAGGAGACAGGTATGATGCGCGATCAGCAGCGGTGGGCCTACTGCGATGTCCGGCCCGATGGCACCATCACGTATTACGGCATCGCGGAGGGCCATCGCATCCAGGCCCGGCCCAATGTCCATGCCGTTGACACCAATCGCTGGGTGGAGGAAGCGGTTGCCTGGCTTGGCTGGCAGGGGTGGGAATTGGTCAGCGTCGTGCACGGGGAGGGGCGCACCTTTTACTTCCGGCGGCCCATCGCCGAGCATACTGCCGAGGTGGAGGCGCAGAATATTGGCATGGAGGCCGTCAGCCTGGCTGTTGCGGAGGAGGATCTGGTCCTGGACGCCGATGCCGATGCTCGCTCGATCAACCCGGCCCGGCTCATTGAGGAGGAGTTCCTGCCAGAGTAGGGAGACCGGTAGGGGCAAGACTCCTTCCTCGGGACGCTTCTGGGCGGCAGGAGTTGGGGCAACGCGAGTTGCCGGAAGACAAGCGGATAGCCACATCCGCGCACGGAGGGGACGCAATGGAGTCGATTCTCGTCAAACTGTTCGAGCATAACCAGTGGGCGAACCTGCGTGCCGTCGATGCGTCTGTGCACCTGACCGATGCCCAGCTCGACGCCACCGTGCAGGGCACGGCCGGCACCGTTCGCGACACGATGATGCATATTGCTGGCGCCGAGCAGCGCTATGTGATGCGGTTGAGCGGCCGCCAGCCCACCTACGGCGAGCGTGATGGCTGGCCGGGTGTCGACACGCTTCGGCAGGCGTTCAACGAGAGTGGCCGTGCGCTGATCGAGTTGGCCGGGCGAGCCGATCCGGACGAGGTGCTTGAGGGCGAGTACCAGGGCCAACCCTACAAGCTGCCGGTTTCGACCATTTACGTGCAGGCCATCAACCATGCGACCGAGCACCGCTCCCAGATCGCGACCATCCTGACCCAACACGGCATTGAGCCGCCCGACTTCTCCGGCTGGGCCTGGGACAGAAGGTAATCGAGAGGTACCGTGGATTGGTAGCCCCGGGTCGTGTGGATCCGGACGTGACATCAACTAATCTCGTGTGGTGCTGTATCCTGATGCGCGCGGTCGGTCGCCTGTCGACGAGAGGCTCTCTTATCGGAGCACGACAGGGATACCAATCTATTCCCCCTTCCTCCATCCACAGGAAGACGCCGGACGCCCTCTTCGCATCTCGATATCGTTCCAGAAGTGGTCCTCGGACCGGATCATGCATGCCGGTCCCAGCCGGCGGGTTGAGCGAGCCGGGCTGTCGCTGTCCCGAGAGGGAGACCAGACCGGTGCCGGGAGGGTGGAATGAGACGCACACAGACACCGGAGATTGGCGCCGGTGTCTGTGTGCGTCTCATTCCCCACAATGAGGTATCTGCAGTTTGAGGCAGTATTGGACGCCGAGCATCCCCCGAAAGAGGTATTTGAGGGAGTGGACGAGGAAGAGACACGGAACAAGCCGAATCCCCTTGGCTGGAGAGTGAAGGCATCGCCGTGCTGTCATGGCTGCGTACGCGGAGATCCCCGGGCTGCATGAGGGAGCGTTGTACATGGAGACATGCTTGATGGGGCTCGTGCTAGAGACCTTTCCCGCCGATGACCTGCAACTCGAACTGATCGGACGTGGACCGGCTCATCAGCGGTATCGCTTGCCCGATCAGTGCTCGAACCTCGGCCGATTCGAGCGACGCCTCATGCGCATCCTTCGTCGTCCAGGTCTCGGTCACCCAGATCGCATCAGCCTCGTCCGTTGTGCTGATGAGGTAGTGGATGCAGTCGTCATTGCG
>DASYWM010000290.1:0-6063 GCA_035936075.1 Thermomicrobiales bacterium
CGAGCCGGGTGTCGGCACCGAAACGTGGCTCGGCACGCCGCCGGGCGTCGAGAACTGGCGGAAGAGCTGGCGCATGCCCGGCTCGTCAGCGGAGACGGTGTGGTAGATCTCGGAGTAGGTGCCCTCGAGATAGGTGTGGGCAACGAGTGAGGGGCCTCCGTGACCAGGACCGGCGATGTAGATGGCATCGAAGTGATGCCGCTTGATGAGCCGGTTCATCTGCACGTAGATCATGTTAAGGCCGGGCGAGGTCCCCCAGTGACCGAGCAGGCGCGGTTTGATGTGCTCGGGCTTCAGCGGCTCGCGCAGCAGCGGATTTTCCCGAAGGTAGATCTGGCCGATGGTGAGGTAGTTCGACGCCGACCAGTAGCGAAGCATCCGGTCCAGCTCCTCGGCGTCAAGCGGCCCTTCCCACTGCTGGAGCTGTCGGACATCGCTCCCTGCGGGGACGGCACTGGAGACGGCTGGGTCAAACTGGAATCGCTCTGTCTCTGTCGCCATGGTGTCTGCCCTGTTCCATTGATAAGCGTGCGGGAGGTACTCGTTTTAGTAGAAGCGCCCCGCGAGTGTCGAAACTGCGGCCGCGAGATGCCGCCGAGATCAATCGGATTCCCGCGGGCCTCGTCGACTCCCTTCCATTATTGTCATTGATCCCGGCAGGGAATGCCGTTGCAGAACCCTGTCAAAAACTGAAGAGGAGATGGGAAATTCGTGTACGACCAATAACGACCCGGCGGTCAAGCCGACCAAGATCGCTGCAAGACACATACGATGTTGGACGTCAGCCTCTACGGCACAGCATGGACGTGACCCGCAGGCGCGTTCCGTTCCGATCCATTGACCAGAGCGGGACAACATCAAGAAAATCCACCCCGCCCGAGCGACGGGCGGTAAGTTGGCTGTCCAGGAAACGAAAACGCCCGATCATGCTGTCTGACCGGGCGTTTTCGTCAATTGGCCTAGAGTCCCTGGGGCACATCCTCGTCGCCGCCCGGATCGGGAATCCGGCTGAGATGGGCAATAGTGAGGAGGAACGCGCCGTCTTCGACACCCTCGACGCCATGCATGATTCCCGGTGCGAGCGAGATAAGCTCGCCCGCGGAGAGTGTCCGCGACTCCCCCTCGACCGTGAGGTTCATCACACCCTTGAGGACCTGGATCGTGATCGGTCCGGGCGCGGCATGTTCATGCATGAAGCCGCCGCTGAGCATGGTGACCAACACAACCCGCAGTGTGTCGGTCTTCACCAGGATCTCCGCCCGGTGGCGAGCCGCGCTCCCAGGATCCGGCGGAAACTCGGACATCACCTCAGCGAGATTGAATGTCCCGTAGATCGTGTCGTTGTCGCCGAGTTGGTTCTCGACCATCTGCGGTTCCTCCTGCTCTCATCGGGCATCCCGGGGAGCACCTCCCCTACCCTCGTCGCGTTGTTTCCGCGAGCCCTGTCGCAAGTATCCTGCCGAACAGCGACGATGTGGCGGTCAGCCTGCGATCCAGGAACATCCTCTCATTGCGACGCCCTAGACGATCTCGAGCCGAGCCCCTGCGAGAAGCAGGGACCGCGCAGCGCCCCTGGGCGCAACCCGCGGTTATCCCTGGCTCTTGCGCGCCTGGTCCCGCCACTGGACGAGTTCCCGTGCCGGTCCGAGGTCGTACTCCGGCCCGGTCACGCCCATGATCAGGTGGGTGAAGCCCTTCTCCACATACGCATCGGCCTGGTCCAGCGTCTTCACATTGATGCCGGACGAGCGCTCGATCTCGTTGGGATCCCTTCCCACATCGGCGCAATGCCCGTCGAGAATCTCACCCTTCTTCGCCATCTCCTCCGGCGTTCCAAACGCGTGCCAGATATCCGCATATTCGGCCACGAGGCGCAGCGTTACCTTGGGCCCGCTACCGCCGATCAGCATCGGCATATGACCATTGACCGGGCCGGGAACCAGCTTGCCGAGGCGCTCGACGATCTTCGGCAGGTCCCGCTTGAGGTCCTGCAGCCGGCCGGCAGCGGTGCCAAACTCGTACTCGTAGTTGAGGTAGTCCCGCTCGAACCAGCCGGAGCCGATGCCGAGGATAAACCGGCCGCCCGAGATGTGATCCAGCGTGCGCGCCATATCGGCCAACAGATGGGGATTGCGGTAGGAATTACACGACACGAGCGAGCCGATCTGGGCGCGCTCCGTCACCTCGGCCATTGAGCCAAGCAGTGTATAAGCCTCGAAATGGTTGCCATTGGCATCGCCAGTCAGTGGATAGAAATGGTCCCAATTAAAAATGGTGTCGACGCCCAGCTCATCGGCTTCGATCCATGCCTGCCGGTTCTGCTCGAACGTGCCGTGCTGCGGCTGGATCTGTACGCCGACCTTGATCTCGTGATTGCTCATGCGTGGTAATTGTCTCCCCGTCACTGTTACAGACATCCCCTAAAGGCGTCTATTCAATATCGTCCTTGTCGACCGCCTCAATGGAAGTATCGTCGCGCTGTGCGGGCTTCCCTGCCGGGCTTGCCGGCGATGGGCCGGGCCGCTTCGAGTTCGACATTCCCCGCCATGCCGGACCGGCGCTGGCCTCGCTTCCCCGGTTTTTCCAGGGGTTGGCCGGCCAGGTCGCTACCGCGGTCTCGTCTGATTCCCGGTCCGGATCCGGTCCCGCATCGCCCTGAGGCCCTTCTCCAACGTTCTCTCTCCCCAAGACATCCTGGTCGCTCACACTCTGCCCGCGACCGGTTGGCGCACCGCTGCCACGAGCCCCATCGCTTGCGTCCGGTGGGTTCTCACGGCCAACACCGCGATTGAGCATCCATCGCCACCCGGAAACAGGTTCCACTTCCGAGGTTCGGCGAATCTTTCGCTGATCGATCCAATCGGTCAAGATGACCTGGATGGTCGCCGCAATGGGGATCGCAAGGACCGCGCCGGGGATGCCCATTAATTGTGTTCCTGCCAAAATCGCCAGGAACACGGCCAGCGGCGTCAGCCCCACCGCACCGCGCATCACGCGCGGTACCAGGAACCAGTTCTCCAGCGACTGCATGCCAAGAATGATGAGCCCGACAATGAGAGCGGTCTGCCATCCCTGCGTCAGTGCCACGATCACCGCCGGGATACCTCCCAGCCAGGGGCCCACGATCGGGATGATCTCCGTGATGCCCGCCCAGAGGCCAAGCAGCGGCCAGAAACTGAGCCCGATAATCCCATAGGAGATTGTAGCGATCGTGCCGATGATGAGACAGAGCATCAACTGCCCCCGCATCCAGCCACCGACCTTGTTTTCCACCTCGGTCCAGAGGCGATCGACACGGGGTTGGAATTTCGGGCTGAGCTGCTCAATTACGAGGCTGCGGATCAGTTTCTTCTCGAGCAGGTAATAGAAGGTGATAACCAGCAAGGTCAGGGTTGACACCAGCGCGCCACCAACTGTCGTTACGATCGGAATCGCCCGCTGGGCGGCATCGTCCGGCACGGCAACGTCCGCCGATGTGGGTTCCTCAAAGAATTCGATACCGGTGCGCAGGAAGTCACGCCCTGGTCCACTGAGGAGAGGATTGCTACTGTTTTCCCAATCCTGCTCCAGTTCCCGTAGCTGGACTGGAATCTGCTCCTGAAAATCATCAGCCTGGGACCGAACTGCCGGCATGATCAGGAGGACGAGCGCAACTACCGAGCCGATCAGTACGGCGTAGACCGTTGCGATCGCGGCAGCGCGGGGGAAGTGACGATCCTCCAGGCGCCGTACGGGCCCCTCAAGAACTGTCCCGAGCAGGAGGGCCAGCAGACCGAGGACGAGCACCAGCCCGGTCTTGGTGAGGACCCAAAAGAGCACCAGGACCAGGAAGAGCGAGACCGGTGTGAGCCCAGGCGCGAACTTGCCCCGGGATTCCGGCTCACGCGTCCGATCCTGTACAGTTGAACCTGATGCCATACACATAGTCTCCAGCTCGTCAGCGACGAAAAATTGCAGGCGGTCTCCCTGCTGGATTCCACAATAAACCCGCCTGGGCGGCTCCCCTTGTCGTGATGGGACCAAGGGACCGCCAAAGCGGGTCAGGACTCGCAGCCGTGCCGCTCAGCGGCCGGCGTCAAACGCCAGGAAGTGGCAGCGCTTGCCAGTACCTCTCCTCAAGCGGGTCGGTTGGCTGGCGCCGCTCCTCACCCGGAAGCTCATTCCATGCGGTTGAAAAGGCGTAGTACTCCCGACCAGCGACCACGACGCGCCGAGCGGCACCAAAAGGCTTGGTAACAGGGAAGATTTCGCGTGGCGGACGCCGCACGACCTCGGTCTGGAACCATCCATGGTCTGCGCATTCGCCAGCATGAATTTGCCAGATCGCACCAGGAGCGGCGCTGCCGATGTCGCGAACAATGACCTTGCCCAACGTGCTGTGACAGATTGGACAACGCATGGGGGTACGTGTTCGAAGACGCTCGCGTTGGGGGGCAAAAGGGTTGGAATTGTTCATGCTGAACATCTTTCGTCTTCCAATGTCCTGACGCGCCGACAGACCAAGCCCGTAGTGATGCTGACAAAAGGGAGTGACTGCCTGCTTCTCCCGATAGTTTACCATCCAGCCCGGGAACTACCCATCGCGATCTGCACCCTGTGCGCCCCCACTAGCGGGTTCGGCTGTAATCCGCGAAACTACTGGTATACGGTGTGCGAAGCCGACCGGATGAGCGACATCAAGCATGTATCGGAAAGGAACCTTACCTATGGATACCGGCATTCAGTCGACACAACGCGGCAGCGGTCACGCCGCCCTGATCGATCAACTCGTGGACACCTATCGTGAGCTCAACACCCATGTCCGTCGGCTG
Source organism: Thermomicrobiales bacterium (assembly GCA_035936075.1). Lineage (GTDB taxonomy): Bacteria > Chloroflexota > Chloroflexia > Thermomicrobiales > UBA6265 > UBA6265. Next base: position 4,812 of record DASYWM010000290.1, read on the forward strand.
CCGGAAGAGCGGCTGACCGCTGGTGGGGAAGAGGGATCCGTTCGCTCGGTCATCGCGCGGATGAGGATCGACGAGATGCGGTTCGCACAGGCGCTGAAGGAACGCATCACGGGTGTGATCCATGCTGACCTGGCTGACAAGGATCCGGTCATCGGCACAGAGCACCGCAACGATACGACGGTCATGCTGATCTCCCAGTTCGGCACCGCGCGTGAGACAACACTCAACCTCCTGAAGAACCTGACCGATGAGGACTGGACGAAGCAGACCGATGATGGCAAGAGCATCCAGGACCATGTCCAGGACCTGGTGGCCAGCGACCGGAACCAGCTTGAGCGCATCAAGCAGTTGCTGACCTAGTTCCCGGATCACCATGGACTCGTCTACAGAACCGGTGATGCAACCGGAATGGCTTCAAGAGTCTCCGCCGCAACGGCCGTCGTACGATCCCAGGGACGTGCTTTACCGAACCCAGCGATTCTCCCTGGTGCGCGCGCACATCAGCGCGTTCGCGTTCGGGAGCGTACTGCTGCTCGTGGTCAATCTCCTGATCGGATCGGGCAGCATCTGGGCCGCGACGTTGATCGGCGCATGGGCACTCATCGTTGTCATGCATGCGATCATTGCTGGTATCGCGAGTCTCATTCTCCAGCTCCTCGCCGAAGACGACGACATTCGTCCCGCATCGGAGGTTCGCTGGAGGCCGGCAAAGACGTGGGCTGCGACTGAGCCACCAGCCGAGCCGGCGAGTTCCTGGAGTTCACCGCCCGCTCCAGAGACCGCACCGACCGCGGACCCTCTCCCCGATCAATGGACGGCGCCCCCTCCCCCACCAAAGGACACGGAGCGTGTTTCATGGCAAACCGCCGCTCAGGCTGCCTGGCTGGCTCGACCCGTGCCGACTCGCGCGGAGGATCCTTCCAGGCAGCCCGATGGCGGTACAAAACCGCCCGAGCCAGATTCGAACGGCTAAACCAGTGGTGATTCACCCGATCCACCGGCCTGGCAATACCGGGCAGCGGATCACCTTCTATCCAATCCACGAGCGGTCCCAAAGCACATGACCTCCCCTGCAGTCCCCTTGGCCAACATATGACAGCACTTTCCCGCGACTTCACGGTCGCCATTTTTGTGATTCATGACGACTGCGTGCTCCTGCACAGGCACCGCAAGCTTGGCCTCTGGCTTCCGCCCGGTGGTCACATTGAGCAGAACGAGCTTCCCGACGAGGCTGCTCTGCGCGAGGTGGAGG
>DASYWM010000291.1:0-1521 GCA_035936075.1 Thermomicrobiales bacterium
TGGCGTGCTTGGACCGTAAACATCAGCATCCAGCAAGCCGACCTTCGCACCTGCCTGTGCAAGTGCCACCGCGAGGTTGACGGCGACGGTCGACTTGCCAACCCCGCCCTTGCCGGAAGCAACGGCAATCGTGTTCTTCACACCGGGGATCGGCTGCGCATCGGTACGTCCTCCACTACTCGCCCGGACCTTCGTCCGGAAGTGGAGGTCGACCTCGCCGAGGCCACCCACGGTGCCGAGCGCTGCCCGGACGTCCCGCTCCAACTTCTCCCGATGGGTATTGATCGGGCTGAGAAGATCGATATTAAGCCGGACAGCCCGGCCCTCGACCGCGACATCCGTTACCAGTTTGAGATCTACCAGGCCTCGCCCGGTTGCGGGCTCCGATACTTTCGATAGTGCGTTGAGCACTTGTTCCCGCGTCATTGCTGCGGAGCCACCATCCGTCATCGACGTGCCTGAACCTTTCCTGAGACTCCGGAGCACGCCGCTTCTCGACGTGTACTCCGGGAGAGTACTTACTCCCTAATTGTACCGGCCGCGTCTAATCCTGACTGCTGTGGTAAGGATTAGCGTATGTTAGGGTGTTGGGGTCAGATACCGCGTTAGGAGAGGATCCGCCCATGATGAGTCGCCGGCTTTCCCGATGGTCAATCGTTGTGTTTGCCATGCTCCTGATCGGTCCAGCGAACCTGGGTGCGATGATTTCCACGCCGGTCGCCGACGACACGCAACTCTATCTCGACCCCGCGGCGCGACTGACGGCACGCATTCCGGCTGACTGGACGAGTGTGGCCAGCCCCTATATGACCTATGCCGGAGGTGACGGCCTGATCACCAGCTTCCTCGCCACGGCGTCCACCCTTGATGAGGCATGCGAGGAGGCTGGCGATGAACTCGCATCCGGTTCGTCGTTCACCAGCAGCGAGGCTACATGGCACAACGAACCTGCCTGCGAGATCGATATCCCGCATCCCAATCCGTTGGTGGGCGGTGTCCGCCTCTCCGCGATGGTTGTTCCACACCCAGCGCCGTTCGAGTTTTGGCTCGAGACGATCTCCTTCGTGGTGATTGCCCTCGATCCCGGTCACTTCCACGATGTCCTGTCGACGGTGTCGTTCGACCTCTCGGCGCTGACCGGTCCGGAGATCGCCCACGCGATCCTCGATTACGCAGAGGCAAACTCCTTCTACACGGACGACATTGACTGGGATTCCCTCCGGGCCGAAGCCAACGCGTTGGCTTCGCCAGGAAGTATTTCCATCTTCGTCAATTGGCATCTGATCCCAGCACTGAGAGCCGCTGGCGATAACCAGTCCTTTCTCTTGCCCGTCCTCGCCAACGGACCGGCAGATGAGAGCCCTGTGGATCGATTCCCCTCAGGCCAACCCCGCGGCAACCTTGGCTATCTCAACCTGCCGTCTGGCGCGCTGCCACGCGATGAGCAGCCATACATTGAGGCAGGACTCGATGCCATCACAGGCCTGGACGCACAGAACGTGTGTGGCTGGATCATTGACC
>DASYWM010000292.1:0-7514 GCA_035936075.1 Thermomicrobiales bacterium
CAGCTTGCAATAGGCAACGGCCATCTTCACAGCGGCACGCGCTTCGTCTCGTGCTTCTGCCGGTACCGAAGGCTCGACCAGCAACTGGGCCAGTTCCACCAGCAGGGGATCGTCCCACACTTCCGACCGGAACCCACCAGCAGCGAGCAGGCGGTCGCGATCCAGCATCGGCAGCATCATGGCCCTGGACATCTGCAGGATCGTCTCCCGCTCCGGTGTCCGGGTGCCTTGCTCGAACCTGGTAATGGAGCTGGGGTCGACCCCGGCACCCTTGGCCAGATCCGCTTTCGAAAGCCCGCGGCTCTCGCGGAGCTCCTGCAGCAGCCTGGCGACGGAGATCGTCGACTGGGCAGCGGAGTCCTGCGCATGCCCTGGCCTGATGAGATCAGCCCGCTGCTGAATATCCGTCTGGCTCAGTACCCGATCTTCCACCTGCCACTCCTCCACCTCTCATTGTGAGCATTTTTATGGGTAGCATACCCGTTTTGCTGACCGCCTATCCCTACAGCTGCCCCGGATGAATGGCGTCTGGACGACCCTCCTCATGTTCCTGCGAATCACTCTCAAAAAGGGTTTCAAAGAGCACCGGACAATGATATGATGAGTCAGGAAATGAGAATGATTCTCAACTACGACCTGAACGCTCGGAATTGAATGCCCGCTGCAGAGACAGAAGGCAGCGGCCCACGGACCACTATTTCGCCAACTGACTCCATTTAAGGATTGCCTGTGGCGACTCCGACCTTGACAACTGAAACGACCATCCGGCCGTCCAGCAACTCCAGGGGAAGGGCACAGGTTGTGTTCGATTGGGTTCGCTCCTGGCGTCTTGCGATCCTGGCAGCGCTATCTTGGGCCTTCACCATTGGCGGTCTGGTTGCCGACTATGCTTCCGACATCTCCACGCCAACGCTGGTCGGCATCTTTATGTTGGCGTACCTGGGGGGCGGCACCCTTGCAACGGGTGCCGCAATCTCCGATCTCCTCGATCGCAAGATCAACGTTGACCTCTTGATGGTCCTTGCCGCGGTTGGCGCCGCAGCGCTCGGCTCCTGGACCGAGGGCGCTATCCTGCTCTCCCTCTTCTCGACCTCCAACGCACTTGAGCACCACGCGCTGGACAAGACCCGGAACGCCGTTCGCCTCTTGATGGACCTCACGCCGCCGACTGCACGGGTAGAACGCGACCGCGCGCTGAGGATCATCCCGGTTGAGGAGCTCAGGCTGGACGATGTCATCATCGTGCAGCCTGGGGAGAAGATCCCCGCCGACGCACGAGTCCTCTCTGGGTCATCGACCGTCGATCAGGCGGCGATTACCGGCGAGTCGATTCCCGCCGGGAAGATCCCGGGTGACACCGTTTTCGCCGGGACAATCAACGGTCACGGGGCATTGCAGGCCCGGGTAACGAGGCTCAGCACCGAATCCACACTCGCCCGGATCGTGAAGCTTGTCGAGGAAGCGCGCGAGCAGAAGAGCAAGCTGGAGCAGTTCGCCGATTCCTTCGAGGGCCGCTATGCCGCCGCGGTCATCGTCTTTTCGCTACTTGTAGCGACGGTGCCGATTCTCTTCGGGGTCGACCCCGGCGATGCGTTTTACCGGGGTATGACGCTCCTTGTGGTCATGTCGCCATGCGCGCTGGTCATCTCGACACCGGCGGCGACCCTCTCCGCGCTGGCCAATGCCGCCCGGAGGGGCGTTCTGGTCAAGGGCGGCCGATCGCTGGAGACCCTTGGCACAGTCGACACCATCGCCTTCGACAAGACTGGCACGCTCACCGTGGGACGCCCCCGTCTGACCGATGTCGTGATGCTCAATGGCGCCGATCCCGGTGACATCCTTGCTCGCGCCGCTGCCGCGGAGCAGCTCTCGGAGCACCCCATCGGCACCGCGATCGTTGAGGCTGCGCGGTACCAGGAACTGATCCTCCCCCCATCTTCAGACCTCGAGGCCCATGTCGGACGCGGCATAACCGCTCGGGTTAATGGTGAGGTCCTGGCCATCGGTAACGAGCGCCTCTTCAGGGACCTCGGAATCGACCTTCCGAAGGCGGCGGTCGAGCATCAGAACCGCCTTGGGGAAGAGGGTAAATCGACAATGATCGTCGGCGACCGGGCCGGCGTTTATGCCGTCCTCGCCGTCGCCGACACCCTCCGGCCAGGGGTGAGGGAGACAGTTGCCGCGTTGAGGAAGGCTGGGGTAAAGCGCACCGTGATGCTGACCGGCGACAACGCGCTGGTTGCGAATGCGATTGCCAGGAGCGTCGGCATCGACGAGGTCCATGCCGATCTCCTGCCGGAGGAGAAGCTGGCGGTGATCGAGACGCTGAAGGCAAGCGGCAAGGTCGCCATGATCGGAGATGGTGTCAACGACGCCCCGGCTCTCGCGATGGCCGATGTAGGCATCTCCATGGGCGGCGCGGGCTCCGATGTGGCTCTGGAGACTTCGGATGTCGTCCTGATGTCGGACGACCTGGGAAAATTGTACGGAACCATCAGCCTCAGCCGCGCGATGCGAAAGACTATCAGGGCCAATCTCACCTTTGCGCTTTCCATCATCACGGTGCTCGCGATCTCGACGCTGATCGTCGGCATCCCGCTTCCGCTCGGAGTTGTCGGTCACGAGGGCAGCACCGTCGTCGTCGTGCTGAACGGCTTGCGGCTACTGGCGCACGGCGGAAACTTCACCCTCCGCGCCCGGCCACAAGGCTCAGACCAGCGACGTGATCATCACGAAGCGCCACAGTACCGGCTCACGATCGCGTAATTCGCCTTGATGACCCGCGCTTTACTAGGCTCCACCTTGTTCGACCATTTGAGCCCATGAATACGACATGCCAGAAGGGGAAGCGCTGGCACCAGCGCTTCCCCTTCTGGCAATGAATATCAAACCTATATTACGAACAATGTTCTGCTGTCCATGCAGCATTTTCAGCCGGGTTCTCACCCCCACGCTCGGGGATCGTTACCTCCGGCCCGTCACGGTGTATCGCGTAGTCGGCGCGCGCTTGTCCAAAGCACGCATTGTGGCTCGCGTTGTCACTGACGGTTGGCGCCGCCATGGCGCCGTGAACCAAGGAGAGCGAGAATGCCAGGGCCAATACCACGGTTGCTGCACGACGCTTCATCAGAGTCCACTCCTTGATCCTTGTGCTGACGCTGCGGCCCAGGTACCACATCATCAAACTGCGCTTACCGGGAGGCCGTCCCCCGACTTCTCTCGCAGCATAGGGCTCCAGCCTATGGCTGGCTGTCGTCCACGGCACAGCTCATGTGTGCGCTTCGACACACAAGGCCCGCACACGACAACGGCCCGTACGTGATGTACGGGCCGTTGTCGTGTGCCTTCGGCATTCCTCTCACCGGGTATGCTTCAACCCAGCAGACTACCTGATAACCGGGTTTTCGACATCCTGGAGCGGCGCGAAACCACACCCGCCAGAAGGGCACTGGTCGCCCGCCCCTTTTTGTCGTCACTCAGTCGTAACAATGGATCGTTACCGTTCATCCTCGCCGAGGCGGAGATACGTGAGCACCGCAAGCACCCGACGATGCATGGTCTCGGCATCCTCCAGCTGCAGCTTCATAAAGATCCCACGAATGTGCTTCTCAACTGTGCCCTCGCTCACGAAAAGCTGATCGGCGATCGCCTGGTTGGTGCGCCCCTCCGCCATCAGCGCCAGCACCTCGAGCTCGCGTGGCGTCAGCGATGCCAGCCGTTCATCCTGTCGACGGCGGGTCACCAACTGGGCCACAACCTCGGGGTCAAGGACAGTACCTCCAGCAGCGACCTGCCTGACCCCGTGGATAAAATCGCGGACGTCCGCGACGCGATCCTTGAGGAGATAACCGATACCGCTGGTTCCCCGTTCCAGCAACTCGGCGGCATAGCGCTCCTCAACATACTGGGAGAAGACCAGGATAGGTGTATTGGGAATTCGCCGGCGCAGCTCGATCGCGGCACGGAGCCCTTCGTCGCGAAAGGTTGGAGGCATGCGCACATCGACGATGGATACATCCGGGCGTTCCCTCACAACCGCCTCGATCAGGGCATCGCTGTCGGCCACGGCGGCCACGACTTCCGCATCGTGCTCGGTGAGGAGCCGGATCAGTCCCTCACGCAACAGGACAGAATCCTCGGCGATGACTATGCGCATGGGATCTCCACGATAAGCCGGGTACCGCGTCCGGCCGGGCTGGAGAGCGCGAAGCTTCCATCCAATGCAGTAATACGATCCTTGAGCCCTCGCAGGCCAGATCCCATCTCGGGGTCAGCACCGCCCCGGCCATCGTCCGTCACGGTGATCCGGAGCCAGTTCCCGTCCCGGCGAATCTGCACCGACGCCTGGGTCGCATCGCTATGGCGGGCAATATTGGTGAGCGCCTCCACGACGACAAAGTAAGCCGTGCCCTCCACCTCTTCCAGCAGCCGACCGTCGATCTGCACATCCACTTTCACTGGAACCGGTGATCGGCCAGCGATAGCGGAGACTGCCGCATCCAGCCCCCGGTCGGTCAGGACAGCGGGGTGAATCCCGCGCACGAGGTCACGCATCTCCGTCAGTACCTGCTTTGCCTGCTCGTGCGACTGCTCCACGATCTGGCGCGCTCCTTCCGGATCGGTGTCCATCTTCTCGCGTGCCCGTCCCAGGTCCATTGCCAGATTGACCAACCGCTGCTGGGCGCCGTCATGCAGGTCGCGCTCGATACGGCGCCGCTCCATATGCATTGCCCGCATCACCGCGGAGCGGCTTTCCGTCAGTGCCTCCACCCGCTCGTAGAGCACCTCCTCCTTTGAGGTTCCCAGCAGCATCACCCCCAGGCGACCGTGGAACGCGGCCGCAACGTTGATCAGGATGCTCAACGGAAGGATGAGAACCATACCGACGATCACCGCGAACCACGCCTCGAACCCGTGATTCACATGCCAGAAAGCGACATGGTAGGAACCAAACAGCCCATACATGAACGGGCCAAACAGGAGATTGATCGGCACGAACACCAGCGTCAGCTCGGCGATGCCGATCGGGAAGAGCACCATCAGGTAGATGAAATCCCGCCACATCTGCGGGTTTCGGATATAGCGCCATGTTCGCCGCGCAATGTTTCCTTCGTAGTGGGAGATCGGTATCGTCGGCGCCACGTTGACCCCGAGAAAGACCCTCAGCCGCGTACGCTCGACCTGCGCCGCCCAGATGAGCAACCCGATCGTCACGGCCAGGATCACCAGGCCAACGCCAATGAAGGACAAGGCAAAGCCCAGCGTCAGGCCAATCACGCCGACGATGAACCAGACGAGCCCGAGGGGGAAGCTGGTCAGAAGAAAGAGGCTGTCGCTCAGGATCCGCCAGGAACGCACTCCCGGCAGGTTCCGGAGCAGGAACCAGAGCGAGTTTGGATCGTCGAGCACCCGCTGGACCCGTTGATTGCTGACCCGGAAGGGTGCCTTCATCCGATCCCTGTCCTGATGGCCGTCCGGCATACGTGGTGGCGCGCCCGCCTGCGTTGTTTCCATGATAGCGATCACCTTGCAACTGATAGAGGAAAGCAGACAGTCGTGACCTTCGGATCAGGTCAGGACCTGGCGAAGCGCACGACGAGCAGGATCACCAAACATTGGTAACGGATCATGATGAAACCTCCCTCCGCAACGATCTCGGCCACCTCTGCGGCCATAGCTCAATCATCACTGGAGAGGGCGGGGTGCCAGAATGACGCTGACGGTGGTTTAGGTGGTAGGGCTATCCCTACCCCGCTTGTCTCGATGCGATCAAATCGAGGAAGCCGAGCATCACACGGATGGCGACTTCGACATCGGCGACATGGATCGATTCGGCGGGGTTGTGACTGATGCCCTCCTTGCAGCGCATGAAGAGCATCGACACCGGGGCAATCTGACCAATATTTACCGCGTCGTGCCCGGCACCGCTTGCGAGTGTGAGGACGCGCACCCCTTCCGCCCGGACCGCCTCCGACAGGAGGTGCACCAGGCCCGGGTCGCAGGGTGTCGCCGGGTACCCGGCAATGTCGCGCCAGCCGAATGAGGTCCCGCGTTTCTCGCAGATGGTTTCGAGAGACGAGCGGATGGCCCGTATGGCGTCCGTACAAACCTCCCCTGACGCGTGGCGCACCTCACATGTCAGGCGGACTGACCCGGGGATGACATTCGTCGCACCCGGATGGACCTCCAGCTCGCCCACGGTGGCAACCAACCCTGGTGTCTGCCGGCCAATCCGCTCGACCTCGAGGACGAGCTCCGCGGCTGCGGTGAGCGCGTCGCGACGCAACGCCATCGGCACCGTTCCTGCATGTCCTGCCATTCCCGCGATCTTGATCTCCGCGCGGTCACTCCCCACGATCGACGTCACCACACCAACCGGCAAGTCCTCATGCTCTAGGACCGGCCCTTGCTCAATATGCGTTTCCAAAAACCCGAGGAGGTCCGGGTGCTCGCCGGAACCCAGGGAATCAGGATCACCCCCAAACGCCCGGATTGCTTCACGGAGAGAAATCCCAGCCTCATCCGTGTACGCCAGCTGTTCCGCCACAGGAAGCCCGGTCCAGGCGCGGGAGCCGACCAGCGTTGAGTTGAAGCGCAGCCCCTCTTCCTCGGCGAAAGCAATAAGCTGGACCGGAAATGGAAGCCGTCTGTTTTGCCGGTGCATCTGCTCGATAACGGCAAGGCCGGTCAAGACACCAAGGATGCCGTCGTAGCGCCCGGCGTCGCGTACGGAGTCGAGATGCCCACCAATGACAAACGGGCGATGCTCGGCTGCCCCCTCCTCCGCGGCATATATCCCGATCAGGCTGCCAAAGGCATCTGTCGTCACGTCCAAATCAACAGCAAGCATCCATTCGCGAGTGCGCTCGAGCACCGCGCGCATCTCGGAGGTTCCATACCGGCGACAGATGCCATCGGGCTTCTCGGAATACTGCGCCAGCTCATCGGCGCGGGCCATGATCTCTTTTGCCAATTGTTCCTGGGACATGGTGGAAAGCATCTCCAACGTTTGCATTCAAGAGGCAACACTACTCCAGGCAGCATCGCCGGTTGGATGGCTTGCGGCAAGCCGGTGTCACCATCCCGTGATGGTTCTGCTTCCTGTTGACAAGCCCCCATCGTTTGGTCAGCATACCGCCATTGAAAGTATTCAAGCTTCACCGAGACAGGGAATCAGGGACATGCGGAAGAGAGCTCCCGTTATCGACACAGACATCCATCCCACGATGGATATTCGGCGCGTTGCAGAGTTCCTCGCTGAACCCTGGCATAGCCGCTTTGCGTCAGGCAACCGTGGTCCCGGCACGCTTGGATACTGGAACTCCGCGGGTTTCCACCAGGCGGACGCAGTCACCGAGGACGGCGAAGGCATTGCGTCGCACCCGGAGACGCTCTCCCGGTTGTTCTTCGATGTATACGGGCTTGAATACGGCGTATTGAACTCCGAGACCGCCATCCACATCGGTGTTGGGCCGGAAATGGATTTCGGCGCCGCAGTACTCTCCGCGATGAAC
>DASYWM010000293.1:0-9346 GCA_035936075.1 Thermomicrobiales bacterium
ACGTAATCCATCGCTGTGGATTGCGTCATGGAGATCACTGCGCCCTTGGTGGTGCCGTAAGCGAAGCGGCGGGCAACGGCAACCTGTCCGGCGATCGACGCCATATTGATGATGCACCCGCCCTTTGGGTCCTGGGAAAGCATCTGCTTCACACCGGCGTGGGAGCAGTTGTAGACACCATAGACATTGACGGCAATCAGGCGGGCAAAGTCTTCCGGAGACGTTTCGGTGAGATTGCCCACCATGCCGATACCAGCATTGTTTACGAGAATATCCAGGGAGCCAGTGCGATCGACAATCGACGCTATGGCGGACTCGGCGGAGACCATGTTGGTGACATCAAGCCGAACGCCGAACGCTGCATCACCCGCGTCGGTAATCTCTTCAGCAACGGATGCGGCGGCCCCCTCGTTGATGTCGCCGATCGCGACCGTCGCCCCCTGTTGACCAAAGAGCACGGCAATCTCCCGTCCGATTCCCGAGGCGCCTCCGGTCACGAGTGCGGTCTTTCCGTCGAGCCTGAACATCCACTCTCCCCGGATTGTGAGCGGTTCAAAGGTACGAATTACGTCGGCGAACACCGACTATCATACCGATTGTATACAAAATCGCAGGTGCTGCATAGCGAAATTAAGGCTAAAGGCGGCTGGGGAATCATGCGCCGAGGGATGGATCAAAGTTGAAGCAGTTCCAGCGCGGGACTGTCCGGATAGAGAAGCTCGACTCGCTCGCGGAGCCATGCCTGTTGCCTTTGCGAGAGCCGAGGGATCATCCGCCGAAGGTCATCGGCGTCCCTGGAACAATGTGGAACGCGTGACTTGTAGAGGAGCTGGAGCTCCGGTGCGATGATCGGGATACCATCGCGTACATCCGAGAGCTGGGCAATCTCGCCGGTGATCCGGCTGTCTCGGGGGAATATCCATCGATCGCCCTCCGTGCGGATGATCATCAGCTGAAACCGCCACACGTCTGATGATGGGGGGCGGCACCAGATGTCCCGGGTCCCCTCCGGAAGTGTCTCCCCCTCGATCCAGTGCCGCAGCGTGCCGGGAGGGGCGGCGGCCATAATCACCCAGCCGGGAAGCAATGCATGAACGTGCTCCAAATCGCGTTGCAGGACCAGCACATCTGTATCCTCATGGAGTCGGGTGGGATGTCCGAGATAGAGGTCCAGCGACCACCCGCCTGCGATCCACCACCGACCTGGATACACTCGGAAGAGGCTTGCAACGGCCCTCGGCGGCATTGCACTCCACGGTCTCTCAATTTCATTCATGGCATCTACCCTGAAATGACGAGAATGTTGGCGAAAGGTGTCGTATCACCGGTGCGAATCGTCGCGCGACCCCTGCTACTCAGGCGTTTGAGCTCCAGATGTGGCACGGTCTCGATCCGAAGGTCGGGACGGATGGCACGAAGTTCGTCGACAAAGCCCGGTGAAAAGCTCTCTGCCTCCTCCGCGAGGATAATCCGGTCGATCACGAACTCGGTGTCAACGAGACGGATCACATCGAGGACTGTTGGCAGGTCATCAGCCAGCGCGAGGTCGATGCGGTCCTGCGATGCAGGGATGGGGAAACCGCGATCGCAGATAGTGAAATAGTCCGTGTGCCCTGTGGATGCAAGCAGGTGATTGATCGCTGGGTTGAGGATGCCGCCGCGCTTCATTCAACCGGCCCTGTCTCCTGGCCGGAGTGCAGGGCGTCACGTTGCTCCAGCGTGATCCGCTCCCTGAGGTCGGGTGCGGTCCGTTTGAAGAGATAGTGGCCGGCAGTTGGCAAGGCCGCGACCAACTCCCAGCCCTCTGCGCCGAGCTCGTTGAGATGCTGCTGGGTCAGCGGCTCGTCGCTGTGTTCAACGTGATACTCCCACCGGTCGTGATCACTGCTCATGTTGCCTCTCCTGATTCGTCTTGGACACCATCATCGAACGGGGCCAGGTCTGCCAGGACGCGTGCTTTCATGTCCAACAGGTGCGACTCAAGGGCGCTGTGGGCACCGTCGATGTCGTCGTCCACAAGGCGCTGGATGATGGTTCGATGCTGGTGGAGGGCCAGCTCCATCCATCCCGGAAGCTCTGCACCGGCTTGCTGGAAAATGGAGATTTGCGCCCAGAGACCCGTAACGATGGAGATCAAACGCCGATTGCCCGATTTCTCCACCAGCCAGCTGTGGAACCCACGATCTGTCTTGAGGAACGCTTCGGCCGCTGCCTCACGTTCGTCCTCCGTCGTGGCGAACCTAATCAGCCGCTCGGCGTGCTCAAGCTCGAAGAGCGCCCGCTCATATTCCTCCTGGTGATCTGATCGGGTGATCTGACGGAGCGCGAAGGTTTCGAGCGCGGCACGGAGGTCGAAGATTTCCTCGAGATCCTTGCGGGAGAAGGTCGCAACGAAAAAGCCACGATTCGGTTCGGCCACGACGACGCCATCCTGTACCAACTGAAGGAGTGCCTCCCGGATAGGGGTCCGGCTGACGCCCAACTCCGAGCTGAGACGAAGATCGGAGAGCTTCTCGCCAGCCCTCAGCTCGCGCCTCAAGATCCTGTCGCGCAGCACCCGATAGACATCCGTGCCCAGATTGCGGCGCTCGATCTGCGACGCGGGTTCGGGTATGGGCTTTCGAGCGTGCTGGCTCATTGGGGGCTCCGTGGGTTGGCTACGAACGCACCGCGTATGGGTCGCGTGGCGCGTCCCCCGGGAGGGACTGGTTGATCAGCGTGTCATCCTCAGTCATGGTGTATCCGATATACAATGCATTTCGTCCATTGGCAAGATGTGCGCCGCCATAATGTGAAGAGGGAAGCGTGAGATGATGGTTTCATTGGCATCGCGGATGGAACGGCTGGGAACAGAGACGGCGTTCCAGGTCATGGCCCGCGCCCGTGCGCTGGAGGCGCAGGGCAGGGACATCATCCATCTGCAAATCGGCGAGCCGGATTTCGATACGCCGAAGAATATCGTCGATGCCGGTGCGGAGGCCTTGCGCTCCGGCTGGACCCATTACGGCCCGGCAAACGGCGACCCCGAGCTACGGAGAGTGATCGCCGACTACATACATCGCTCACGTGGTGTGGATTACGACGCCGAGCAGGTGATTGTGACACCTGGCGGCAAACCGATCATGTTCTTTCTGATCCTGGCATTGCTGGAAGCGGGCGACGAGGCGATTTTCCCCGATCCCGGCTTTCCTATCTACCAATCGATGATCGAGTTTGTGGGCGCGAAAGCCGTGCCGATCTCGCTACGGGAGGAAAACGACTTCCGGCTCGACGTGGACGACCTTCGCGGGCTGGTGACGGAGAGAACCAAGCTGCTGATTATCAACAGCCCGGCCAACCCGACAGGCGGCGTCCTGTCGGAAGGTGATCTGCAGGCAATCGCTGGATTGGCGATCGAGAACGACCTGATCGTACTGTCGGATGAGATCTACAGCGAGCTGCTCTACGAAGGCGTGCACCACTCGATTGCGGCATTGCCCGGGATGGCCGAGCGCACGGTGATTCTCGACGGATTCTCGAAGACGTACGCGATGACGGGTTGGAGGCTCGGTTATGGGCTCTTCCCCAGGAACCTGGTGGAGCCCATCACGACGCTGGGCGTCAACAGCGTTTCGTGTACTTCCGTTGCGGTGCAGCGTGCCGGCATCGAGGCTCTTACCGGGCCCCAGGACGCGGTAGCCGAGTTCCGGGAGGCCTTCCGGCGACGGCGGCAGCTCGTCGTGGACAGGCTCAACGCCATCCCCGGCATCACCTGTGTGATGCCAAAGGGGGCATTCTATGCCTTCCCAAATATCGCGGCGACGGGCAAGAGTAGCCAGGAGTTTGCTGACGAGTTGCTCGCTACATACGGGGTCGCTGCGGTACCCGGAACGAGCTTTGGCGCTGCTGGCGAAGGCTACATCCGGATCTCCTATGCCAACTCGGAAGCGAATCTGGAAAAAGCACTTGGGTTGATCGAACAGGCGGCTGGGGCTTTCATTGGCTAGCGTCAGGATTGGCCGGTTCCCGGATTGCCATCGGTCTGTAGCTGGTTATGCATCCAGTGCGAGCCGGATGTGCAGGGCGAGATGAAGGCGAAGTCGTGTGTCGGGATCATCCAGCTGCAGGCCGGTGATCTCGGAAATGCGATCCAGCCGGTAGAGAACGGTATTCCGGTGGACATCCAGGATCGATGCGGCTTCTTTCGGACTGCAGTTGGCCGCGAAGAACGCTTCAAGTGTCTGGGTGAGATTCGAGCGGTGGACGCGATCGTAGGAGACGAGGGAACCGAGCGCTTCATCCTGGAATGCTCGCAGCTCGGGCAATTGCTCGGCGGCAAGAATCAGCCGGTAGATGCCCAGGGCATCGAAATCCGTTATATGGCCAGTGCCATGCAGCCGACGCCCCAGGGTGAGCGCCTGACGTGCCTCCTGATGCGAGCGGCGGATGCCCTGGATGCCATGGCCCGGCCGGCCAATACCGATGGAGACGACTTCCGTAAATCCGTGCGACTGCAACGCATCAGTAAGCTCCTCCTGGACAATGCCGGAAATCTCTGCGGGAGAGCCGGCGTTGGTCACGGGCCAGACAACCTCGGCGCTGGTGTTCCGTACGCGCCATAGCATGTTGAGGCCGGCGTTACGTTGCGCCCGTCGAAGCCCATCCTCAAGCACCGCCCATCGGCCCTCCCGTGAGCGGGCAGGTCCGGCCTGGGCAGGATCCACCCGGGCGTTAAGCGTGCAGAATTCCTGGTTCAAGTCATGACCGAGGCGCTGTGCCTGCTGGGAGAGCGAGATCTCGCTTCGCAGGGCGCCGTCAAGCATTTCGTCCAATACGTTGAGCTCAACCTCGCGCCGGACGCTCGCAGCTGCCTGCTCCCGGGCAAGGGCAACGGCGCTTGCGGCCGCAGCCCGGGACGCGAGAACCGAATCCTCCGGGCCCTCCTGACCCGCCGGAACCAGGATCGAGACATTGCCGAGCAGGCCGGTTCGCCCAGTGACTGGCGCGACGATCCGGGTCCAACCACCGTCGGTTGTCCAGGCATGGACGGGTGGCTCCGCCGCACTGGACGAGCCTACCGAGCGGAGCCATGCCTGAGCATAGGTGTTGGTTTGCTGCAGGATACGCTGTGCGGTTTCCTCGGTGACCAGGTTTTCCGGCTCCGACTGGAAGCTGAGAAGTCCGCCATCCCGACCCTCCAGGGCAACCGCCCGCTGGCCGAGCCGGCTGAACTCAGTCGTGAGATCAGTGAGCGATTCTCCAGCGATGGCCAGCTCCATGAGCTTGCGGCCGGTTTCCTGGCCATGCTGCTGAAGTACCCGTCGACGCTCTGCGATTGCGCGCGCTGTTTCACGCTCAAGGTGGCCGAAATCCACCGTGGGAGGCAGCACGAGCAGGGGGACGGAGGCTGCGTCAGCGGCAGCGCAGGCAGCCGAATCCGCCTCGCCAGTGATCGCGACTGCTGCCACGCCGAACGTCGCAAGCTGGCGTATAGCGTCCGCAAGATTCAGGCGATCATCAATCAGGTCGAGCACACCGGGTGGCAGGAAGACAATTTCGCCACCCGAAATGTGACCGAATGCAGGCGGCGCAGGTCTGAGCCGGGTGGCCCATGTTACCTCGCGACCGTTTCCTGTGGCCCCGGCAACGATCGTGGTGCCGGCCGGGAGTCCGTGATGAACGATGTCGCGAACGGAGATCACCCCGAGATCGCGGCCTGCGCCTGTGGCCACTAGAGGTCTCCGTAGCGCATGTGCTCCCACGGGCTGACGTGGCGGCGATACTCCGCCCATTCAGCCCGTTTCACCGAGAGCAGCTGGTCGAAGATATAGGCGCCGAGGATGTCACGGACGGCATCGCTTGCAGCGAGCGCCTCAAGTGCTTCGCCCATCGTCTGGGGGAGGCGTGGGACGCCAAGCCGGTTTAACTCGTCGTCATCGTAGGAGACGAGGTTTTCGTCGAGCGGTGAGGGCGGTTCGTACTCCTTACGGATACCGTCCAGTGCAGTACCGAGAGCGACCGCGATTGCCAGGTAGGGGTTAGCCATTGCATCGGGACTGCGGAGTTCAATATCCGCGCATGTGCCGGAGGGTGCCGCGGGCAGCCGCAGGAGTGACCCGTGGCTAACCCGTGCCCATGTCGCGTGGGTTGGCGCCCGGTGCCCATCTGCCAGGCGTTTGTATGAATTGACCGTTGTGCAGAGGATCGCGCTCATTGCCGCCGCGTGCATCAGCTGGCCACCGATGATGTGACGAGCGGTCGGCGAAAGATCATGCTCCCCCTCGATTTCAGGGATCAAGTCCTCACCTGCCGGATAGGAAAGCAATCGCTGGAACAGGTGCATACCCGATCCCGGTGCATCGGCGAAAGGCTTGGCCATGAAGGTTGCACGCATGTCATGTCGACTCGCGACCTGCCGAATGATTTGCCGGGTCGTGATGATCTGGTCGGCGACGCGGACGCTTCCGCTGTGGCGGAGATCGAGTTCCTGTTGGCCCGGTCCTGTTTCGTGATGCGCTCCATGGACTCCAACGCCGAGCTCCTGCAGCGTGGCAACGATCGCATCGCGCGCTTCGGCGCTCGTATCCTCTCCGTCCCCGAAGTACCCCGTACTGGTTGCTCCCGGAAGGAGAGTGGCGTGTGCCAGGTCATCTCCCTTGTAGAGGTAGAACTCGAGCTCGACGCCTACCCGGTAATCCAGGCCCAGCTGGGACGCTGCCTCGAGTTGTCGCTGCAGGGCAGAGCGTGGATCTCCGGCGAAAGGCTGCCCGTTGCGCCGGGTGACCCAGCAGAAAATCTGCGCGCGGCGCGGGCTGTCGTTAGTTGGCGGGAAGATTGTCAACGTCGTGGGATCCGGCATGAGGAAGAGATCGATCTCCACCTGCCGTTTGCCGCCCGCCATCGCGGCGCCGTCAAAGCGATAACCGCGTTCGAAGACCTTGGGGAGGAGCGCTGCCGGGATGGTGACCGTCCGGATGCCGCCGGCGATATCGCTGAACTGCAGATTGACGAGCATGACGCTCTGCTCGCCCAGTGCGTCCATAGCGCCCTGGATATCTTCGTGAGCGGACGTCAGAGAATCGAGCTCCATGTCGAGATGTGTTGCCATCAAGGGACCCTCTAAAAACTGGGAAGCATCGGCTGTGCGACTGCACAAAAGGGCAGCTCATCACCATGACTCGCCGTCCCCGTATTGGCCGCACCTTGCGGTAAATCCATGCTCACGTGCCATGCAGGTGCCATTTACGCGCCAGTATAGAGCTTACGGACGCACTTTGTGCGCAGAACCCAAACGTCTCCCTCTGTCTTCTTGGCGTTGTGTACCTGTGACTCGATTTGGATGAAAGATAGACTAAAGAGTCCCACGATGCAGTGGAATAGCGAACGATGTGGTCCCGTACCAGTCACTGAAGAATGATGGTGATGACAATAACTGGATCGATACGCGCTGGGGTTCGTGTCTGATTTCACGATTTAGGCGCAAGAACCATTGCCTTAACAAACGTCGTTCGCCGTTCTGTCCCTTGGGCCGGCGGCAACAGGGAGTGTTCTATGGAATCATCGCAACGGACTGGTCACC
The DNA here is from genome assembly GCA_035936075.1 of Thermomicrobiales bacterium. Lineage (GTDB taxonomy): Bacteria > Chloroflexota > Chloroflexia > Thermomicrobiales > UBA6265 > UBA6265. Next base: position 7,559 of record DASYWM010000293.1, read on the forward strand.
AGCAGTTGTCGCAAGCACCACTCTATGACTCGGCCTACGAGCACGACTCCTGCGGGGTCGGACTTGTCGTAGACATCAAGGGTCGTCCGTCGCGCTCAATTGTCGAAAAGGCGCTCGCCGGGCTTGTGAACCTGACGCATCGCGGTGGGGTTGGCGCGGACGCCCGTACGGGCGATGGCGCGGGTATCCTGCTGCAGATTCCGCATGCGCTGTTTGAGGAGACGCTCATCGAGGCTGGCGCATCGGATCTCAAGGCGGGCGAGTATGGCGTGGCGATGCTCTTCCTGCCGCTGGACCTCTCCCTGCGGGCCGCCGCTATCGACGCGGTCATGAGTGCGGTCGCCGAGCGGGGAGTTGATCTGCTTGCCCGCCGGGATGTGCCTGTTCAGGTCGATATGCTGAGTGAGACGGCCGCCGCAACCAGACCACATGTCGCGCAGATCCTCGTTCGGCGGCCGGAGGGTGTCGATCTGGGCACGTTCGAGCGGGACCTGATGCTGTTGCGGCGAACCATGGAGAGCCGGGTCGCGGCCCTGGGCATGTCGGACGCCGACTTCTTTGCGGCATCCTGTTCGGCCCGGACGATCATCTACAAGGGATTCTGCCTGCCGGAGGACTTGGCCCGGTTCTATCCCGATCTTGCGGATCCTCGGATGGAATCGGCCATTGCGCTCTTCCATCAGCGCTATTCCACCAATACACAACCCACCTGGGGTCTGGCCCAGCCGTTCAGGCTCATCGCCCATAATGGCGAGATCAACACGGTTCAGGGCAACCGGACCTGGATGCGGGCCCGCACGGCGGACCTCGTGATGAGCGACGGGACCACTGGTGCCGAACTCGAGCCTGCCGTCGCGATGACCGGCAGTGATTCACTCAGCCTGGATACCGCGCTCGAGCTGCTTCGCCACAGTGGCCGCTCCCTCCCACACTCGCTGATGATGACGATCCCGGAGCCATGGGAACAGTTGAAGGAGATGGACGCCGATCGGCGGGCCTTCTACGACTTTCATGCAGGCCTGCAGGAGCAATGGGACGGTCCAGCCGCACTCGGCTTCAGCGATGGTGTGCTGGCCGGCGCGACCCTTGATCGCAATGGGCTCCGTCCATTGCGCTACGCGATCACCGAAGACGGATGGTTTATCGCTGGATCCGAGGCTGGCACTGTCGAGATTGACCAGTCCAGGATCGTTGAGAAAGGGCGGCTTGGCCCGGGCCAGATGATCCTCGTCGACACCGATGCCGGTGTGGTGCTCCGCAACAGGGAGTTGAAGCAGGCGGTCGCTTCGAATGCGCCGTATGCGGAATGGCTGCGTCAGGGACGGATCCCGCTGGATGTTGCTCCGGAGATCGACGAGCCACTGCCGGTCCCGCCGGAGGCTGATGCGAAGACCCGCGCGGCAATGACGAAGGCTAATCCGCAGCAGGTCGCGAAGCAGCGAGCCTTCGGCTATACGGCCGAGGATATCCGCCTCATCGTGATGCCGATGGCTGGCGAGCGCAAGGAGCCGACGTGGTCGATGGGTGACGACGCGCCGCTTGCGGTGCTCTCAGAGGTGCCGCGGCCTCTGACAGCCTATTTCCGGCAACGGTTTGCCCAGGTGACCAACCCGCCGATCGACTCCCTCCGTGAGCGCTCGGTCATGGCACTCGACACCTGGCTCGGCCCACGTGGCAATCTGCTTGAAAAAACACCTGATCACGCCCGGCTCGTCCATCTGCGCAGCCTTGTGCTCACCGCCAGTGAGTTTAATGCAATCGCCTCGCTCGACCGGCTCAATATCGCGC
>DASYWM010000294.1:0-1900 GCA_035936075.1 Thermomicrobiales bacterium
GAAGAGAATCAGGGTCACCAGTGCGGCGAGGGCTCCCTGTCGCTGAAGAATACTTGCCGTTCGCGCCCAGTAGGAAGCCTGTTGCTCTTGCCGGATATCGGTGGTTACCGGTGTATTCATGCTCGTTGAACCATTCCTCCGGTTATCCGGTCGACCGTCCTCGTTGCATCAGGACGGCGAAGACAATCGCGGCGGCGGTGACCACGCGGGCCACGGCGTCCTGGATGTTATGGGAGATCAGGGTGGTGCGAATCAACTGGAGAATCAGCGCCCCGATCAGGGTGCCGACAACGTTGGCCCGGCCGCCGGTGAGTGGCGTGCCTCCCACGGCAACCGCCGCTATGGCGTTGAGCTCCATATCGAGACCGACGAGGTTTGCGTCCGATGATGAATTGATGGAGATCACGATGAGGCCCGCAAGGCCGGCCAGTGTTCCCGAGACCACATAGACAATGAGCTTGATCCTGTTGACCGGTACTCCCGCGAGGCGCGCCGCCGCCTCGTTGCCGCCAGTCGCCAGGAGATAGCGGCCGAAGGTGGTGCTCTTCACTACCCAGGCCGAGAAGAGGACGACCGCGAGGGCGATAAAGGCCTGGAAGGGAATACCAAGGGGCGTGCCCAACCCGATGTACTGGAAATCAGGATTGCGAAAGGTCTGGATGGATCCGTTAGTGATCACCTGGGCAATGCCGCGCCCGGCAATGAACAGCACAAGTGTGGCAATGATCGGCTGGATCTGGAATTTCGCGACGAGTACGCCGTTGAAGAGGCCGAACAGCGCAGCTACAACAAGAGCGGCAACCAGGGCGATGACGTTGGTGAGTGGAGCGTACATCGAGAGTGGACCCTGATCGCTCATGAAGATCAGGGGGGCGATCGCTCCACCAATCGCCATGAGGGAGCCGACGGAGAGATCTATGCCGCCTGTCGCGATGACAAGCGTCATGCCGACGCCAACAATAATGATGGTCGAGACCTGGCTCAGGTTCAGCCGGAGTGACTGCATCGTCAGGAACCGGTCAGTGAAAAAGGCATTGAAGAGGAACAGGGCGACGAGGGCGGCAAGCGGCCCGTAGGTCTGGCCGATGTGACTGAGGCGGGGAGAGATTGTGAAACGGCGCAGTGTCATGACCGGTTGACCTGCCCGCGGAACATCAGTCATGCCGTTGCTCCTGTCACGCCTTCATCGGTGCCATGAGCCATCGCATTCATGATCGCGTCCTCACTGATCTCGCTTCGTGGCATCTCGGCGACCGTGCGGCCGTCCCGGAGGACAACCACCCGGTCGCTGCCTTCAGCAAGCTCCTCGATCTCCGACGAGATCATGAGAACTCCGAGCCCGTTGTCGGCGAACTCGTTGATAAGTGTCTGGATTTCCGCCTTGGCTCCGACATCGATGCCTCGCGTCGGCTCGTCGAGAATGAGCAGCTTGGGGTTAAGGCAGAGCCAGCGCGCCAGCAGGACCTTCTGCTGGTTGCCACCGGAGAGCTCCCGGATCTTCTGATCCGGCCCTGAGGTGCGGATGCCGAGGCGCTGGATGAAACGGTTGACCAGCTCCCGCTGCTTCTCCTTGGAGACGATACCGTGTTGGGAGAGCGAAGGAAGCGCCGCGAGCGTCATGTTCTCCTGGACGGAGAGGTAGGGGATGATGCCCTCGCTCTTCCGATCCTCAGAGCTGAAGCCAATGCCGGCGCGGATCGCGTCGATCGGAGAGCAAAAGTTGGCTGGTTCGCCCTCAAGGCGGATATCGCCGTCCTCGATCCTGTCTGCCGCAAAGATGGCCCGAGCGACCTCGGTTCTCCCGGACCCCAGCAGACCCGCGAGGCCAACGATCTCACCCGCATTCACCGTGACGCTTGCGTCGCGCAGCGCCCGTCCACGTTTCAGCCCCTGTGCCTCA
>DASYWM010000295.1:0-2224 GCA_035936075.1 Thermomicrobiales bacterium
TATCGTCACTGATCGCTCGCCATTGTCATCGATCAGCACTCCGGTCCCGGTGGCTCCCTGAGGATCCTCGCCGCATACCGGGCGATCACAAACCTGTGGGATTGTCGCGAACCCATGTGGCACGGCGACCAAGAACCGAAGCGTGTGCTCATGCATGCCGCACAACCCATGCGAGGGATATAAAGGCGACATGCCGGTGAATGTTTGCCAAATCCTATCACGGTTAGGGCATTCAGGGGGTAGTCTGGTCCCGATCTTTCGACGAGCAGCACCTGTGACTGATTGACACATCCGGGTTCGCCTGATATTGTACGTACACCTCAGCCTTCCCTTCTGAGGACCCAGGTGACGACCGCGGAGCTCCATCCCTCTGCGGTCGAAACCTGGTTTTTTCTTGCCACCGGGCGTCCGCCCCCCTCCCCGCCGTCGTGTCCGCGTCAGTCTCCTGCAACAGATTGCATCTCTTGCTGAGGCAGAGCCGCGTGCCCGTCCCACCCAGGCAAACGGCCCCTGGCCCCGTGACGGTGGCTTTCGTTGCCCAACTCCTATGCCGGGCCCTCGTACTGGTTCTTGGCATGCGCGGTGCCCTCGTCGGTCGGGTCGGAATCCTGCACGGCGGGATCGTCCATCTCCGGCACGTCCGTGGGGGCCTTTACCTTCGGTTGCCACCGTTGCTTCGGATCGATCCGCTCCGCCAGCACTTCGGCGATGTGGTGAGTGCCACGCTCCGTGAAGTGCTCGATCTGCTGATGACAGGAGACCCCGGCAACGGAGATCTGGACGCCCATCGCGGTCTTCTCGATGGCCGGGAAGAGGCGCTCCTCGCCGATCTTGCGCGAGACATCGTAATGCTCCGTCTCATAGCCGAACGAGCCGGCCATGCCGCAGCACCCGGCCCCGCTCTCGGTCGGGCGGCAGCCTGACGCGCGCAGGATCGCCATCGACGGCTCGACGCCGATCAGCGCCTTCTGGTGACAATGCCCATGGAAGAAGACCTCCGGCCCCGTGCTTGTCTTCCAGGGAATACCGAGATCCCCGTCGGCTTCCAGCTTGGCCAGGAACTCATCGATCATGTAGGTCTGGGAGGCGGTGACCGTGACGTCCTCATCGTCCGGGAGCAGATCACGATACTCGTCCCGCAGCGTCAGGATGCAGCTTGGCTCCGATCCGACGATCGGTATGCCCTTTTTCGCGTATTCCGCCAGCACGCTGACGTTCTTGCGGGCACTCTTTCGCGCAGCATCGATCAGGCCCTTGGAGAGCATCGGCCGCCCACAGCAGGCCCGCCGCTGTTCGATGAGGACCTCGAACCCGGCGGCCTCCAGCAGCTTTACCGTCGCCATACCGATATTCGGATAATTATAGGTCGTGAACGTGTCATGGAAGTAGACGACCTTACCCCGCGTGATCGGTGCAACAGGTGTGCGCTGCCGGTGGGCGCGCCAGTGCCGAAGGAAGGTCCGCCTCTCAAAGGGCGCGAGCTTGCGATCCTTATGGATGCCGAGCATCGACATCACGGGCGTTGTCAGCGGTGTCTGGATCATGAAATTCGCCACCGGTGCAACCGGTGCGGCGACCTTGGACAAGGTGTGAATGTGACCCATCATCCGGGCCCGTAGCGGCGTACCGTGGCGATCGTGATAGTGCGCGAGGAACTCGGTCTTGATCTTCGCCATGTCGACGCTGGAAGGACATTCCGTCTTGCAGGCCTTGCAGGAGATGCAGAGGTCCAGCGTCTCATAGGTCGCATCGTTCGCGAAATCCTTCGGCGACAGGATTTCACCCGCGAGTGCATTCCGGAGTGCATTCGCGCGGCCACGGGTGGTGTCATTCTCATCCAGCGTGGCCATATAGCTGGGGCACATCGTTCCCGCGTGTGTCTTCCGGCACACCGCCGCGCCGTTGCAGGCCTCGACCGCGCCGATAAAGCCGCCCTCGCGGCTGAAGTCCATCTTCGTCCTGATCTGGAGGGGATGGTACGTTGGTCCGTAGCGCAGATGCTCCGTCATCGAGGGGGCGTTGACCTTCTTGCCAGGGTTCATGATTCCGGACGGGTCGAAGAGCGTTTTCAGGTCGCACATGACCCCATAGAGCTCAGTGCCGAAGATGAGCTCGTTAAGTTCTGAGCGCTGAAGCCCGTCACCATGCTCTCCACTCATGACGCCACCGAAGCGGTGGGCGATCTCCGCAGCCTCATGGGCAAGTTCCACCATTGCCTCGACGC
>DASYWM010000296.1:0-4228 GCA_035936075.1 Thermomicrobiales bacterium
TTCGTCGCCTACGGGATCATTGCCTATCTACAAGGCCAGACGGGCGTGGTGACGTTCTGTTTCATAATGGCTGGCGCTCTGATGGGTTTCCTGTGGTTCAACGCCTACCCGGCGCAGGTCATCATGGGAGATTCCGGATCGCTTGCACTTGGTGCATCTCTGGCGGTGGCTGCATTTATGACGGGGCAGTGGCTTTTACTGCCAATTGTGGGCGCGGTGTTCGTTGGCGAGACGGTCTCGGTCATGATTCAGACATCCTGGTTTAAGTACACGCGAAAGAAGACCGGCGAGGGCAAACGAATCTTCCGCATGACGCCACTCCATCACCATTTTGAACGTCTCGGTTGGTCCGAGACCCAGGTCGCTCTGCGCTTTTGGCTTATGGGCATGATGGCGGGGCTGCTCGGATGTGCCCTTGCTCTCTTGTAGCGATGGTTGTAGCAGTCGATGAGTGATCACATCGCAGGTACTCGCTATACGGTCATGGGACTTGGCATTCTTGGTGGGGGCGTTGGGGTTGCGCAATATCTTGCCCGGCATGGCGGCATGGTCACGGTGACCGATATGCGTGATGCCTCGGATCTCCAAGCGTCGATCGATCTGCTGACCGGTTTGCCGATCGCCTACCATCTCGGCGGGCATGACGAGGCCGATTTCACGAACTCGAATGCCGATGTCGTCGTGCGCAATCCAGGGGTGCGCCGAAATAATGCATTCCTGGCACTCGCGCGGGAGTCTGGTGTGGCCATCGAAATGGAGATGTCGCTCTTCTTCCGGGCCTGCAGGGCGCCGATCCTTGGCATTACCGGCACAAAGGGGAAGACCAGCGTTTCGACGCTGTGCTCGAACATGCTGCGGGCCTGGAAGTCGGAGACAGTCCTCGCGGGAAACATGGGGATCTCCGCGCTGGCGCTGGTTGACGACATCGGGCCGGACCAGCCCGTGGTGATTGAATTGTCCAGCTGGCAGCTTGAGGCGCTGGACGAGCACCAGCTCGGTCCCAGTGTCGCCGTACTCACAAACATCTCGGAGGATCATCTCGACAGCTACAACGGTTTTGACGACTATGCCGGGATGAAGCGAACGATTGGCCATCATGGTGGGCAGGATGCCATCGTTGTCTACAACTACGACGATCCGGAGTGCGCAAAGGTGGTTGAGGAAACATCATCGCGACTCTTACCCTTTGGGCTCTCTGATCCTGGCATTGACGGCACATGGCTCGCGGGTGATGAGCTCGTCCTGCGGCAGGGGACTGGCGAGAAGCGGGTTCCCCGACCAGCCCAATTGCAGCTGAGCGGCGAGCACGGCATTCGCAATGCGCTCGCGGCGATGGCTGCTGTTGCGGCGTATGGAGCACCGATCGAGGCGATCCACACCGGGCTTGAATCGTTCAGCGGCGTACCCAACCGAATGGAGGAGGTCGCCACGATCGACGGGGTGCTCTACATCAACGATACTGCGGCCTCTGCGCCTGCGGCGGCAATCGCCGGCTTGCGTGTGCTGAGCGATCGCGCCAAGCGGGTTCATCTGATTGCTGGCGGAGCCGACAAGAAGACCGATCTTGCACCATTCGCGGACGAGATTGCTCTTCGGCGTCCACGAGTGGTCCTGCTCGACGGTTCGGCTACACCGGAGTTGATGCGCCTGCTGGAGGCGCGCGCTGTTCCCTACGAGGGACCGTTCCCCGATATGGGCACTGCCTTTGCCGCCGCGATACGTGAGGCGACAGCGGGTGACGTTGTCACGTTGACGCCAGGCTGCGCTAGCTTTGGCATGTTCCGCAATGAATTCGACCGGGGTGAGCAGTTCCGTTCTGCCGTCCTCGCACTGGGCCAGCCTGGGCTGGACAGGGAGATGAAGGGCCGAATGCATGTTTGAGGATGTCGGCGTGACAGCAAACCGTACTCTTGAGACGCTTCCGCCACCACCGGCAACATTCCACTTCATCGGTATCGGCGGTATCGGGATGAGTGGCCTCGCCCGGATCCTGAGCATCTGGGGCTATAAGGTCACCGGGTCCGACGCCGCAGAATCTGCCCAGACTGTGTCGCTGCGCGAACTCGGCATCCCGGTCGTTGTCGGACACCACGATCCCACCTTCGCCGGTCTCGCAGACGTGGTGGTTACCAACAAGCGGGCGGCCGCCAATGCGAAAACGGAGCTCGATGCGGCCGAGAAATCCGGCGCAAGGATCGTGAAGCGGGGTGACCTGCTGGGCATGGTTGCGAACGCGCGGCAGTCCGTCTGCGTGGCTGGATCACATGGCAAGTCAACAACGTCAGGCATGCTATCCGTCGCGTTGCGCGACCTCGGGGCTGATCCGACATTCGCGGTTGGCGCGATCCTCGCGGCCACCGGAACAAATGCAGAGCCTGGTGATGGCCCCCACATGGTGGTTGAGGCCGACGAGTTTGATCGGTCGTTCCACGGCCTTTACCCGGATGTCGCCATCATCACGTCGGTCGCCTTCGACCATCCGGATATCTATGACGACCAGGACGCTTACGACGAGGCGTTCCTGGGGTTTGTTCACCAAATCAAGCAGGGCGGAACGCTGATCATCGCTGGGGACGACCCGGGGGCGCAACGTCTTCTCATTTCAGTTCGAGACCTGGGGCGGGACGACCTGACGGTCCAGACGTTTGGGGAAACGGGTGGAGTCGACTGGCAGTTGATGCGTTCAGGGAACGGTTGGTCGCTCGTGGATCCGCAGGGGGAACCTCACTCCTTGAAGTTGGCGGTACCGGGACGGCATAACGCGCGGAATGCGATCGCCGCGTTGGCGGCGCTCCATGTGTTCGGATTTCGTATCGATGAAGCTGCCAAGGCCCTTGGCGCCTATACGGGCATTGGACGCCGGTTCGAGCACAAGGGCGTTGTCCGTGGCGCCGATGTCATCGATGACTACGCCCACCATCCTGAGGAGATTTCCGCGGTGCTGGAGGCCGCGCGCGATAGTTATCCGGGGCGCCGGGTGATCGCGGTACATCAGCCTCATACCTACTCACGGACCTATGCCCTGATGAAGGAGTTCGCCGAGTCCCTCGAGCAGGCTGACGTCGTCGTCTTGCTTGAGATCTACGGGGTCGGCGAAGTGAATACCCATCACATCTCCAGCGCACAGCTTGGTTCACTGATTCGGAAGCCGGTTTACCTCGTGGAGGAGCCTGAAGAAACGGCCCGGAGGGTGCTCGAGATCCTTGAGCCAAGCGATGTCGTCATGACGCTTGGCGCAGGGACGATTACAAGGGTCGGGCCGCTGATGATCGAGCGCACCGGCGAGCACGTCGAGTGACGAATATCGCGACGATCAATTACACCCGAAGGACGTTTCCTGCATGAGTCCCAGCGATCTCCCCAACAAGAAGATCCGCGTTGCAGTCGTTTTCGGCGGACGGTCCGATGAGCATGATGTCTCGCTGCGTTCTGCCCGAACGATCATGGATGCCCTTAATCCCGATCGTTACGAGGTCGTCCCAATGGGGATTACCCGGGAAGGACGCTGGATCGCCGGAGAAGACCCCATGGCGGCCCTGATTGAGGTCTCGCCGATGTTCCATCTCGGTGAAGGTGAGCAGAAGGTGGAGCCCACCGGTGAGCGCTCCATCGTTCCGGTCGTCGGGGCCGAGGCGTTGATACCGGGTGGCGTGACGGATTCGGTGGACGTTTTCTTTCCCGCACTCCACGGGCCGATGGGCGAGGACGGAACGATCCAGGGCATGCTTGAGCTCGCAGGCCTTCCCTATGTGGGTAGTGGCGTGCTCGGCTCGGCGACGGCGATGGACAAGGCCATGACCAAGGTCGTCATGTCCCAGGCGGGGATCCCCCAGCTGCCGTGGATGCTGGTGCTACGTCGCGATTGGGAGCAGAACCCGGAGGGTGTCGAGGCACAGATCGCCGAGGAGATCGGCTTTCCCTGCTTCATCAAGCCGGCGAACCTGGGTTCGAGCGTAGGAATCACCAAGGCCCATAACGCCATGGAGCTTACCGAGGGACTTCGGGAAGCGGCGCATTTTGACCGGCGGCTGGTTGTCGAAAAAGGTGTCGTTGGGCGAGAGCTCGAGATCTCGGTACTCGGGACTGACGACCCCATCGTCTCGGTCGCGGGCGAGATCCGTCCGCGCGGCGAGTTCTACGACTACAACGCCAAGTACATCGATGACACTGCCGAGCTCATTATTCCAGCCGAGCTGGAGCCGGAGATTCAGAACCAGCTCGAGGAGTA
>DASYWM010000297.1:0-4247 GCA_035936075.1 Thermomicrobiales bacterium
GGCGGCTTTTGCACGAGCTTCCCCCATCGCAAGCGGCCCTTCATCTTCATGAACTCTTCGGGCGTTGGCGGCGATGTCCGCACCCTCCTCCATGAGGCAGGTCACGCCTTCCACGGGTTCGCCTCGTCGGACCTGCCCTTCATCTACCAGCGGATGTACGGCAGCGAGATGGCGGAGGTCGCGTCGATGTCGATGGAGCTGCTTTCCGCCCCGTACCTCCGGAAGGTGGATGGCGGCTACTACGATGACGAGGATTATGCCCGCGCCCGTATCGAGCACCTGGAGGGCATCATCTCCCTCCTCACATGGGTGGCCACCGTCGATGCCTTCCAGCACTGGATCTACACCGATGCGGCCGCAGCCGACCGGGACGCGCGGGATGCCAAGTGGATCGAGATCTGGTCGCGCTTCGACCCCAACACCGACTGGAGTGGCCTGGAGCAGGAGCGCACCGCCCGCTGGTACAAGCAGCTGCACATCTTCCTCTACCCCTTCTATTACATCGAGTATGCGATCGCACAACTCGGTGCGCTGCAGGTATGGCGAAACGCGCTTCATGATCAGGCAAAGGCTGTGGAGGATTACCGGGGCGCCCTCGCACTCGGTGGGTCTCGCCCATTGCCTGAGCTCTTTGGTGCCGCCGGTGCGCGACTGATCTTCGACGCCGAAGGAATGGCGGAGCTAGTGGAGCTTATCGAAGGCGAGCTGGATTCAGTGGAGAGGATCGGGGCATAGGTGCTGCTTGCGACACTCGAGTGTTGGGCACGTGGGAGGGCAAAAATCGCGATGGCAAGATCGTATCCGGATCGCCGCCCGACAGCGACGCCAATAGAGTGGGACGTGGAGCGCCTTAGATGGCCACGCAAAACTGTTTGGCCGCTGGCCATCTAGGCAGTCTTGACACACGCCAGACTGCCTAGACTGCCATATTTCTGAGTATAGAGGGGGTGGCCGCCTGAAGAGGTTTGGTCACCATCCCGGCACGGAGAGGGAACTGTCAGGCCAGACCAGGAGCCATCGACCGTCAGCTACAATAATCGCTGCACACCCGTGTGACAGGGCTTCCTTCTTCAGGAGACATCTTCCCCATCATGGCCAGCGTCCTGATCAATATCCTCATCCCGATCGCTATCCTGCTGACCCTGAGTGGTGAAGATCGGCTCGGTCCCATCCCGGCGCTCTTGCTCGCGGTCGGCATCCCGGTCCTGTTTGGCATCTATACCCTGCAACGCTCCCGCCGGGTCAACATCAGCACCGTGGTTGGCATTGTCAGTGTCCTGCTGACGGGCCTCATCGGCGTCCTGCGGCTTGATGCGCAGCTCTTCGCGATCAAGGAAGCGGCCGTGCCGATCGTCTTCGCGTTGCTCATCGTCATCAGTGATCGCACCCGATTTCCCATCGTCAGGTTGCTGGCCAATCAGGTCGTCATGCGCGACCGCGTCGAACGGGCACTTGACGCCCGAGGCACGCACCGGCAGTTCCGGCACCACCTCACGCACACGGGCCGGTTCTGGGCCGGAATCATGACGCTGTCCGGAATCGTGAAGTTCTTCCTGGCCACATGGATCGTCACCAGCCCCAGCGGCACGATCGAGTTCAACCGCGACCTGGCCCAGTTCCAGGCCGTGCAGGTGCCTACATCGACGACCCTGACGATGATCCTCATGCTGGCCCTGCTGGCCTTCCTCGTGAGGGGAACACAACGTGCCACCGGGCTCCCACCGCGCCAGATCTTCAAGGGCGGTGAGCGGATGGCCAGCTTCTTCGGTCGCTTTGGCCGCGCACAGCATAGCTCAACGTAAGGCTTCTGCCCCAGCTCTCCTCTGTAGTGAGAACCTCCGATCTCCGGGATCCCGGCGACGCAATCGCGCTACATCACTCGCCTGCCAAGATTGCGTTGTGGGGCGACCAAACTACTCATTCGCACAGTGGCGTGCCACTGGGACTTAAACTCAAACGCCCTGCCAGACATCTGGCAGGGCGTTTGATGTGATGCGGACTAGGAACCGCTTGGCCGAAGCATGCGGTGGAACAGCGCGAAGAGGATGAACGTCGGTGGCCACTGGCCTACGAAGAGTGCCCAGTGATCCTTGTTCGCCATCTTGAATCCGGCGGATGCAAGAATGGAGGCAATTGCGAGCCAGTACCAGGTCTGCTCGGGAACGCTGTCGGTCACGCGGAAGTATGCCTGCTGCGGGTTTTCCTGCTTCATTCGTATCTCTCCTGATGTGGCAAGTGGTGCAGTTTTCACGTCGAACTGACGTCACACAGGAGGGTTAAGCACAGTGAGTGCCACGAGTTCGTCGACATCCCGAAGTCTCTAGGTACGGCAACCCAGAAAGACGGGTATGGGAGAAGACCCCATCCAGCGAAACTTACAGCTCAAGATGGGACCTGACGGTGATGGTTGGCTTTCGTCAAGCACGAAGCAGTCGGAGCTAGCTCAGGTTCCGGAGCCGTGGGTCCAATGCGTCGCGCAGCCCGTCACCAAGCAGGTTGAATCCGAGCACCGTGATTCCGATGGCCAGGCCAGGTGCGATCGCGGCCCACGGTGCCAACTGGAGGAACCCGTAGGAACTCGAAACCATCGATCCCCACGAGGGAGAGGGAGGCTTGTTGCCCAGCCCAAGATAGGCGAGTGAGGCCTCGGCAAGCACAGCCGTCGCAAAGTTGAGCGATGCATGCACGATGAGCGGCGCCGTGATGTTGGGGAAGACATGACGGCGCAAGATTGTCCCCGTGGACGCCCCGACTGAAACCGCGGATTCGATATAGGTCATCTGGCGGACGGAGAGCACTGACCCGCGGACGACTCGCATGAAGGTGGGCGCGTTGACGAGTCCGATCGCGATCATCACGTTGCCCAGCGAATTGCCAAGCATCGCCATAAGCGCAATTGCGAGAAGGATCGTCGGGAACGCGAAGAGCACGTCCATCAGCAGCGAGACGATGTTGTCGATCCAACCACCAAAGTACCCGGCCACCAGACCGAGCACTACACCGATCGCCGCCGAGATGCCCACGGCGATGACGCCGACCTGGAAGGAGATCCGCGCGCCATAGAGCAGCCGGGTCAGGATGTCCCTGCCGAATTCGTCACTTCCAAAGGGGTTGTTCTGAGACGGGCCAGTGAGGCGCAGTTGTGAAAACTGCTCGGTTGGTCCAAAGGGCGCGAACAGGGGCCCAAAGAGGGCCACCAATGCAAAGAAACCGACGATGCTGGCGCCCATGAGGGCCAGCTTTTGCCGGAAGAGCGTATGCCACCATGGCCGGCGTCCAGGTGCCCGCGTCGCCCCCGGCTCCGCCGCTCCCGCCAGCGCACCGTCCTGGGTGATGTCTGATGTCGAGGACGTATTCACCACACTCATGGAGACGCCAATCCCTCCGGAACTCGCACGTCGCTAACGATTCCGCAGCCGCGGATCGAGAACCGCATACAGCACGTCGACGATCAGGCTCACGAGCACGAAAATGGCGGCCATTACCAGCGTCACGCTTTGGACTACAGGATAATCCCGGTTCGAGATCGCCTCGTAGATATAACGGCCCACGCCCGGCAACGCAAAGATTTGCTCGACGATCACGGTCCCGCCCAACAGGGAGGCGACCTGAATCCCGGCAATGGTAAGGACCGGGATGCCAGCATTCGGCAGCACGTGGCGGAGGATCACCCTGCTCTGGGCAACACCCTTCGCGCGGGCCACCCGAACATAGTCCTGCCCAAGCACCTCCAGCACAGCGGACCGGGTAAATCGCATGAGGACAGCCATAAACGGAAGCGCCAGGCTGGCCGCCGGCAGGATCATCAATTGCAGGTTGTCGAGCGGTGCATCAGAGAACGATTTGTACCCAACGTTCGGCAACCACCGCAGCTTGTATGAGAAAAGCAGCACCAGCAATGTGGCAAGGAAGAAATTCGGGACCGAGATACCTGCCAGCGCGGTCAGCGTTGTCATCCAGTCGAGCCTGGAGTTGCGCTTGACCGCGGCCAGCACCCCAAAGAGCAGTGCCGGGATCATGCCGAGGACCGCTGCAAAGGACGCCAACTGGATGGTTACAGGAAGGCGCATGGAAAGTTCCTGCGTCAGCGGGCGACCGGTTCGCAGCGATTGCCCGAGATCCCCGGTCAGGACGTGGCCGAGCCACTTCAGGTACTGGACTGGCAATGGCTGGTCCAACCCATAGGAGCGCCGGATGTTCGCGATCTGTTCGGGGGTTGAGCGCGCGTCAGCACCCAGGAGCACCCG
>DASYWM010000298.1:0-6868 GCA_035936075.1 Thermomicrobiales bacterium
GATCAACGCCGCCATGCTGGGTGGAACCCGGCGGGAGAAGCCGGCGGCTTACCGTGAAGCTTCGCCATTGACCCGGGTCGACGCCGATAGTGCTCCCTTCCTCATCATCCACGGCGTCCGGGACGAGGTTGTGCCTGTGGAGCATTCGCGGCGGCTGGTGGCCGCGCTGCGAGGGGTAGACGTGGAGGTCACCTACGGCGAGTATCCCCGGGCCTATCACCTCACGACGAGGGACTGGCGGTTCAGTGGCCCTTGGGCACTGGCGTTCCTCGGCCTTCACCTGCGTCCCGAGCAGTGAGGCTTCGTGTGGGATCGGCTAGGCCGTAAGCTGCTCGTGTTCGGTTCCGGTGATGAAGATCGGGTCCAGCTCAAATGTAGTGTGAGCAAACCATCCCAATGCGACCAGGAGAGCGCTGTGATGCTTACAGCGACCGTGTGAGGCAAAGCTCATGCAATCGCCACTGACACCCGGCACATAATGCACCGTTCGCAGGATTCCCGCTTCCCCTTAGTGGCACGGCGTTTCTCGGAACTGTCAACTGTTTTCGACGCAACAACACCGGAGGGCCGCACCCCCTTTTCGCTCTACCCGCATGCGGCATGCGATTGTCTACGCCTCTGAGCAGCGCGAGACCTAGATATCTTGCTACTCGCCACCTGGAGCTCGTAGCATCACTTCCCGATCGGGACAGTGGTTCGCGCAAACTTAATGCAGGCGTTCTGTCCCTTACATGATGAGATTGTGAGCTCCGGCTGCGGCCACCTCCAACCCCCGCTTGACGTGCTCCTGGCCTCGAATGTCTGCGAAATCAGTGAGGGACGAGAGATCCGGTGCTGCAAAACTGGCGGGGTCAGCATCGATGCGCTGGATGGGAACATCTCCCGAAAGATGGTTCACCAGATCGGCAAGTGTGCGCACCGGGTACACTTCTACCGCCTCGATGAGCGCCGCCTCGCGAGCATCGACTTCTGGCACGAATGCCCTTCGCAGCCCTCGATTCGCCGCCATTGTCAACATTGATATGATACCGGGCGTGTGCCGGACATGGCCGTCCAATGACAGCTCCCCCACTACCAAGGCGTCCTGCACGTCAGTCAGGAGTTGATTGGAGGAGATCAAAATCCCGAGTGCAATCGGCAGGTCGTATGTTGGTCCCGCCTTCTTGAGATCCGCTGGGGCAAGATTTACGGTGATCTTCCCGAACGGCACTTTTCCTCCGGAATTACGGATCGCTGACCGGACGCGCTCCCGACTTTCCTGCACAGCGGCGTCAGGCAAACCGACCAGCACCATGCCAGGGTTCCTCGACCCGACGTCTACCTCAATCTCAACAAGTGTCCCCTCCAGACCCACGACCGCGCAACTGAAAACCTTGGCCAACACTCGCGACACCCTCACCCTTGAGACACAGCGACGAGGAGATCGCCGGACACCTCTTGTCCCCCGCCCGGCTTATGAACCACAACTGCTATTCAACTGGAGTTACTGCCGGAAATGTATCAGAATTCAATGAGGCAGAGTCGCCTGTCCCCTCCTCTCCTCTCACCCTTTCAGGACCCGTCCATATGAACTGCCAAGATGAGATCGTCCGCGGACCCGTCGATCTTTCAGATCGTGCCGGCAGCCGCGCCTGGGAAACGTTCTCGAGGGGACTGCTGCGTCGTTGCCCGTACTCCGGAGGGGACAATATCTTCAGCGGATGGTTCACGCTGAAGGAGCGCTGCCCGCACTGCCAGACCTTATTTGCCATTGAGGACGGCTATTTTCTTGGTTCATATGTCATCAATCTCGGCCTCACCTCCATCATCGCCATCGCGGCTGTGCTCTGGATGATCATTTGGTCGGATCTGTCGGTCGTTGGCATGCAGATATCGGCAGTTGCTCTAGCCGTCCTTATCCCACTCTTCCTCTACCCCTACTCGCTGTCACTGTGGATGATGCTCGATTTGGTCATTCATCCTCCCGGAGATTTCTCCCGGCGACATCGCACCTGAAGGTGGATACGAGCCGCTCCGCGTGCTACAAGTGACACGTCGACGCGGACGCCTACTCCCTGCGAGGAGGCGCTGTTGTGATCGACGTCATCCTCTCCAATAACAGGACCACACCTGAATGACATCCGCACGTTCGATTATCAACGGCGACAATCGCCTGAAGTTGGCCATCCAGCGATCCGGTCGCCTTACGGATCACACAATCGCCCTCCTGAAACAGATCGGCCTGTCGTTCGAAAGCTATGGACAGCGCCTCTTCTCGCAGACGAGAAACTTTCCACTGTCCATCCTCTACGCACGGGATGATGACATTCCGGATTATGTGGAACTCGAAACTGTTGACCTCGGCATCGTGGGCCGAAACCTGGTCCACGAGCAAAACGCGGATGTGGAAGAGATACATGCCCTCGGCTTTGGCTACTGTCAACTAGTCGTTGCCGTGCCTAATGATTCAGGCATCGAAAGCCCGGAGCAACTGCTGAACGCACGCATCGCGACTTCCTACCCCGAATCTGCACGGCGCTATTTTGAGCAGCTGGGTGGACACCCGGAGATTGTAACAATCTCCGGTTCGGTGGAAGTGACGCCCGCGCTCGGCGTAGCGGACGCGATTGTCGAACTAACTGCGACGGGTTCGTCACTCCAGCTCAACGATCTTCGCTCTATCCACACGATCCTGGAATCCGAGGCGGTGCTGGTCGCGAACAAACAGGCGATGGCGGATCCAGCCAAGCGGGAGAACATCGATCGACTCCTCCTCCGGGTACGCGCCGTAGATGCCGCCAACAAGTACAAGTACATCATGATGAACGCGCCAGAATCTGCCCTGTCGAGTATTCGCCAAGTGCTCCCGGGCCTGAAATCGCCCACAGTTGTCCCGCTAGCTGACCCCGGATGGGTCGCGATCCATACCGCCATCAAGGAAGACGAGTTCTGGGAGAAGATCGAGCAACTCCGCGTCGCGGGTGCCAGTGAGATCCTCGTCTCCTCGCTTGACAAGTTCCTGTTGTAATTCTCCAAGGAGATCGCCTGCCGATGGTCACCGACCTCACAGACTTCGTTCGATTCTACCTAACACCCGCGGCCGGTTATACACCGGGCGCCTCTCGCCTTACCGATCGGCCAGTGATCCGGCTAGACTGGAACGAATCTCCATGGCCGCTCTCCCCAACTGCCCAGGAGGTTCTAGTGAACTTCCAACGAGGAAACCGCTACCCTGACTACAGTCAGGCGCCACTGCGCAAAGCCTTGGGTGAGTATGTCGGATTTGATTCGTCCAGGATTGTTGCCGGGGCTGGCCTCGATGACGTTTTCATGACTCTCGCAATGCTCCTCATCGAGCCTGGTGATGAGATAGTGATAGCTGATCCAACCTTCGGCATCTACCGGAGCCTCTTCACACTCCATGGCGCGGTCGTTCGCAATGTTCCACTTGGCCCCGCGCCGGAGTTCGCCCTCGACGTAGACGGGATGCTCGATGCAGTTAATGAGCAGACCAAGCTCGTTATCCTTTGTAACCCCAACAACCCGACTGGCCATCTCTTTCCCCGGGAGGCAATCGAGCAAATAGTCGACGGCGTTTCATGTCCCGTCGCCATAGATGAGGCGTATGCCGAGTTCAGTGGCATTGACCATCTAGACCTTGCCGAATCGCGAAATAATGTGATCGTGTTGCGCACCTTGAGCAAGTTCGCAGGTCTGGCTGGCTTCAGGGTTGGCTACGGCATTTTTCCGGAAGTTCTCGTTCCGTATCTCCAGCGAGTTACCCCCGCGTTCGCCAACATCACCACGCTGAGTGCTGAAATTGCCATCGCGTCGTTGAATGATCTCGACTACCTCAAGGCAAACCGTGATCGGATCGTAACTGAGCGGATGCGCGTAATCGTTGCGCTTGATGCAATGGCGGGTGTCATGCCATTCCCCTCGGCCACGAACTTCGTTCTGTTCCGGCTCCCGGTTGCCGATAGTACGTCGGTGCTGGATGCACTTGCTCGGCACGACGTCTTTATCCGTCGGTACGGGACACCGGGATGGGGCCTTGAGGATTGCTTGCGTGTCAGCATCGGGACATCCGTCGAGAACGACGCGTTTCTTGCCGCTCTTTCAGCGGTACTGCAGGAGCAATCCGCACTCGAGGAAGCAACAACGTGAGTGGGCAGGCAAGTAACGCACGCGAGCACAGCATTTCACGCACAACTGGCGAAACCTCAATCGACATCCGGCTCAAGCTGGATGGACAGGGGCAGGTTGAGGTAACAACAGGCGTTCCGTTCCTTGACCATATGGTGGATGCGCTGGGTCGACATGGCCGCCTTGATATCGATCTCAGGGCCACCGGGGACGCCGCTATGGACCCACATCACACAGTTGAGGACACGGGAATCCTGGTCGGCCAAGCCCTCAAAGCCGTGCTCGGCGAACGAAAAGGCATCGAACGATACGGTTACGCATACGCCCCGCTGGACGAGGCGTTGGCTCGTGTCGTGATCGATTGCTCTGGGCGACCCTTCCTCGACTACAACGCCGATATGCCAGAAGCCGTTATCGGCCTGGATTTCGCTGCCAGCCTCGTCGAGGAGTTCTGGAGATCAGTTGCGATGAACGCGGGGCTGACCATGCACATCGATCTCTTGCGTGCCCGCAACAGCCATCACGCTGCGGAGGCCATCTTCAAGGCAGCAGCAGTCGCACTTCGAAACGCCGTGCGGCAAACCGGTCTAAGTGACACCGTTCCTTCAACAAAAGGCGTATTGGCATGATTGCGGTCGTGGATTACGGAGCAGGGAATCTCCGTTCAATCAAGCGTGCCCTCGAGGTAGACGGTGCAGAAACCGTGGTGACTGCCAATTCGGACACGATCCGATCGGCGGACCGCGTGGTACTGCCCGGCGTCGGCAACGCCGGAGCCGCGATGGAACGCCTCCATGATCTCGGCCTCGTCGATGTCATGAAGGATGTCGCTGACGCAGGCACACCGCTACTCGGAGTGTGCCTCGGCATGCAGCTTCTCTTTGGAGACCAGGAAGAAGGCCCCACGGTTGGGCTAAAACTTTTGCAAGGAAATGCGCGTAAGCTTCCGAGCGACCATAAAATCCCTCACATGGGCTGGAATACAGTCGCGTTCGCGCCTCATTCTTCACTCGCGGGTCTTGGCGAAGCTTCGTTTTACTTTGTGCATTCCTACGTCGTCTATCCGACCGACGTGACCGATATCGCTGGAACGACTGATTATGGTGTCGCATTCCCGAGCGTCGTCATCCGTGACAACATTTGGGGCACGCAGTTCCACCCGGAAAAAAGTGGCGATTCGGGGCTGACGTTGCTCAAGTATTGGCTGGCCTGGAATCGCTGATCAGCACTAACTGGGGACAAGAATCATGATCGTCTACCCGGCAATCGACATCCGCGGAGGCCAGGCGGTTCGTCTGGTAGAAGGCGATTACGACCAGGAAACTGTCTACGACGCTGATCCCGTTGACGCGGCACGCCGATGGGCGGAAGGTGGCGCGGAGTGGATCCATATCGTGGATCTTGACGGTGCCCGAGACGGCATCCGTGGGAACTGGGAGGCGATATCGCGCATCCGTGCCGCTGTTCCTGTGAAGCTGGAGCTTGGCGGTGGCCTGCGAACCATGGAGGATATCCTTGCGGTAGCCGATCTTGGGATCGACCGCATGGTGATCGGATCGGCCGCTATCGACAATCCGGCGCTGGTTTCCCAAGCAGTACAACTTTACGGCGATAGGATCGCTGTAGGCCTCGACGCGCGGGACGGCAAGCTGGCCGCGAAGGGATGGTTGGAACAAACCGAAACCAATGCCATTGATGCCGCCCAGCGGTTCGTGGAAGCGGGAGTTTGTCACTTCATCTTCACCGACATTCGCCGCGACGGGAAACTGATCGGGCCCAATCTCGATGCGCTTCGGAAAATGATCGACTCGGTCCAAGCAAACGTTATTGCATCTGGCGGGATTGGCACGAACGAGGATATACGTGCAGTTCGCGAAACAGGGGCCGCAGGCGTAATCATCGGCGCCGCACTGTACAAGGGCACTGTTCAACTTGCCGATGCATTACGGATTACCGCTGAGGAGAAGTAGAAAGCGTGAATGGGACTTCGAAGGGACTTACGGCCCGGATCATTCCCTGTCTCGACGTGACCGACGGTCGCGTCGTGAAGGGTGTGGAATTTGTGGAGCTCCGGGATGCGGGAGATCCCGTAGAGATGGCCGCCTTCTATAATCGGGAAGGAGCCGATGAGTTGATCTTTCTCGACATCACAGCCTCCTCCGATCACCGCAAGACGATCCTTGATGTCGTCAGGGAAACAGCGGATCAGGTATTCATCCCTCTGACGGTTGGGGGCGGCGTCCGAACCGTTGAGGACATGCGTGCGCTGCTGGCCGCTGGGGCCGACAAGGTGGCTGTCAACACATCCGCGCTACTCAATCCGGACATCATCGACCAGGGCGCGGCACAGTTCGGCACCCAGTGCATCGTCGTCGCGATGGATGCTCAACAGGTTCCCGATGAGAAGCGCTGGGAGGTCTATACGCACGGTGGCCGCACCGCAACCGGCGATGACGCCTGTGAATGGGCCCGTGAAGCCGAAGAGCGGGGAGCCGGCGAGATCCTCCTGACTAGTATGAACCGCGACGGCACAGGGCGGGGATACGACCTGGCCCTTCTCGAAGCCGTCTCAGGTGCAGTGAATGTCCCCGTGATTGCCTCTGGTGGCGCTGGCAGCCTGGAGCATTTCCATGAGGCCCTCGTGCCCGGCCGGGCAGACGCCGTGCTTGCGGCCTCGCTCTTCCACTTCGGCACACTCCGCATTGGCGACGTAAAGCGCTATCTCCGAGGCCGGGGAATCCCC
>DASYWM010000299.1:0-6222 GCA_035936075.1 Thermomicrobiales bacterium
TTGGTCCACCTCGGGATCAGCCCCCACTGCATCGGCCGCAGATGCCATGCACCGTCGTCCTCGACGATGACGGGCAGCCGCTGGGAAGGCGCAGCGTTCCAGGTCGGGTTCGGGTCGTAATCGATCTGGAACGGGACCTGGCGCAGTGTCTCACTCAGTTCCTGGAAGTCCTCGATGACATAGCGTCCGCACATGTGTGAACTCCATTCCTGGTTGATCCATATGGCATCCACGGCCAATCCACAGGTGGTTTTAACTATGCCACCACCGGTCTCGTGCGATGATCCCTCCCACATCGCACGAGACCGGTGGTGGCTGCGGGAACTGATGATCGGCGGAGCCAGATCTGTCAGGCGGCGTCACGGCGGGACGAGTCTCCCGTGGACGGGGCCTTGCCGAGGGGGAGTGGCTGCTTGCCCCCATTGGGCCGGAACCGCTCGATCATCGGTACGGGCGAAACGTGAAGCACCCGGTCCTCACCGGTGCTGTGATCAACCTGGGCCGTACTGCGTGCCGAGAAGAGGAGTGGCGCAAGGGCCATGGCAGCGAAGAGCAGGAGCATGAGAACGACAAGGCCATTAATCAGGATTGCAGTCATGTTCGACATCCTTTCCCCGGTGTTCTGAAACCGGGACCCCGTAGTCGGGTGACGAGACAGATGTGTAACCAGTTACGCTCCGGCCGTAACCACCGGTTTCGAGAAGCGCTTTCATCGGGGAAAAGGGTCTTCCTGATCCTGATTCCCGGTACCGGTGGTACGACCTGCGGGGTGGCCGCACTTCTGTGTACGAACACATGTTCTCATACCTGTGACCCCTTGTCAAGCCCGCACGGACACTTTTTAGAACACCGGTTCTGGCATCGCGGGCAGGCTACGTGCAAAGGTGATACGGGGCAGGAGAGGCGCGAGGGTTTACAGATCACCGGGGTGGGGTAGACTAGTTCGTCGGGAGAGTTTGTACCAGGTGCGCCGCCTCTCACAGGGAGCCGTTAGCGCGCCGAACCTTTGCACGTTTCCCCCTTCATGCACCGGCGAATCCGGTGCACCCGACCGTTTCGGGCCTGGGCCCTGCGGCACAGAATCATCGCTGGCCAGCTCAGGCTCGGCCCGGCAATGACCGCTTGGTCGTGCACGTCCACGAACCGGGATCGATACCCATCTCCACGGACCCAGAGGTTGTCTCGCCGTGAAAACCCTCATACGAATTCTTGGCTATCTGAAGCCATACAGAACCTGGCTCATCACTGTCTATGCGGCACTCTTCATCGCGCTCGGTCTGCAGCTGTCGATCCCGGCGGTGCTCGGCCGGGCAATCGACCACGGCGTCATCGCCCGGGATATGAGCTACCTCGGCAAGGCGACCCTCGCGATCGTTGGGCTTGCGACCTTGCAGGCGCTCTTCACGTTCATTCGCACCTACGGCACCAATGTTTTGGCCGAGCGGGTGGGGAACGACCTGCGGAACGAGCTCTACGAGACGTTCCAGGAGCTGCCCTTTCGCTTTTTCGACCAGGCGCAGTCCGGGCAGTTGATGGCGCGCGCTACCGATGACATTAACAACATCCGCGGCATGCTCATGTTCGCGCTGCGGGCGATTGTGCAGGCAATCGGGATGCTCATTATCATCGCGGTCATCGTGCTCATGACCAACTTCTGGCTCGGGGTGGTCGCCCTGTCGACGACACCCTTGCTGATTTGGTGGTCTATTCACTTTTCGATCACCATCCGGCCAGTCTTCCTGAAGATCCAGCAGCAGTTCGGTGTCATGACCTCTGCCCTGCAGGAGAACGTCGCCGGCGGACGTGTGGTTCGCGCCTTCGCCCAGGAGAAGGAGGAGGCCGACCGGTTCGAGGCCGAGCTGGACGAGTTGTTTGAGCGGAACCTGCGTGCCACGCGGCAATGGTCCGTGAGCTACCCCATGACCCTTGCCCTCAATGCCCTCAGCGTCGCCGGCGTGATCTGGGTCGGCGGTTGGATGGTCCTGACGGGGCGCCTCTCCTTCGGTACGCTCGTGCAGTTCGAGCGCTACACCTCGATGCTGCAGGAGCCCATCCGCTGGCTCGGCTTCGTGGTGAACCGCATGGCCCGCGCGATTGCCTCCGGTGATCGTATCTTCGAGATCCTGGATACGAAGCGGTCCATCAAGGACGCACCGGATGCCACCACCATGCCTGACATGCGTGGCGTGGTGGAATTCCACGACGTCAGCTTCGGCTATGCAAAGGGAAAAGCTGACGCCTTGCACCACGTCTCCTTCCAGGCACGCCCGGGACAGATCACGGCGCTGGTCGGTCCAACCGGGTCCGGCAAGAGCTCGGTCGTGAGCCTAATCCCTCGCTTCTACGACGTTGCCGAGGGGCAGGTGACTATTGATGGCAGGGATGTCCGCAGTATCACCCTCTCATCCCTCCGGTCGCAGATCGGCATCGTGATGCAGGAGAGCTTCCTCTTCTCGATGACGGTGCGCGAGAACATCGCCTATGGCCGCCCGGGTGCTTCATTCGAGGAAGTTGTGGCTGCGGCAAAGGCCGCGAGGGCTCACGACTTCATCCTGCGGATGAGCGAGGGCTACGACACCGTCATCGGCGAGCGCGGCGTCACCCTTTCCGGCGGCCAGAAGCAGCGCCTAGCGATCGCTCGCGCCCTGCTGGTGGATCCGAAGGTCCTTATCCTCGATGATGCGACCGCCAGCGTGGACAGCGAAACTGAGCATGACATCCAGCAGGCCCTGCGGACCCTGATGCATGGCCGCACCTCATTCGTCATCGCCCAGCGGCTGACGACGGTACGGGATGCCGATCAGGTCCTCGTCTTCGAGAATGGCGAGATCACCCAGCGCGGCACACACGACGAGCTGTTGACCGATTCGGACGGTTTCTACTACGAGCTCTACTCCATGCAACGGCAGGATCAGGATGATGCCAGCCGGGCGGTGGTCAACGAAGGCGGACCGCCCCCTCTCGAGGAGGAGCGCGATCGGGAACTGGGGGAGCCGGCGATCTCTGTGCCGTTCACCCGCGCCGGGGGAGCGAGCTAACCATGGGACAGATACGCGTACAGGTAGATGATGAAATCCTGGGCAAGGCGTATGACAGCCGGATCGCCAGCCGCCTGCTCGGTTTCCTCAAGCCCTACCGCTCACGATTGCTCTTTACCACCGCTATGGTCATCATCGGCACGATTGCCGACCTGATGCTGCCCAAATACTTCAGCATGGTCGTCGACGAGGTTCGCCAAGAGCAGCGGATGTCGATGGTCAACCTGATCGGCATCGCCTTCGTGATCACGGTGATCATCCGCTTCTTCGCCAACTGGGGTCAGTACTACACCACCCAGTGGCTCGGCGGGCGCGTGGTCTTTGATATTCGGAACAGGATGTTCCGGCATCTCCAGAACCTGAGCATCGGGTACATCGACAAGCGTGGCGTCGGCACGGTCATGACGCGCATCCAGAACGATGTCGCAGTCATCCAGGAGCTCTTTTCCGAGACGGTGATCGGCATCATCAGTAATGTCCTGGTGCTGGTTGGCATCATCGTTATCATGCTGATCACGAACTGGAAGCTGGCGCTGCTCAGCTTTCTCGTGTTGCCGATCATGACGCTGGTTATGACCTATTGGCAGAAGTACGCCAAGGCGGCCTACCGCATGACGCGGCGGACGCTCTCCATCGTCAATGCGAACTTGGCCGAGAGCATTGCCGGCATGCGCGTGGTGCAGGCCTACACTCGCGAACCAACCAACATGAAGGCCTTCCGCAAGATCAACGGCGACAATCTCGATGCCGCGATCGAGGCCGCCAAGTACTCCTCGATGCTCTTCCCCACGGTGAGTTTCCTGTCGTCGGCATCCACCGCGATGATCGTCTACTTCGGTGGCCAGCTGGTCTTCAACGAGGCGCTCTCTCTCGGGGAGCTGGTGCTCTTCATCGCCTTTATCGACCGCTTCTTCGCGCCGATCCGCGAGCTCAGCCAACAATACAGCACCATGCAGTCGGCAATGGTTGCCGGCGAGCGCATCTTCGAGGTGCTTGACGTCGAGCCGGAGGTCCAGGACAAGCCGGACGCATACGAGTTGCCCGAGATCGAGGGCAAGGTTGACTACAATAATGTGACCTTCGGGTACGGCAACACCGAGATCCTGCACGACATCGACCTGCACGTGAAGCCGGGTGAGACGATCGCTTTCGTGGGCGAGACTGGCGCCGGCAAGAGCTCAATGATCAATCTGCTGATGCGCTTCTCTGATGTCTGGAGTGGCAGCATCACCATTGACGGACACGACATTCGCGATGTCACCCAGGAGTCGTTGCGCTCCCAGCTCGGTATCGTGCTGCAGGACACCTTCCTCTTCGGGAGCACCATCCGGCAGAACATCGCCTACGCCCGCTCCCATGCGACCAGTCAGGAGATCGAGCAGGCCGCCCGCGATGTCGGCGTGCACGAGTTTATCGAGAAATTGCCAGACGGGTACGACACCGAGGTGCAGGAGCGGGGGGTCAGTCTCTCCATCGGGCAGCGGCAGTTGATCTCCTTTGCCAGGGCGCTGCTGGCGGACCCGAAAATCCTCATCCTGGACGAGGCCACCAGCTCGATCGACACGCAGACCGAGCACCTGATCCAGCAGGCCCTGAAGCGGGTGCTTGTGGGCCGGACATCGTTTGTCATCGCGCACCGGCTCTCGACCATTCGGGAGGCCGACAAGGTCGTCGTCATGGACGAGGGCCGAATCGTCGAGATGGGCACGCATGACGAGCTCATCGCTGCGAAGGGCATGTACTACAACCTCTACACCATGCAGTGGCGTAGCCAGGGCACTGCCGCCGGGAGCGAGGAGTAACCGCTAGGCCAACGTGGGATCAAGCGTCCCGTCTGGTGGTGTAGGTGACCGTTCATGGACAAACTCTCCGCCTTTAGTCGGAGGTGAAACTACGCAGTTTGGGTGATGCTGCGCTTATGCAAAGCAGGGATACTGTAGAGGACCCCTCCGGGGACGAGGAGGAGCATCGACAACGAAGACGGAACCATCCCCCGTGTCGTTGGACAGGCTCCCATAGTCCGACCGGACGCGACATCAATCGATCTGGTGGTGCTGAATCCTGATGCGCGCGGTCCATAGAATTTCGAGGAGAGGCTTCCTCCCGGAAGCACGATAGGGACGACGACCTGTTCCCCCCTATCATCGCCTCAGGTGAAGACGCCGGACGATGGGAACGTCCGGCATTTTCACGCCTCCGACACGGAATCCGCACGTGGTTAAGCAAGAGCCACCAAGGTGGTTGGCTGGAAGGTTTCCCGGGATGTAAGGACCATGGACTGATTATCCAGATCTGCAAGTTCTTCTTAATAAAGCGTTTTGCCTGCTCACTATATTCATAATACTGGCGGTCAAAAGACCTCCTACGATGACCATAATTGCTGCACTGGACTGGATAAGTAAAGAATAGAGCCAGTTTGGCCCGGTCATTGGTGCAGCGTCCCTTACAATAGAATCTCCTCTTCGGACGGTGACTCTGCCAGATAAAGGGGTTCTAAATGCCCCAGCCCAGCCTCAACGTTGACCCGCTGCAGATCCCCGTCTCATGCGATACCATGCATGCCCCTCATAGATACTAGTGACGACCAGCACTGCGATAAAGGCCACGAGCCAGGCAAACGCCAGCCAGCCGATGATCCGTGGTTCGTAGAGGTTGATGATGTCGCCCGGCGGCTCAACAGCAGCGGGGCCAAAATGAATGATGGACAGGAACACCACCCCCGCCCCGCTCAGGAGCGCCCAGTAGCCAGGCCCGACCTTGCCTCTCCCGTACAGGTACAGTCCCAGTAGGATGAGCGGGTAGACGCCGATGCTGTAGGTGAACGGCGTGGGCTCTGCCAGGAGCGGCCACCCGACGTGGTTGCCACGAATTATGTGGTCGATGTGGTGGCCTAGGGACATCACTGTTGCAAGTACGATCAGCCCGTAAAGTGTTCTTTCCCGCATGCTGCTCCCGTCGCTGATAGTGATAGAGCCGTTTTTGGCGTGCCAGTCGACGGCTTAGCGAGATCCTGTGGACCGAAACGCTATCCCAGCACAATCAGCCAGGAGTGATCGCCACCGAACGTCACAGCCTCACTGTGCTGCCTGTGGTCGAATGCCTCAGGGGGAACTGTTGGGCGCGACGGCCTGGATGACTGCCTGAACGGCGTTGTAGAGCATGACAATGACGGCCACGAATAAGC
>DASYWM010000300.1:0-3266 GCA_035936075.1 Thermomicrobiales bacterium
GTGTATGGAGAAAGCGACGGTGCCAACTGGAAGGCACTGCGCGACGAGCTGTTTGAGCGAATGCGCCTGCAGACCGATCTCCAAGATTCGCATTAGTCCATCGTGGTCTTGGAGTCAATGTGGAACTGGATAGCGATCCCGCAGACCGGGCGACGGACGAGACCGCCACCTACAGTGAACGTGTTCGGGAACGGATCCGTCGACTGCATGCGACGGTCAATGGAGACGTCACCGTCGAGCAGGCGTTGGCACAGTGGGGTGAGATCGTGCGCGTGTTCGGGATGGAGGTCGCGGAACAGCAACTGTCGGCCATGGAGCGCAATGCAGGCATAGAGTCGTGAGCCGGTAAACTGGCGACCCGAGTGGACCCTGCCTTTTAGCTCAATGCGTGCGAGTCAGCGGCTTCCTAACGCATCAGGGGCCACGTGGATCGAGGGAGCGAGCACGGTAGGGTGCGGAGAGGAGGGATGCGTGGTTCCTGCATGGACGATTGAGAGGCAACCATGACCAAGCCCCTGACGCCCGCGGGGATCTAGGGACTGGCCCTTATCTATGCCTAGGAGTGTCGTCTTCCGGCGGGCCGGGCGAAGGAGCTGATCAAGGCGTACGAGCGCTTCGATCCTTTATGAGATCTTCGCCATCATCTGCCTGAGGACACGCGCGGATTATGGCGTGCTCCGGTTCAGGAGCACCGTCTTGACCACATCAAGCACCTGCTGGAGGTCAAAGGGCTTGGACAGGAAGGTCACGACCCCATCGGCTGGTGCCATAGCCCGGCCTGCTGCGCTCATCAATACGACGGGGATGGTGGCGAGGGCTGGCTCGGCGTGGAGCGCCGTGAGGGTCTGTCGGCCATTGAGCTCGGGCATCATCACATCCATCAAGATGAGATCGGGGTGGTGCTCCCGTGCCATCTCCAGGGCGATGCGTCCATTGGGGGCTTCCATCGCCTGGTATCCCTCGTCGGCAAGCAGATCCAGCAGCACATGGCGTATCGGTGCTTCGTCATCCACCACCAGGATGATCGGTCGTTTGTCCATCGTTGTTCGATGTGCCTCCAGCAGCGTCGTGTTCGCCACTCTTCGGCGGAGAGGGGGGAAGATTCGTGTCGTCACCAAGCACGCTTGCCGCACTCGCACTCGACGATGCAACCTCAATGCCACGGTCGGTAATCGTGAACTCCCGAATCCCGGGATCAAAGCCACTCTCACGCACCCGCAGCACGGAGATGAGCCGGTGTAAGCGCGATCGCGGCTCCACGTATCGCAGCAACACCACATTGTCGAGCGTTGCCACCGCCTCGGGCAGGGGGATATCGAGTTCGGCATCCTCGACCGTGGGGGTCTCGACCGAGATGATCGTTGCTATTCCCTCAGCCCGTAGGGCGTTGCCCAGCGCCGAGAGAAACCCGGGGAGCCGGTCGGGGAAGGATGCCAGGCGGACGAGTCCCGTCAAGCCATCAATGAACAGTCGTTGTGGGCGGTGCTCGACGACTGCGGCGAGGAGTTGATTGGCCCAGGCATCGAGCGGGAGGTCCGACGTTGGTTGCCACAAGATGCGTACAGCACCCGAAGCGACATGCCGTTCCAGCTCCAGACCAAACCCTGTCGCACGGGAAGTCAGGCGTTCCGGTGCCTCACCAAAGCTGGCGATCATCCCGGGTGTGCCACGATGTGCCCCTTCAGCAATGAAGTGAAGTCCCAGTGTGGTCTTGCCGATCCCGGGCGGTCCTGCAATGAGCGTCGAGGAACCCGTCAGGAGCCCGCCCTGTAGGAGGCTGTCCAGTCCATCGATGCCAACAGGAAGCCGTTTCTGGTGCATGGGTCGTGCTGGCTGGATCGCAAGCGGCCGTGCCTCCAGGCGGGGATAGACGTCAATGCCGGCATGGTTGATAACGAACTCGTGTTGGCCCCGCAACGGTACGGCACCGCGCATTTTCAGCATGCGCAGTAACCGGGTGTCATGGACGCCCAAGCTGACGTCCTCCAACAGGACGATGTCATCAACGATGGTTCCGATGTCATGCAGGGTGCGACTCTCGCTGTCGGGCTGAGCGAGCAGGAGCGTCGAGCAGCGATACGCAGCCATCTGCGCGACCAGTTCGGACACAAAGCTCCGATAGGCCGCACGAGAGGGTGCGAAGTCCTCGCAGCGGGCAATCCCGTCGATGACCAGCAGTTTCGCGTCATACGTATGGACCATGCGTCGCAGTTCCTGGATCGCACCGGATACTCCGTTCTCCGCGAGCTGATGCACGAGGCTGACGTAGTGAACCCGGTGTCCCACGAGCTCAGCACGGAAGAACCCGAAATTCGCAATATGCATGAGCATGCAATCGTGCGCTTCCGCCATGACGGTCACGAAGAGGACGTTCACATCATCAGCGGCAAGGTGATAAGCGATCTGGTTGCCCAGTGTGGTCTTGCCTGTTCCGGGGCCACCCGAGATCAGACACGAGGCGCCCTCGAGCAGGCCGCCATCTAGGACCTCATCGAATCCCGAGACCCCCGTGGTGACTCGTTGGGCAGTCCATGGATGTGCTGTATGTTCCCCGTCGTGGGTCGACACCGATTCTTGTCCTTATCTCTGCTCACGGATTGGCGGAACGAACGATCTCCAATGTAGCGCATGCACGAGCTGTATGGCTGCACGCCAGCGATCTTCACAACACAAGGACAACTGCCCCCCAAAGGGAGCTGGAGCTACCTCGTGTACTTGGGTTGCGTGTAGGAGATCCCCGTGACGTCGATGCCGGTATCTGGTGTGGCGTCTTTGCCTGCCATCGAGATCGGATCTGAGGGTGCACGCCAGTATCTTTTGGCCTTAACGAGGGGTATGCTGAGAACAGTACCTCCTTGGGAAGCCATTGACCCCGCTGCCCTTGTGCCTCCTCCTCGAAAGAAGGTGTCCTCCATGGCAACCCGCCGACCACCTCTATCCCTTTCGCGGCGGGCGGCGCTAGCCGGCCTTGCCGGCGGTGGACTGGGCCAGGTCCTTAATCCCCCTGCGTCGTACGCCAAGGCTCGAATTGCCGACTCCGCTCCACCCAGGTTCGAGCGAGAGCCGGACATTGTCTATGGCGAAAACGAGCGCGAGGTCCAGCGCCTCGATATTTACCGACCGGTAGGCTGGAAAAGCTCCCGGCCGGCTGTGTTCGTCTTCCACGGTGGAGGGCTGGTCTCCGGCGGCCGGTTTCAAGTGTCTTGGCCCGCGATGGAATTCGCCCTGGCCGGGTACCTTGCCTTCGCCGTTGGCTACCGGCTGTT
>DASYWM010000301.1:0-5382 GCA_035936075.1 Thermomicrobiales bacterium
CACCGACGATCTGGTAGTCATCGCTGTGCCCGAGGTTCCGGTGCGCCGTTCCGGCCGAGAGCACGACAATGTCTCCGGCATGAAGCATTACGCTCTGGCCGCCGGGTCCGCCAAGCTGAACCTGGACCGTCCCCCGGGCGCACCCGAGCACCTCGTGGGCGGTGGCGTGATAATGGTGGAAGTCGAAGATGCCATTGCGCCAGAGACCACTCCATCCGTTCTCGACGAAGCGTTCCTCGGTAGACCGGGCCGGGTCTTGCTCGCCAAGCGGGATTGCCTGGCGATAGAGGATCACGGACAGCGGGTTATTCGGAAAGGTGCCGTCATCTTCAAGGATGAATGATTCGACGGTAGATTCTGTCATTGCGGTACCTCCGTCTCCCAGGAAAGGCTTGTCTGCATTGCTG
This sequence comes from Thermomicrobiales bacterium, assembly GCA_035936075.1. GTDB lineage: Bacteria > Chloroflexota > Chloroflexia > Thermomicrobiales > UBA6265 > UBA6265. The sequence continues at coordinate 408 of DASYWM010000301.1, forward strand.
TCCCGCATCGCACTCCATCGCACGGATTGCACCTGTGGGCACGCGAAGCAGCTTGCGGTCCACGATCATAGTTGGCCGGGATTTGGTTCCCGTGCCGGAGACGCCGGTGCTGTGAGTCGCCTCCCGACGAACCATGCGATTGCCGCCAGCATCATGACCGACACGGCGACGAGTACTCCACTCGCGAGATCGGTGGCCAGGGTGCCGGCGATCGCGTAGATGAGTGCCGGGGGGAGGGTCCCGATCGTCATCGCAAGGAGCACCCTCTTCCATCCGAGGTCCGTTGTGCGGGACATCACCGCAACCGTCTCCGCGACGACGGGCAGAAAGCGGGAAATAACAATCGCTGTCATTCCCCAGCGGCGGATCAACAGGGCGGCGTTCTCCTGCTCGGCCGGCGGGACGAGGCGCCCCAGCAACCCCCTGCCGCGGTGCCCGATGTACCAGCCGATCATGGCACCGCCGACGCTGGTGGTCAGTGAGAGCAGGGTCCCCCGCGGGATCCCGAAGGCCGCCCCGTGGGCGATCATGATCACGCTCGAGGGGATGGGAAGGAGGACATCAGCCAGCAGGAGACCTCCGCCCAGCAGCGCGGCGCCCATGCCGCCATCCTGAATCCTGTTGGACGGATTGACGAGACGGGAGATCCCGAGGGCTTCGACAAGGAGAAAACTGACGAGCACAAACGTCGCGACAGCAGCTGCGACGATCCAGAAGCGTTTCATCGTGGGGTACATCCGCGGAATGATATGAGATCAAGAGAGCAGATCATGCGCGGCTCCATGCTGCAGGGGACTGTTGGATGGGCTTTTGCTTGCTGCTGCCACCGGAGCATTGTATCTGCTTGTCGATTGAGTGCATCGCGGGCCAGCGTTTGCCTATCCCGGATAGGTGGAGGAGATTGACGGTCCGGGGAAGCGTCCATGCGGAAAGAGATGTTGCTGCTCCGGGAGCATCAGCAGGCTTCAAGCCGGCGGGCGGAAGGAGCGAGCCAGCAGCAGTTAATAGTGCCATTGAAACGAAGGGATGTGTGATTGACATCCGTCATGCGCGTTCACATCGTCGGTGGGCCGGGCAGCGGCAAGACGACGCTAACCCGCAGCCTCGCGAGGGAATGCTCGCTCCCGTTATGCGAACTGGATACCGTTGCCTACGAGCACGGGGCAGGTGCGAAGCGGTCACTCGATCTGCGCCTGGCCGATGTCGTAGCCGTGTCCAGGCAGGATACCTGGATCACCGAGGGCATATTCCTGGGGTGGACGGACGAGCTGTTCGACCGGGCCGACGCAATTATCTGGCTTGACCTTCCGTGGCACCTGGCTGCGTGGAGGATCCTGCTGAGACACGCCAGGGCGAGCCGCGTGGGAGCAAACCCGCATCAGGGGTTACGCCGGCTGGGCCCTTTCCTGCTGGATGCGAGGCGGTACTATCGTGCACCGGCCAACGTTGCAGCCGCTCCCGACGATGACCGGGCGGTCACCAGGGATGCTACCGCCAATCTCCTCGCGCGGTATAGGCGGAAGACCATCCACTGCCGGTCACGACAGGACGTCGAGGCAGCAATGAGGTCGATAGCGGCGCGTTGCGGTGGTTGATGCTTTCCAGGACACCATGTCTCTTGGTGGGTCGCATCAACCCGGTGTCTGACGAGACCAAGTCTGCAGACTCGTAATCCGCTCAAGATGATCCAGGAGCACGGTGGCGTGCCGCACGGACCGGAAGATGACCGTGCGGCCGCGGTCGCTCTCTCCCTCCCCGAGGTCGATGTCGCGAGCGATTACCAGGACGTTGTCCACCGGGACCAGCGTGAGCACCTCCGGAGATCCGATGCCATGGACGATGGTGATACCCTGGAGGCCACCGAGGACCAGCGGCCATGTCTCGATTGCTGCCTCAGCGTGAGCCAGCTCCCCGAGCTGCCTGGCCGCCTGCGCCCCTTCCGGTTGCAGGTAGACGCCATATCCTCCCAAAATCTGGTCACCGGCGTCTCCCGCGCCGTCTGACCGCTGGATCAACACGCCGCCAACCGAGGAGATATATGGTGACTGACCGATATCAGTCCATCTCCTGGGCTCGAAGGGCATACCCAAGAGGGTAGAGCCGATATCGAATGGCGTCGCGAGCAGGGCAGCAAGAATGTCGTGTGGACGCACGGGGACGACGAATGTGTCAGTCCCAGGGGCACTGGCGACTTCAGGTGTCGCGACCGGTGTCTGCGCGGTTGCGTTATGAGCGGCCACCACCGCCGGGACACTGAGCGCGAGCCCGGTGCCAAATGTACGGCGTGAGATTCGGGGCAAGGACATCGTCATGGCCTCCTTTATAAGGAAGAACGATCAAGTCGGTTGCTCGCGGCGACATGGCACCATCATATCAGAGCCTCATTCCCGTGCAGCGCACGGAACGGGTATAGAACATACGTTTCATTCGTGATAAGGTCCTGCATATGGCTGAGATAGGGCTGCGTGGACTGGAGGGGTGTCGGTGGAGATCGTGGATCGCGAGGTGGCGCTGTCGGAGATCGACGAGACGGTGGGGCCGCGCCCGGCGGAGCGCCTGGTGGAGAGCGTGCGACGGAATGGCGTGATCGTGCCGGTGATCCTGGCGGAGCATGTCGATGACGACGGGGAGCTCCGGCTGGTGATCGTCGATGGGAACCGGCGCGTGGCGGCTGCACGGGCAGCCAAGCTCGATGCGGTGCCAGGGCGTGTCCTCCAGCAGGTTTCCGATCCGGAGATGGCCAACCTCACATTGGTCACCAACAGCTTCCGGACCAGTAACTATGTCACCGAGTTCTGGGCGATGAACGAGCTCCAGCGGTCGGGAGTCAATCGCCAAAAGCTGGCCGAGTTCACCGGCATGACTCCCTCTACCATCACCACCCGCGAGCTCCTCGCGGAGCTGGACCGCCGCATCTTCATCGGTCTCAGCGAAGGGAAGATCGGTCCCAGCATTGCGCTGGCCGTTGCGCGGCTCGACCCGGAGATCCAGCGGGAGCTTGGCGATCGCTTTGCGCGTAAGGGGCGCCTGACGAAAGCCGAGGTCGACGCGGTTTCGCCGTCGCGGAATGACCCTCCCACCGAGCTGCCGGAGGTGGATGCCGAAGGCCGGGTGCTACCGGACGACCTGCAGTATGCCCTCGTCGCCATTGCGCGCCAGGCGGTTGGCCGGGGCATCGACGAGGAGACCTGGGGAGAGGCGGCGGCACGTGCGTTTCGCGAGGCGCAGCGCTAGCAGCCGGGCGGAAGCGACGCGCCCCGGGAACGAGACCATTCCTTTATAGATAGATGGGGCAACCCACGCGGAGACGACATCGGAGGGGCGCTCGGGATTGCCTGCGTTCCGGCGTGCCCGTCCCCGACCTGCCGTTCGGTTCTATACTCAGGGTGAGATGTGCAGATCGTTCCATTCACCAGGGAGTACCGTTTTACCTATGTCCACAACATCATCTGGCCCGAATCCCGTCTGCGAAGTGGGGATGAAGCATCCACGCGACCGGCACCGGATGCGCCCGGTCGACGGCGCGGAGAATGTGTGGTTTTGCAGCCGGCATTCGATGTACGCGCAGCTGGTCGACCCGGAAACCGCAGAGGCGGCCAAGCGTGGCGACGAATGGGGTCACTATGAGGGGGTCGACGGCCTCGTTGTCCGGCAGGGTGACGAGCGCCAGGGTGGGCAAATCGTCTACTTCCGGGAGAAGTAACAGGTTCCCTCTAACACTCTTGAAATGGTGCGGCATTCCAAGGGCTTTTCATTCCGTTCTGACACACCGGTCAGGATTGCCGCGCATTTCCCGTGAATGGTGTCGTGTCTGGAACCTCCGCCAAGAGCTGGACGATCGCCCGGGCCCACACGGCTTCCACGGGAATGACAACGACGGATTCGGCTGCCAGTCATACCAAGAGGTCATTGACGCGGCTCCCGATCCTTGGGGGCCGTTGTCGTGCCTGGTTGGGTGCACGATCTCCGTTGCCAGAGCCTACCGGTCCCCGAGTCGGGCCCCCAGCTGTCCGCCAACGGCCACCAGGATCATGAGGATGAGCCCGATGAGGAGACCGCCCACGGTTGCGATCCCGTAGGCCATCGCCTCTTCGCCCGAGTCTCGCAACAGATATCCGCCCCGAAGGTCCAGCCAGACATCGAAACGGAGCATCAGCGGCACGATGACAGGCTGGGGCAGGGCAACCAGGAATGCCCGGTTTGTGTTTGTGGCGGCGGGCCAGTGCCAGTTCACGACGAATGCGACCATCGGGGCGCTGACCACAAACACGAGCAACCAGAACAAGAAGATGGATCGATCTGGCCCCGACCTGCTGAAGATCGGCAGGGGAGAGATTTGCCTCTTGGAGCAGTTCGCGCATGGCATGGGCGAGAGCCAGGTTGAGCGCAGTGGAGGGATCACCATCATGGCGGTTGCCAGTCCGGGCAAGAGGGCGGCAAGCAGGAGTCGGGTTCGGAGAGGGACACGTGTGTGAAGAGCCACTCTGTTCCGCCTTTCCGTGCGCCGGTGAGCCACCTCGATTGTCAGACAATGATCCCCCTCATCATATATCGGACACGTGTGGTGGCTATCACCGGAAACAGACGGAGAGGGAGATGAACGACGCAGCTCCTGAGACCTCGTGGGCATTGTCGTGCTCGGAAAGCCACGACATATGCATTCCCGGCATTCGAGCCGACTGTCCCTGCGCGCACCATCCGTAGGACGCCGAATACGTATTTGTACAGAGGTCGGATTGTTATCGCTGCACTAGAGTACAAACAGAGGCTGCCGCTTGGCCCACACAACGGAGGCAGCACGCTCTCTTCCCAATCGGTGTACGTCGTCAGCTAGCCATCCCTTGAGGATGGGGGAGGTCACCATGACAGTCGCCTATTTTTCAGACGTCCCGAACGGCACGCGTGAACAGGCCCAGCAGGTCGGTGCGTTCGTCCAGGAGCAGCTCGGCGGACCGGACGTAGCCCCGGACGGTGG
>DASYWM010000302.1:0-4590 GCA_035936075.1 Thermomicrobiales bacterium
CCCCCCCCCCCCCCCCACCCCCTCTCTTCGCTCGCAGATATTACTGACAGTCCTGTGCAGCGGCGTCTTGAGCCCGTCCTGCCTCCCACACCACGGGTCAGCCCCAAACAAGACCCATCCCATTGCGGCCGTGTCACGAGCAGGGAGCGCAGTTAAACTGATTGGCTCGTACAGATTCCTCGCACACGATCGTCATTCAGACCCTTAGCGACGTCGAAGGGGATGGATCTTACGCGAAGCGCTGTCGACTGCCAGAGACGGCCGAGGAGGATTCGCTTGGCACTACGCCGGATCCGAATCGCCACACGTCCCGGGATGGTCGCCGGCACCCTGCGGATGACCGAGGGCCTGAACCGCCTGCTCAAGCGTTACCGACATTCCTCCGACGCGATCAAAAGGCGATCCCGGAGTTGGACCAGGCTGATTCGCGTTGCTGCTGCCCGGCACCGCGTCAGCAGGACGCCCGACGACTGGCCCGTTCGCAAGAGACCCACCGATCTCCGGACGCTGGCACTGCCGGTCCAAAAGGAGCATCTCGACCTGGGCGCTCAATCGATCCAGTCGCGCGAGGAACTTCGCGTCATGTCGATCCTTTGGATCGGGGCTCTGGCTCAACGTTTCGATCCTGATCGCCTGCGAAACCGGATTCTCGACGAGCGACGGATCTCGCTCCAGCTCCCCGATCTGCGTGATGATCTCCTGCCGGCATCGCTCGACACTGTCCAGGTCCGTGTGATCGAGAAAGATTGTGCGACTCTGGGTGATGTCAAAAGGAAGGGATTCGCCCTTCTGGATGATCTGGACCACCGGTTTGCTCACCATATGGCGGATGGCCAGCTCATAGAAGACATTGGCGTTGAGGCCGGTCAGGTCTGCTATCACCAAATCATCCTGGAGGAGATGGCTGATAATCTGCTGCCCGATCATTCCCGGTCTCGGCTCGATGTCGGATCGCAGAGGGGAATACCCACACTCCTCTACAGCCGGCTTGATGACATGCCGAAACACCTTGTCGGAACGAACGCGAACGACACTGCCGTCCTCACCGAGCGGGGCAATGACAAAACACGATTTTCTCGATCCCTCTTCCTGCTCTTCCACCTTGGTGCCCCTTGTTCACGTGTTCGTGCAGGTTCGACATCGCGGTATGATGCAGCCGCGCCTGAGGTACCGCAGGCGCAAGAGAGATACCACACTCACCGACTGGTTGATCCAGAAGGACGAACCGGGGGAACGCAACTATCACAGCCATTTCAGGTGCATCACCGGAACATGGAGAAGCACACGCGGAGGAACTCATGGAACTTAGCCTCGCAGGACGGATCGCCCTGATCACCGGCGCCAGCCGCCTCGCCGGCATTGGCGCGGCGACTGCCCGGATGTTTGCAGCCGCCGGAGCGGATATCGCCTTTACTCACTGGACCCCATACGATCAAGCATCCTATGGCACTACCTCCTCCGAGCCGGAGACACTGGTCAACGAGCTTCGCGACATGGGTGTCCGCGCAGAGGGTATGGAGGTTGATCTGTCGGATGCTTCCTCCCCTGCCCGGCTCTTCGATACCATAGAAGCGCGCCTGGGACCGGTGAGCATCCTCGTGAACAACGCGGCGTACTCCACGCACGATGACCACGAGACCCTGACAGCAGAGTCACTGGATCGTCACTACGCGGTGAACGTCCGGGCGATGGCGCTGCTCTCCGTGGAGTTCGCGCGCCGCTTCACCGCCGGCAGTGGCGGACGCATCATCAATCTGACCTCCGGGCAAAGCGTTGCCCCGATGCCCGCCGAGCTTTCCTACGCCACCACAAAAGGTGCAATCGAGGCCTTCACGACTTCCCTTGCCCCCGGAGTCGCGAAGAAGGGAATCAAAGTCAATGCCGTTGACCCAGGCGGGACCGACACCGGATGGATGACAGACGAGGTCAAGGCCGCGATTACGTCGGAGATGGCTTTTGGCCGCGTTGGACTGCCGGAGGATGCCGCCCGCCTGATCCTCTTCATTGCGAGCGATGCTGGCCGCTGGATCACCGGGCAGGTCATCCACTCGCGTGGTGCCTGACCAACTGTGGAAAAGGCCGTCACCCGTCCAGATGCGACAGCACGGCGTCCGTGACCTCTCGGGTGGTGGCTGTTCCGCCGAGGTCAGGCGTTAGCACACCGGCGGCAGTCGTTGCCTTGATCGCGCGGACGACTGCCGCCGCTTGCTCGGGCAACTCGAGATGGTCGAGCATCAGGGCACCGCTCCAGATCGCCGCAATCGGGTTGGCGATGCCCTGACCCGCGATATCTGGCGCGGATCCGTGGACCGGCTCGAACATGCTAGGATGTCGTCGCTCGGGATCGATGTTCGCGCTCGCCGCAATACCGAGACTTCCCGCTAGGGCGCTTCCCAGGTCTGACAGGATGTCGCCGAAGAGGTTGGAGCCGACGACGACCTCAAGCGTCTCAGGCCGAAGCACAAAACGCGCTGCCATCGCGTCCACCAGGAACTGCTCGGTTTCGACATCCGGGTAGTCTTTGGCGACACGAGCGAAGACCTCGTCCCAAAGCGTCATCGCATATTGCTGAGCATTGCTCTTTGTCACGCTGGTCACCTTGGGACGCGACCGCGAGCGTGCGAGGTTGAAGGCATAGCGAATAATGCGCTCGCATCCTTTCTCAGTGAAGAGAGCGGTCTGGAGGGCAACCTCGGACGCTTCACCACGACTCGCCAGGTTACGTCCGCCGATGCCGGCGTACTCGCCCTCGGAGTTCTCCCGGACTACGACCCAGTCCATCGACTCGGGAGAGGCGTTGCGCAATGGGCTGGTGATCCCAGGCAGCAATTGGACCGGACGAATACAGGCGTACTGGTCGAAGCCTTGGCAGATGGCGAGACGAAGACCCCAGAGGCTGATGTGGTCCGGCACGTCGGGCCAGCCAACGGCCCCGAAGTAGATCGCATCAAACGGCGCGAGACGTTCAAGGCCATCGACATCCATCATCCTGCCAGTCGCCAGATAGTGCTCGCACCCCCATGGAAACGACTCGAACTCGAAACTCAGGCGTCCACCAGAGCGCTCGGCGAGCCGGTTAAGTACCCGGAGACCTTCAGGGACCACTTCTTTCCCGATCCCGTCGCCCGGGATGACAGCGATGCGAATAGTCCTCGACTCCATGCGGTTCCCCTCCCCTGACTCTGCGATGTCAAGTACTGCCCTTGATGGTGACGTTGGTTGGATTGCACACCGGTTGCCACACTCAGGAGTGTCACATCAAAGCGTGCCGCGAGGACCTCACGGCGAGCCTCGTCCTGTTGACCGCGAAGGGGCCCGTCAGCCGAACACTACACCTATCGCCCACTCCGGTCGTTCGTGGGACAGCCGACATTCGAGCCTCGCTCATATCAGGTATCGCTCCGGGAGTGGCATGACGATGGTCCTCGACGTTGCCTGACGATCATGCAGGATGGAGTCCTGCCTTTCGCCCCGGGCTCCAGCGGCACACGGCGTGCACGTGATGGGGTAATTGGAGGACAACGATGGAGAAGCGCTCGTTCGACATCGACATAGCCATGCAACGCATCCGGGAGGCGGTGGCACCCTTCCCCAAGGCTGCCATGTTCGAGCTGCGGGATGATGGCTACGGGTCACCCTTCGAGCAACTCATCGCCTGCATGCTCTCGATCCGCACGAGAGACGAGGTTAGTGTCGTCGCCTCCCGCCGCCTCTTTGCGAGGGCGCGGACGCCAGGCGCACTCGCGATGATGACCCCGGACGAGATCGATGCGCTCATCCTCGACGTGACCTTCCACGAGCGGAAGGTGGTCCAGATTCGCGACATCGCGATCCGCGCCCGCGACGAGTTCGCGGGCGAGCTCCCCTGCGATCCCGAGCTGATGCAGTCGTTCTCCGGTGTCGGGCCAAAATGTGCGAACCTCGCGCTCGGGATCGCCTGCAACCAGCAGCGGATCAGTGTCGATATCCATGTCCACCGGGTCACTAACCGCTGGGGGTACGTCCACACCAGGACCCCTGAACAGACGATGACCGCCCTGGAGGGAGTGCTGCCCGGACGGTACTGGATCGAGATCAACGAGCGGCTTGTTCCTTTTGGAAAGCATATCTGCACCGGCGTCCGCCCCAAGTGCTCAACCTGCCCCGTACTCGAGATGTGCCAGCAGGTTGGGGTCACTAGCCACCGCTAGGCCGGTTCAGGCATCCCCCACACCTGAAGCGCGAAACCATCGAACTCGTAGCGCGCCATGTCGCCCGCGCGGCTGGACGGCTCCATACCATCCATAGCGTCCCTGACCCCCTGCGCCATGCCAAGAAGCAGCGCTGGCTTGATCGGGCTGGCGTCATGCGCCGGGTAGACGGCACTCAATATTGGTACCAAGTCCGCGAGACGTTGCAGTGAGGCCTGGTACGTTGGCAGGTTGGCTGGATCATAGACGTAGAGGGCTCCCGCGTACGCGACATCGGTGCTGAATAGTGCCCAGTTCGCCCTGTCCAGAAGAGCAATTCCGCCGGGGGAGTGGCCAGGGCAATGCAGCACCTCAAGCCCGCGCCCTCCAAGGTCGAAGTGATGCCCGTCCTCCATAACGC
>DASYWM010000303.1:0-5122 GCA_035936075.1 Thermomicrobiales bacterium
CGCCAACATTCTCGTCATTTCAGGGTAGATGCCATGAATGAAATCGAGAGACCGTGGAACGCCATGCCGCCGAGGGCGGTGGCAAACCTCTTCCGGGCGTATCCAGGTCGGTGGTGGATCGCAGGCGGGTGGTCGCTGGACCTTTATCTTGGACACCCCACCCGGCTCCACGAGGATACCGATGTGCTGGTCCTGCAACGCGATTTGGAGCACGTCCATGCATTGCTTCCTGGCTGGGTCATTATGGCGGCTGACCCTCCGGGCACGCTACGGCACTGGATCGAGGGGGAGACGCTCCCGGAGGGGACCCGGGACATATGGTGTCGTCCGTCAACATCGGATGTGTGGCGGTTTCAGTTGATGGTCATCTGCACTGAGGGCGATCGATGGATATTCCCTCGTGACAGCCGGCTTACTGGTGAGATCGCCCAGCTCTCGGATGTACGTGAGGGTATCCCGATCATCGCACCGGAGTTCCAGCTCCTCTACAAGTCACGCGTTCCGCATCGTTCCAGGGACGCCAGTGACCTTCGGCGGATGATCCCTCGGCTCTCACGAAGGCGACAGGCATGGCTCCGCGAGCGAGTCGAGCTTCTCTATCCTGACAGTCCCGCGCTGGAATTGCTTCAACTTTGATCCATCCCTCGGCGCACGATTCCCCGGCCGTCTTTAGCCTTGATTTCGCTATGCAGCACCTGCGATTTTGTATACAATCGGCATGTTACTCGGTGTTTGCCGACGCAATTCGTACCTTTGAATCGCTCACGATCCGGGGAGAGTGGATGTTCAGGCTCGACGGAAAGACCGCACTCGTGACCGGAGGCGCCTCGGGAATCGGACGGGAGATTGCCCTGCTCTTTGGTCAACAAGGGGCGACGGTTGCGATCGGGGACATCAACGAGGAGGCCGCGACATCGGTTGCTGAAGAGGTTACCGACGCAGGTGGTGCAGCGTTCGGTGTTCGGCTTGATGTCACTGACATGGTCTCCGCCGAATCGGCCACAGCATCGATCGTGGATCGCGCCGGCTCCCTGGATATTCTTGTGAACAATGCTGGGATTGGCATGGTGGGCAATCTCACGGAAACGTCTCCGGAGGACTTTGCCCGCCTGATCGCCGTCAATGTCTATGGTGTTTACAACTGCTCCCACGCTGGTGTGAAGCAGATGCTCTCCCAGGACCCAAAGGGCGGGTGCATCATCAATATGGCATCGATCGCCGGACAGGTTGCCGTTGCCCGCCGCTTCGCTTACGGCACCACCAAGGGCGCAGTGATCTCCATGACGCAATCCACAGCGATGGATTACGTCGATCAGGGCATTCGTTGCAACTGTATCTGTCCTGGCACCGTCGAGACGCCTTTCGTGGAGGCCTACCTGCAGCGGTACCATGCAGGCGAAATCGAGGAGACACGAAAGCAGCTCCATGCTCGCCAGCCACTTGGCCGTATGGGCCGTCCGCAAGAGATTGCGCCGCTCGCACTCTATCTCGCCTCAGACGAGGCCGCTTATGTTACCGGCGCCCAGATGGTTATCGATGGCGGGCTCACCGCCCGCTAGCCGAAGTACGGAAGGATTCCCTCATGAAATCGGTCGCACCCCGCAAACCCCTTCTTGGTACCGCCAATCGTGGTCGTGTTGACTTCGCTGATGTCGCGGTTCTGCTCAACAACGAGGATGACGTCGCGATCGCGAAAAACGCCCTTCTCCCCCGCACCGTGCTCCAGCGCGAGGGGCAAGAACTCGTCATCGCGCAGATGATCCCGCCCGGACATAAGTTTGCCATCCACGCCATTCCAAAGGGAGGTGACATCCGCCGCTACGGCCAGATCATCGGGTTTGCGTCCACCGATATCACAGCAGGGCAGCATGTTCACACCCAGAATGTCGAGGTGCATCAGGGCGAACTCGACCTGGATTACGCCTTTTGTGCTGACTATCGTCCAGTCGATATGGTGCCAGAAGCAGAGCGTCGCACCTTCATGGGATACCGCCGTGCGGATGGTCGCGTGGGCACCCGCAACTACGTCGCCGTTCTCGCGAGCGTGAATTGCTCGTCAACAGCAACCAGGCGCGTGGCGGAATACTTCCGTGATAATCCGATCATGGACCAGTTCCCGAACGTCGATGGCGTCGTCGGCTTCCCGACCAAGGGCGGATGCGGCGCGCACTACGGCTCTGATTATCTCGGTCTCCTCCAGCGGACCATGGCCGGCATTATCGATCATCCGAACATCGGCGGCTACATCATCCTGAGCCTCGGCTGTGAGACCAACCAGCCGGAAGACCTGATTGCCAACACCTCACTGAATGAAGACGCGCCACTTGTGCTCACGATCCAGCAGGATGGCGGCTTCCGCCAATCTGTCCGCGCCGGTATCGAGGCCGTGATCAACCTCCTGCCGGAGGCCAACAAGATAGAGCGGGAGCCGATCCCGGCCTCCGAGATTGTCCTGGCACTCCAGTGCGGTGGCTCGGATGGCTGGTCAGGCGTGACAGCAAACCCAGCGCTCGGCCGCGCCGCCGACGAGATCGTCCGCCAGGGAGGAACCGTAGTCCTGGGAGAGACAAGCGAGGTATACGGAGGTGAGCACCTCCTGACGCGGCGAGCCGTCTCTCCGGAGGTTGGCCAGAAACTGGTTGACAAGATCCACTGGTGGGAGGACTACACGTCGATGTTCGGGGCTGAGATCGACAACAATCCCTCGCCCGGCAACAAACTCGGTGGCCTGACCACGATCTATGAGAAGTCCCTCGGCGCAATTGCGAAGGCCGGGACCACCCCAATGACGGATGTCGTCGGCTACGCCGAGCGCATCACCAGCCGCGGCTTCGTGCATATGGACACCCCGGGATACGACCCCGTGTCCGTGACGGGGCAGGTAGCCGGTGGCTGCAACATCGTCTGCTTCACCACCGGTCGTGGTTCCGCCTTCGGCTTCAAACCTGCACCCTCGATAAAGATCGCTACCAACTCCGATCTCTACGCAAAGCAGGAGCCGGACATGGACATCAACGCCGGCCGGATGCTCGATGGCATCACGCTGGACGAGCTGAGCATGGAGATTTTCGAGCAGATTCTGGATACGGCTTCCGGCGAGAAGACCAAGAGCGAGCTGGACAACATCGGCGAGGAAGAGTTCAATCCATGGATCATCGGCGCGACACTCTGACGCCGCTCTTTGCGACGTTCTCGACAAACCTTGCCGCGGCTGGCGGAATCGCGCACCACGCTCAGTCCACGACGGAAGCAGTCGAAACAATCGCGGGCCTGCCGGGTGACCTTCACCCCAAGGTGATCTGGGTATCGTCCCGCGTGCAGGAGTGTCAGCCAGAGATTATTGCGGGGCTTCAGGCCGCCGGATACGAGCTTGCGGTGCCAGACAGACCAGCGACGGTGCGGGACGAGCCTGTAGGGCTGACCGTCGCCCGAGTCGGGATCGCTGAGACCGGATCGGTGTTGCTCGATGAACCCGAGATCGCAGATCGATCCGTGAGCCTAATGACGAACCTGCTCATCGTGGTTTGCCCCGTCGATAGGCTGGTACCGTCGCTTGACGATGCGGCTGGAGTGCTCCGCGAGATTTCCCACTCCGGCTCATCCTACGCCACCTTCGTCACCGGCCCCAGCCGCACGGCAGACATCGAGCGCCAACTTACCATTGGTGTTCAGGGCCCTGCCGTGATGCACGTTGTGTTCGTTCCGTAAACGACGTGACCTTGAGGGACAACAGCGTGAATTGAGGGGCCAACCTGTGAGTCTCGTGACCAATTCGCTTCGCGTCGGATTCTTCGCTCCGCTCAGAATGACGATCCGTTGTAGCCATTAGCTCCGTAGAGTGGAATCCGCCCACGCGAGATCCCGCTGTACTGTGTGCTGTATGACAATGACCATCCTCCGAAAGGCCGCCTTGCATGACGACCGATACCTCCCACGGGCACCCTGAGACCCCATTCGAAGAGCGCTACCAGCATGCCGTCGAGGATCTGCAGCTCTCCCGCAACCTGACCAACTTCCAGCAGTCATGGAAGCAGTCGCGCGGGGCCGTCATGGAGGATATCGACTTCCAGGCGCTGCGGAAGCAGATGAAGGCCGCCAAGAGCGAGGCCATCGATAACCTCGATCATTACCTGGATCAATTCATCGAGTCAGCGAAGCGCGCAGGTACCACTGTGCACCTGGCCGATGATGCTGACCAAGCGACCCGAATCGTACGCGACCTGGCGCGACAACGATCCGTGAAACTTGTTGCCAAATCGAAGTCGATGGTCAGCGAGGAGATCGAGCTCAACGAGGTGCTCCTCAAGGACGGGATCGAGGTCGTCGAGACGGATCTCGGGGAATGGATCGTCCAGCTCCGGGGCGAGCGGCCCAGTCACATGGTGATGCCCGCGATTCACCTCTCGCGCCAACAGGTCGGCGATGTCTTCAGCGAACGCCTCGGCCGGGAGATTTCCCGTGGCGACGTTGAGGAGCAGGTTCGCGCGGCGCGGGATGCCATCCGCGATGTCTTCTTCAACGCGGGCATGGGGGTCACGGGCGCCAATGCATTAATCGCAGAATCCGGCACGGTGATGATGGTCACAAATGAGGGGAATGGCCGCCTCACGTCCTCCATCCCGCCGGTCCACGTCGTTCTTGCGGGCATCGAGAAGCTGGTCCCCACCTACGAGGACGCAATGACCCAGCTCCGGCTGCTCGCCCGGAGTGCAACGGCCCAGCGCTTGACCGTCTACTCAACCTTCATTCAGGGACCGAGCCCCGGCCATGAGCAGCACATCGTCCTCGTCGACAATGGACGTCGGACCATGCGCGACCTCCCCGAGTTCCGTGAGGCTTTGCACTGCATCCGTTGCGCTGCCTGCGCCAATGTCTGCCCGCCCTACCGAGAGGTCGGCGGCCACGTCTTTGGCTATATCTACTCCGGCGCGATCGGGCTCGTCGTCACCCCATTCATGCACGGAATCGACGCCGCTGCTGGCCCGCAGAGCCTTTGCCTCTCCTGCAACGCCTGTGAGGTCGTCTGCCCGGTGGAGATTCCGCTGCCCCGGCAGATCCTCGATGTGCGCGCCATGGTGGTGAAACAGAAGGGGATGAAGCGGAGCAAGCAGGTTATTCTCTC
>DASYWM010000304.1:0-5496 GCA_035936075.1 Thermomicrobiales bacterium
TCTGAGTAGGCAGCCTGCAGGAAGTTGTCGACATCGGCGTCGCCACCGAGAATCGTCAGCGCGGCCTACGCCTTGGTGAAGGTCGGCGTCGCCTCCGCCGAAGTGTCGCCCGAGGCATAAAAGTTCACGTCCGGCATCGTCACTTCCCGGTTGTAGCTCAGCGCGGTTCCGGTCACCTCCATGAACGGAAGGAACGAGAGGATCGCCGACTCCTTGACGATGGTTTCGATCACACCGCCCAACAGCATATCGTTCGAGAGGCCAGCCGCCTGTGCCTTCGTAATCGCCACGCGTTACCCCTCCTGTGACGTGCGCCGGTTCGCCGCCTGCAAACCGCGACGGATCTTCTCGGCAGACGGAATCTTCTCCGGGTCAATCGGTAACGGCGCTCCGCCCCCGGCAGGGACGGATACCGGTTGCGGCTGTGCGTCGCTCCATGCCTCGGCGAGCCGCGCATAGGCCGACCGTGTCGGCTCCACACTCGCGAGCAATGCGGCCACGGAGTCACCAGCAACCAGCTCCGGCACGACGTCAGGATGCGCGCGCAATACCATCTCGCGCACCGCCTCCAGATCGCTCGCTTGCGATGCGTCGTGTGAGTCCGGAGAACCATCTTCCTGACCCAGCTCCAACGGGGAAATCAGCTCGGGCACTTCACTTCTCCTTGCGAAACGGGCAAGAAACGCAACGGGAGGACACCCTGTGACAGGCGTCCTCCCGTTCGGGGATACCGGACATCGCGGGATGAACCGGCGACGACCGATACGAACATCTGTTCGTATCGGTCATAACTACTATACGCGTTCACCGCTCCCGTATGCGCCACAGGCTGATTGGTGGCACCCCGGTTGCAGGAACAGCAGTCTAGACATCAAGAGTGATGGATCGCCTCGTCAAACTCTCAACATGCCACAGAGCATCCAACGAGCGCAGACCCATCATCACAAGATTGGAGCAAACCATGAGCACGCGAAACCCGCGTCCCGAGCGGGACGAAACAGTTGCAGGCGAATCAGTCGTTCCGGAGCAGTCAGCTGCACGCGAAATCGTCCGGCCAGAGCACACCCGAACACGGAACGTACCGCCCCGCGAGGAGCACGGTGAGAATGTCGGCCCGGATGAGCCGATTCGTTTCGACCAGAACGATGATGTCGTTCCGCCCCGCGAGACGGAATCACCAGCCCGTGCCCCGATCGTTGCCACAGCCATGTTCCTGCCGGTAGTGATCCTCAGCGTAGTTGCGCTGGTCCTCATCCTTTGGTTTCTGCTCTAGGGCACCACGTCCATAACATCCCGGGCGCAAGAAGGAGGCGGCCCCCCTGGGCCGCCTTTTCGTTGATACTTGCTGGACCGGTTTCGTGGGCCAATCGCTGCACCTGGCTTAATCAACCGCAGCCTTTTGTGCCGTCGATGCGCGCTGGCCCGACGACTGGCCAAAGTGTGGAAGCACCTCCCGCATCAGGCGATCCAACTGCTCACGCTGGTTCCATGAAGTGATTCGCAGGGTGATCTCATCAAATCCCAGCGCCTCATAGACCTTGATGTGTTCCACCACCTGCTCCACCGGCCCGGTTGCCACCCAGCCTTCAACGAAGTCCCTCGCATAGTCCGTCGTGTAGTAGAGATCGAGGAATTTTTTGGACTCCTCAATCGCCGCGTCCCTGTCATCGTTCAGATTGACATTGTGATAGAGGTGACGCTCGATACTGCGAGGATCCCGCCCCAGCTCCGTCGCCTGTTCATCGATGTCCTTCAGTCGCCAGGCGAGATCATCAGCCTCCCATTTCGAGGTCTGCCAGCCATCCGCGTGCTTGATCACGCGGCGATGGGTCTTGCTCACCAGATCCCGGTTGGTTCCCGGCGCGTTGTTCGCGATCCAGATCGGTGGTCGCGGGCTGGCAGCGGGCTTTGGCTCGATCGTCACGTTCTCGAACGAGTACTGCTCGCCAGTGAAGCTGACATTATCCTCGGTCCAGAGCTTCTTGAGCACCTGGATGCCCTCAGTCAGCCGCTGAACACGGTCCCGGTTCGTGACGTTATAGGTCTTGGCCTCGATCTCTCCACCGGCCTGCGGAACGATACCCGTGCAAGCCACCAGCACGGTTCGGCCTTCGGCGATCAGATCCAGGCTCGCCCACTGGTAAGCAAGCTGGATTGGATCGCGGAGCGGGAAGCTTGCCATGCATGCTGGCCCCAGCCGCACGCTTTCCGTACGCGCCGCAATCGCCGCCAGTAAGGTAATCGCCTCTAGACGCGGCTTACCGAACAGGCTGTCACCCACCCAAACCGAGTTGAAGCCTCCAGACTTGTCGGCAATCTCCGCGAGATCAACAAGCTCCCGGGAGGTCGTTGCGCCGAACAGCACGCCGCGATTTGGAAGCGTGAAACCAATCTTGATACCCATGCGAGACGCTCTCTTTCATCTATTTCGGCGAACCGGATCTATCCGCATCCGTGAATCCGGTTGGTATCCCGGGCTCAGAGGCAACAAGCAACCGGGCACCATGCGTGAGTTGCCCGGAGAGCACGTCACCGCTCCCCTCTGGCGAGACGAGGGTGACCTGGCACGGCAGTTCGCCCCGGTTCTCCAGATATGCCCGGAGCTCGGAGGCATGCGCTGCCGGCTGAACCACCTCAACCCAGGCAGCACCAATGGCGAACCGCCTCGCGCCGGACACATCGGGTAGCGTGCTTTGTACATCGCTACCGGCGTCACCGGTCAGCGCCACAAAGTCCTTGCTTGCCGCATCCAGGTCCCTCACCACCACAGACACCCCGGCAATCCCGGTAACGCCGTTCGCATGGACCGCGTTCACGCCTCCCGGCACCCGCAGCGTTCGCTCGGTGAGGTCGTGGCAGTAAAAGGGAAGCCGCGCCGGCACACTCGCACCCTCTCCATACCGGATGGTCTGCCAGTCCACCCGCTGACCGTCGGGGCGGAACCGCCCTCCATCCTTTGGATCGCTATAATCGAGGCCACTCACCCGCAGATGCCGGACTTCCTGCTCCAGGTCACTGGTGCGCAGGGCGTAATCGACGATCCCCTCGCCTTTCTGCAGCGTGATGGGCCAGTGCGTGCCATGTCCCTCACCACCATTGCGGAAGGCGATCAACTCGAAGTACGACCCGTCCTGAAAAGTCACCAGCGCGTTGTGGCTGATGCCGTGTTTGTGCTCACCACCAGGCGTGACCGTGAAACCGGCACTCGTGTAATCCGCGATGGTCTCCTCGAGATCATTCACGGCAATGACGATGTGATCATATCCGGTAGGCATCTGTCCCTCCCCTGCATCGCAAAACGTTGAGATCTCCGTTAAAAGGCCCGCTCCTTTACGCCTGGGTCCGGGCGAACGGCCCGGTTACTCAACCCTGACCCTGGGGTCAACCCATCCATACACCAGATCGATCACAAGGTTGGTAATGACCGCGATCGCAGCCACGAAAAGCACAGCGGTGATCACAACGGGGTAGTCACGAGTCAGGGCGGCCTGAGTGGTGACTCGCCCGAGCCCCGGCAGCCCAAACAGCATCTCGATCACGACCGACCCCCCGAGCGTGATCGGGATCAGGGAGTTGAGCAACGACACCACAGGCAGCAGCGCATTCCGGACCGCATGGCGCGAGAAGACCACCGTTTCACTGAGCCCCTTCGCCCGGGCAGTACGCACGTAATCGTCTTGCAACACGCTGCCCAGGGCATCGCGAAGGTAGCGAGCGAAGATGGATGCCGGACTAAACGCCACGACTGCCACCGGCATGATCAGGTATGGCAGGGATTCGAGGCCTGCGAATCCGATCGTTCCGATTGGCGCGATCCCCGAGCCGGGGAGCATACCCCACCGCTCAGTGAAAAGCAGGATCAGCACGAGCCCAAGCACGAACGAGGGAATGGCCAGGCTTGCCGTCATTGAGAGCGACACCAACCGGTCAACCCAACCACCGGGTCTTCGCGCCGCAAGCGTTCCCAGGGGCAACGCGACGATCAGGCCGATGAGCAACCCCGCACCGCCGACGATGATGGTGACAGGAAGGGCGTCCATGACGATCTCCGTCGTGGGTTGCTTTGACTTGAACGAACGAAGCTCGCCCGTGAACAACCCCGTCATCATTGACACGTACTGCACGGGCAGGGGCTCGTCGAGCCCCAAAGCCTCACGAACCGCCTGCCGGTCCTCCTCCGACACCATTGTCGGGTCAATCACCAGCGCCACAGGGTCTCCCGGAGCCATGCGAAAGATGGCAAACGTCAACAGCGAGACTCCGATCAGCAGCGGGATCGTCTCCAGGATCCTCCCCAACCAGTACTTCATCGGGTTCTGCCTCGCGTGCGTGGGTCGAGGAAGTCACGCAATCCCTCGCCAAAGAGATTGAACGCCAGCACCACCACGAAGATCGTTGCCCCCGGAATGCCGACCAGCCACCATGCCTGGCGCATGAGACTGGTTCCTTCAGCAATCATGTTCCCCCATGTCGGCGTTGGAGGCTGGACTCCAAGTCCCAGGAAGCTCAGCCCCGACTCGATCAGGATATTGTTCGCAACCCGGATCGTTGCGCTGGCAATCACGATCGGGATCAAATGCGGCAGCAGATGACGCACCACGATCCACGAGTCCTTACCCCCGACCACACGCGACGCCACCACGAAATCGTACTTCCGCAGTCTCATGATCTCCCCCCTCACCACGCGGGCATTGATCGGCCATGAGGTGACGCCGATGATCAGGATCAGCAGCGGAATGCTCCGTCCGAACGTCGCAACGGTCAAGATGAGCAGGAAGAATGTCGGGATAACCAGCACAATCTCGGTCAATCGCATGAGGATGCGGTCGATCCAGCCACCGTAGTACCCGGCCAGGGCGCCAACGAGCACGCCGATCACGACGGTGAGGATCATCGACAGCAATCCGACGGAGAGGGACACCCGCCCTGCGTACAGCAGCCGGCTAAAGATATCGCGACCATAGGAGTCACCACCCAGCCAGTACTCGGAAGACGGCGGTGCCAAGCGATAGGTCACGTTCTGGATGTCGGGAGGACGTTCAACGATCCATGGAGCGAACAGGGCGAGCGCGGAGACGACGATGATAATCGTCGCCCCCACGGTCATCCGCGGATGTGCCGCCAACCGGCGCAGAAAGCGTAGCGGTGTGCGCTGACGCGAGCCCGTGGAGACGTCCAGCGCGCGATAAGCCAGGCTCGGCGCTATTGAGCTTGAGGCACTCTGGAGTGGGCTCATGTTTGTATCCTGATCCGGGCCCGCCACAAGCTACTCAGCCCAATACCATTCGTCAATCTCCCGCCACGCCAGGTAGGCGCTCGGCCGCTCCGGCACCACCAACCCAGTCGAGTAGGCAACAATTTCATCCGGATTCCCGATCCAGAGATGCGGGATATCTTGCGCGATGACCTCCTGCCACTCGTAATAGAGGCGTTTGCGCTCCTCCGGGTCAATGGTCGACGCCGCGGCGATGATCAGCTTGTCGGACTCCGGATTGT
>DASYWM010000305.1:0-8158 GCA_035936075.1 Thermomicrobiales bacterium
CTGCTACCGCGGGCGGCAAGGAGGCAAATGCAGTCAGCGCTCGACCTTCCTTGATGTCTATGAAACTCAGCTGATGAACTACTTGGCTACATTTACGATCCCAGAAAGCTACCGAGAGGTACTCCTCGCTTCGCAGACGCGGACACGTGCAAACGCCGACGATGATGAGGTGCAACGGCGACGGCTTGAGGCGCAATTGCTCAAGCTGCGGACATTGTTTGAGCTTGGTGATTACACCAAAGCAGAGTACCTGGAGCGCAGGGAACAGTTGCAGCGATCTCTGGAAGCGGCAAAGACGCCCGGGGAGGTTGGGGAAGCTCTGGAACGAGCAGCAACATTCTTGAGCGATTTACCGGCAGCATGGGGCGCCGCAACTGACGATCAACGCAATGTGCTCGCGCGGCTGCTGTTCGAAGAGGTTCACATTAAAGACGAATGGGTTGCAGCAGTTAAGCCACAACCCACCTTTGCACCGTTTTTCAACCTCGACTGTCAATCTCGACGTCTATCCGGCGGAAGCGACGGGATTCGAACCCGCGATCTCAGCCTTGACAGGGCTGCATGTTAGGCCACTACACCACGCCTCCAACAGCCCCGAAAGAGTACCAAAGGTTCCGCGGTGCGTCAACCTCCGGGTGAACTCAGCCGCGCGCAACGGACGGCTCGAAGATTCGACTATCGATTGACGTACAGCGCCCAAGCCCAAATACAGAGCAGCAGGAAGTTGAGCATAAAAAACCCCATCCCGATCAAAAGGGGCTTCACGCGCGGCGATGGTGGCCAGAACTCCGATAGCGTGAGTTTCGGTAGGGGCTCAAGCTCCTTTTCGGACTCCGCTCCATCTACCTCCGACTCAGATTCTTGAGGCTTTCTATAACGGTAGAGGTCGAAGAATCCCACGAAAACCGCCTTGTCCACTGCTGCCTGCGTGCCCGATCTTCATCCGACGACTCCTGCTCGGCCACGTGGCGAATCCGATCTGCCAAACCTTCAACATCACCGGGGTCAGCATATATTGCCTCGTCCCCACCAACCTCTCGCAGCGCGGGTGCGGTGCCCGTGACGACGGCTGTGCCAGATGCAAGTGCTTCGACGACTGGAAGGCCGAACCCCTCGGTCCAGGAAGGATAGAGTACGGCTTTCGCCCCTGCATAGAGCCCGGGCAGGTCCTCATCCGGAAAGTAATCCAGGAGCTGGACAAGTCCCCGGTTCACCAGCCGCCGCGCTTGCTCCATCGTCTCTTCATATCCCCATCCGGTGCGACCAGCGATTACCAATGGAAGATGGTTCCCCACCCGGGATCTCTCCAGTGCCCGCATGGCGTTCAGGTGGTTTTTGCGCGGTTCGATCGTGCCCACCATCAGCAGGTAACGTTCTGGCAGTCCCAGTCTCTTTCGCGCCGCGCTAGCCAGTGGCGCCGCCTGGTAGAACCGATCATCAACACCGTTCGCTACAACAACGACCTTGTGCTCAGGGACCCCGAGCAGGCGGACGACATCTTTCCGTGTGGCATGCGAGACGACAGCCACCTTGTCGGCACGAGCGACCTCACGAGGTACCACGCCCTCGAGATAACGACGGAGGGCTTCGGTGGTATGGCCGGGATGCGTCATGAAGGCAAGATCGTGCACCGTGATCATCCGCGGCACACCGAGCATTGGCGGTGCCGTGAAATCCGGGGAGTAGACGACATCTCCCCTGCCCCCGAATAGCCGGATATCAACCGGCAGTCGCATCCGAAACCACAGGCGGTCGGCGTTTCGGCGGCTGAACGGGAGCGTGACCACCTTTACTCGATCGGACCTCACCGGGTCGAAAAACGAAGCCTCAGATCTATTAGCTGGCGCGCGAACCAATGCCCATTCATCATCGCTGGCGCTGATGAGCCGGGTGACGATATTGCGCGCGTAGCGCCCTATTCCCGCTCCCTGACCGAAGGCAGCACTCGCCTCAACCAGGGTTTTCACGCACACCCTTGAGATCGCTCCGAAGGGCCCACAGATACAGGGGGAGCCCGAACACGATGAGGCTGAAGTACGTCACAATGCGGTCCAGCAAGGCAATCGCGATTGCAGCACCTGGCGGCACACCAATCTGGGTGAGGGCAGTCACCATGAACCCCTCAACGAACCCGAGTCCTGCCGGGGTGAAGGGAATCACTGACACAAGAGCACTGATCAGTGCAACCATGATTGCCGCTTGATAAGAGATTCGCTGCCCAAGCGACCACGCGACGAGGTAGACCCGTAATCCATCGCCCAACCAGAGCAGCACGCTTGTTGCCGCATACGGTATCGGCTTCCTCAAAACCCTGAAGATCCCGGCATTCAATTTCCGGTAATGAAACATCACGCGTACGGGAAGCAACTGCTCGATGCGGTCCCTTAGGAGCCAAAGCACCACGACCCCTACGACGCCGAACAGGACGACGCCGCCTCCGAACAGGAAGGCGGTCTCCGCCTGGTCTGGGGCCTGTGTGCCGAAGACGACAAGTCCGGAGCCAAGTAGGACGGTGACGAGCATTACGAGATCGATGAGGCGTTCAGCGAGAATGGTGCCGAGAGACATCCCGAACGAGGCCGAAGTGCGCTCCTTGAGAAGGAAGCTTCGATAAGCGTCACCGAGTCGAGCGGGAACCACGCAGTTGGCGAACCAGGAGAGCAGGATGATCTGGAACATGCCCGGAAGTGCGGGAACAGGATACCCCTGCGCTCTACTAATGCCCGCACGGGCGAGCATATATCTCCATCGCACGGCGCGAACGGCGAGGGTCGAATAGAAGATCGCCAGAGCACCGGCGAGCAACACGAGATTGGCCTGTTTCATCCTCCCCCATGCGTCTCCCAGATCGATTCCCAAACCTCGAAAAACAAAGAAGAGAATAGCGATGGCGATCCCGAAGGACACCAAAGTACGGAGGTTTAGGAAGCGTCTGCCGAGTGAATCGGGCGCTGGATCCTGTCCGTCGGGCTCCCTTTCCATTGTCGCGTCGTGAATCGCGCCGACGGAATCGACCTCGACGGGCCGGTCATGAAGGAACTTCGTCGATTCGGTGGTCATGCAGGCTCGGCTTCTAGCGGCACGGCCACGGACATAGAGGGACCGGTGGCATGCTTCCCGTGAGCACAATTGAGCGGATCAGGTGCAAGATTTAGCCCTATTGCGAGAACGCAGCTGAGCTGCAGCCCCAGGCTGAGCACGTTGAGATAATCAACCAGGCTATGTACGGTAAACGCGATCATAATGGCTAGCGCCCCCAATGCCAATGCTCTGGAACGAGGATCGATACTCCGCCTTACGGCGCCGATCAAGGATACCAGCGCTGCCGCCACCCATCCCGTGAACGCGAGAACGCCAGGAATCCCGGCCTGTGCCCCCATCTGTAACCAGCCATTGTGTGCCTGGCCGATCGGGAACCGGTCATACCATACGGCGGCGTACTCCCGATAGTGATAGTCGAACTCACCAGCACCGACGCCGGTCCAGGGTTCATCCTCGAACATACGGCTTCCCGTTGCCCAAATAGCTGAACGACCAGTTCCATAATTAAAAGTAGAACCCGTCTGCACCTGTTCCGATTCGCTCAGAGCATCGCCAAATCGTTCCAGCTGAGATTGCCCTGAAGGAGTCGTTGCCATGATTGCAACCAGCAACAATCCCGTACCGATTGCGGCCAGTCTCAGCCGAACCGGCAGAACCATGAGAATAATCAACGTCCCCGCAGCGAACCCCAACATCCCTCCTCTGGACTGCGTGAGCGTGAGAATCACAATGCCCATTCCCGTAGCGAACCCAGAGAGCAGCCAGAGCATCGTGCCGATCCGCTGCCTAAAGTGCCGCTGAAATCCAAGCAGCACCAGAAGGAGCAAGACGGGTAATGTGAATTCGATGTAGGCCGCAAGGGGATTGGGTTTGCCGAATGTTGCAAATACTCGCAATACGCCTCCTACTACAAGATCCCCTGACCGGTATGCGGAGATCTGACCAATGCCATAGGCACCGACGGCACTGACGCTTGCAGCAATGGCAACGAGCACTGCTCGGACAGATTGCCAGTCACGCAGCACGCTACGGCAGATTACAAAAAAGACTGCGGCAATCACCCACCGATACACTTCTCCCGCCCAGAGCCCGAGGTCGTCCGTCGCGATGAAAGAAACAAGAAATGCGGCTCCGATTGCCAGAAACCCCAGAGTGATGCTATCGAGCCACACCCGATATCGCCGAAGCGCCATCACCCACCCCACTATCATGGCCGACACTGCGATCTGGGTAAGGGTCAATTCTCCCCGGAAGAACGGCAGCACCACGCTGTCCTGCACCGGCACCGTCATGACAACCAAAGAAACCATCACGGCCGGGGCGATCAACGCAAGCAAAATACCAGTACCCATGAGTACCACGGTGGCCCCTATAGAATTCGGAATGCCGAGCATGCCGAGGATCACGGCTAGAAGGATGAGGACGGCGATCACGTCCCTTGGCCGAAACGCCTCGGCGGGATCAGAACGTACGGCTTGCATCGACCCTCCCAATCGGCTCATTCCTCGGGCGGGCAGGTGGAGAGGAAAAACCGGGAGGTTTCGCTGTGGCGGTGGTGATCAGGAAGGAGACAAATAGCCACGTCATCGTCGCGAGATCCGGCAGGAAGAATCCCTGGTCCACCATTCCGTGGGCCAAGCCCCCGACGAGCGCGGCAATGCCGCCCATGCTCCAGATATCGCCGCGAATGCAGTCGAACGACCGCCTCACCCACCAGATGAGTCCGACAATCAACGTCGCAAACGCCGTCAGACCCACGACACCCAATCGCAACCACACGTCAAGCACGAGATTGTGCGGATGTGAAGAGTATCGCTCCGGCCAGCCTATGGGCTCGACATAGCGCCGCCAATATTGGTAGAGAAACTGGTCCGGTCCGACGCCAAATACCGGGTGATCCAGAGCCATCCTTACGCTCGATCGCCAAAGCGCAAAGCGAGTCGGCTCCGAACCCGAGCCTCCGGCGTCAATCAATCGTTCAGGGGCAAGCAGGAACGCCATTCCCCCAACAACCAGACCTCCAATCGCCAGTGCGCCGAGCCACCGGTGCATCCCAAGCAGGAGCATCAGAAAGCCAATGGATATCGCGACCGCAAGCAGGGCACCCCGCGAATAGGTCGCGCCCACTCCCAGAAGCTGGATCGCGACAATACCCCAGACAGGCCACCAACGAGGTTTGAGGAATGCGACTGCGACCGTGAACAGAAGGGTGCGTTCAAGAAACAGCGCCAGGTTGTTTGGATGTGTGTATGGCCCGGTGGCCCTCAGAACCGATCCTGCGGCCACACCGCCGAGGTTGAATGCAACCTGGACAAGGGCACCAATGGCGATAACGAGTCCAACTAAAATGAAGGATGCTCCCACCCAGTTGCGCCATATCGTATCGCGAAGCACCAATCGCGCTGTCGCGAGGAAAATGAGG
Organism: Thermomicrobiales bacterium; assembly: GCA_035936075.1. GTDB lineage: Bacteria > Chloroflexota > Chloroflexia > Thermomicrobiales > UBA6265 > UBA6265. The sequence continues at coordinate 5,465 of DASYWM010000305.1, forward strand.
GGCTCAACGATAACCGTGCGTACCTCTCGCAGACTCTCGGCGCGGTGGGCGGGGTCTGCGATCGTCAGCAAAGAGACACCCGCCGCAAGCGCCAGCAATAGTACCGGAACCACGATTTGCGCCGGCACTACCAGTGAACGAATTACATCCCATGATCGGTTGCGTAGCTGGGCAAGGACGTTCAGGAATGTACCCGCGGCGGCGACAAGAATCGCCAACTCCAGCAAACTGAATTGGCCACGCGGCATGGGATGCAGCTCGTACATCGTGGGCAACGCTGCAAGGACCCCGGCCACTCCTGCCGCTGGCAGAAGTGCCGCCAATAGCACTGCGGTCCCCAACAATGCCACTGCCACAAAAAGTGTGGATGCGATGCCCGTCCAGATGACGGCACCGATGACCACCAGCGAGAATGATGCAAGAACCATGAATGAAGGAGTATGGCGCCAGGAGTCGGAACGAAATTCAGCCATCAAGCACGCCTGCCCGGTTGCCAATCTGGCATGCGGGGGAGCGCCGGAAATGGCGCATCTGCCCGACGCTGCAAATGCCCGGACCGAATAGCAACAAGATAGATCATAAATCGCAGGCCGAGGAAGAGCACGATAACTGAGATCGTGGTAAGGAGAATGATGGGCCAGACAAAGGGTGCCTCTCGCTCCACCACAAATCCGCCCAGTGTCAATTCCCCCGGCTCCATCAAGGTGATCCGCAACGTGTGCTCCTCATCGTCGAGACCGCTGACGAGTCGACGTGGGAGGTCGTCCGTCCGGAACGAAACAAAAAAGCTCCAGAGATTTTCTTCATCACCGTAGCCGCCAGGAATAATTTCCCCGTCGAGTTCGAGCCTGAATGCGCCGGCCTGGGGACCTGACCGGAGGAACGCGATGAGCCCCGTCCCCTGAAACCTCAATGTGGTGCTGGAACCTACCTGATTGGTCGTGCGAAACGTGCGCCCTTCAAGGTGCTGGTCATCCCAGATGCCCTCGAATGTCACGGCCTCTGCATTCATCGGGGCAAAACCTGTGTTGGCGATATCGGACCGGCGCCGGAGGTCGGAATCAGTTAATCGACGGTAGAGGGGAGTTGAAGAGCCACCTGGAGCAACTGCATATTTCGACTCGGGATCTTCCGCCCGTGCCGCGAACGACCACTGGATCATGAGCCCCATCCAAGGCCATTCCGACCACGCCCGCTCCAATCCTCTCACGACATACTCCGCCTGTTCCTCGCGAGAAACTTCGCTTCCGACCGGCCACCCGTAGGTCGTCGCCCAGACAGGCGTGTCCGCGTCTCCGTGCCGCACCATCAACTCCCGTGTCAGGATCGCCCGCGAGAAGTTTTCTCTTTCCACACTTACTCGGCGATCGTCCGGGGAATTGGTGCCACCATCAAGGGCGATACCGACAATATCGAAGACGTCCTCCGCATCGGCTCTGTACAACCCTCGAAGAAATGCAAGGTCGCTGACTCCCTCGGCGACATCCGGCATCACGGCAAGCTCTGGAGTGATGACCTGGACTGCCGCATTTCCTTCCCTTGCACCATAGAATCCGGCCGCCAGGTATGGTTGGAATGTCGCGCCCGTGGCGGGCCGACCGCCCCATTCACTCGCCAGGTTCGGCCGATCCCAGACTTGGACATACGGCACCCGATCACCATAGTGCGCCGTCAGTTCCCTGGCGAAGCGCTGCAGGTCACCGGGGTCGGCAGGAGGACGAGTGTTGCTGATCACCGTCTCGCCCGCCACGGACCAACGCGGAGCATCGACGATGACTGCAATTACTGCAATGCTCTCCTGGTTCATCGCCTCCACGATCGGATCGTAGAGGGACCAGTTGAACTGGCCCTGGTCCGTCTCCACCTCTGCCCAGGAAAATTCCTGGCGCACGTAGCCGAATCCGGCATCGCCGAGTGTCGCTGCAACATCGCGGATATCCTCCGGAGTGAAGATGCGCAGATCGACATTAGTCGCCAGTTCGCGACCAGACGGCTGAACCACATATGGGCGCTCAGCACCTGACTCCACACCGCGATGTAGGTATTGATCCGTCAGTGAAGTTGAAGCAATCAACACAATACCGACGAGAAGTAACAGCAACGCGCCAAGGAAGTGAGTCAGATCCGGCCGGCGATGGCGGAGATCCAGCAACGCGACAATAGCATCTGCCGTTAGAGCGGCCAACTGCGCTCCGAGGCCAGCACGCCCGGCCCCCTGCCCTGCCGCATTCAATTTTCGGCCGCGGTCCGAGTCGTCGGGATCAAGCGGATATGGTCTCACCACAAGGGCAGTTCTCTTGGATATACAGTCTGGCGGGTGCAGGAATCGACCAGTCACCCTCGACGCAAATCGGCCATGGGGTGCGCTCAAGTGCGCCACGAAAGTATAGCGCCCGGTATCGATGCCACTGTTGAGAGCACGCGTTGTCTCCGGTATGCTCCCTTGCAGTCCACGATGCAGGGGCGAATCTTCCACCTGCCCAATGAAGGAACGACATACATGACAGTCCAAAGCGGCAAACGACCGATTACGGCCGATGACATCAAGCAGATCAAGCTTGTCTCGGACCCACAGGCGCAACCGAATGGTGATCTGGTGACATGGGTTGTCACTCGCGTTGATGACGACGGTGACACCTATACCAGCGGGCTCTGGATCGCGAGGAGCAACGGTGAGAATGCGCGCCAGCTTAC
>DASYWM010000306.1:0-13384 GCA_035936075.1 Thermomicrobiales bacterium
GCTCGGCGCCCGGATTATCCCGTTCGCCGGTTGGGAGATGCCCGTTCAGTATGAAGGCATCATTGCGGAACACCGGGCAGTCAGGAGTCGGGCTGGTTTGTTCGACCTCGGCCACATGGGACAGTTTGCCGTCGCCGGTCCCGACGCGCTTGCCTTTCTTCAGTACACCACCACCAACGACCTGTCCACGCTTGATCCCGGTCAGGCGAAGTACACGTTGCTCTCCAATGAGAATGGCGGCGTCATCGACGACTTGATCGTCTACCGCAACCCGGAGGGCGAGGACGGGTACATGGTTGTGATGAACGCCTCGAATGGCGATCGTGATGTCGACTGGTGGCAAGAGATGCGGGCGAAACGCGACGACATGAACGTTTCACTTCAGAATACGTCTCCCGAGATTGGAATGATCGCGATCCAAGGGCCGCATGCGGAAGAGATTACACAGAAGATCGCTTCGATACCGCTTGGGAACATTGATTATTTCGCATGGCAAAATGGCGAGATCGCCGGTGTTTCGACGAAGATCGCGCGTACTGGGTACACTGGCGAAGACGGGTTCGAGTTCTACGCCTCGAACGATGAGATTGGAGCCGTGTGGGACGCATTGATGGACGCGGGCAAGGACTCTAACTTGGTCCCGGTGGGTCTCGGTGCCCGTGACACGCTGCGTCTGGAGGCCCGAATGCCTCTGTATGGCCAGGAACTCGGCGACGATATCAGCCCGTATGAGGCGGGCGTGGGTTGGGCCGTCAGTCTGGACAAGGGTGACTTTGTTGGCCGCGATCGCATGGCGCAGGTCAAGGAACAGGGACCTGAGCGACGTACCGTCGGATTCAGGATGACCGGACGGGGAGGCGCTCCGCGAACCCACTACCCGGTGCAGTTGGACGGTGAGGAGATTGGTGAGGTGACCAGCGGTGCCATGTCGCCGACGCTTGGTGAGAACATTGGGCTCGCGTTGATCAAGCGGTCGGCTGCAGGTGTCGGGAAGCCTCTACAGGTCATCGTCCGCGGGAAACCGGTAGACGCTGTGCAGGTGAAGACCCCGTTTTACAAGCGAAAATCATAAGACGCGTTCTTTGAACGCCAGAGAATACCTATCACGACTTGGAGGAGGAGGGATCCACATGAGTGCACCTGAGAATCGCAAATACACCAAGACCCATGAGTGGGTGCTGCTGGAAGGCGATGTGGCCACTCTCGGCCTAACCGATCACGCACAGCAGGAGTTGGGTGATATCACCTACCTCGAACTCCCGGAAGCGGGAGACACCGTTATGTCCGGGGAGGCGTTCGGGGTCGTCGAGTCAGTGAAGGCCGCGTCGGATGTCTATTCACCCATCGACGGCGAGGTGGTCGAGCGGAATGACTCTGCCGTCGACGCTCCGGAAGTGATCAACCAATCGCCATACGACAATGCGTGGTTGATCAAGGTAAAGGTGACTGATCCGGCCCAGCTTGAGGGTCTGTTAGATCCCGAAGCCTACAACGAGTATGCCGACCAGGCATAAGTGACGGCCTAAGGCGTCCGGGAACCAGATCCGGTATGGGTCCCGGAGAGTTCCGTTTGCACGACCCATATTCCGGTCGTGAGGTTATCGAGGGCAACCAGGAAAGCTATGACGTTCAATCCCCATACGGCCGAAGACCGCGAGGCAATGGTGCAGACCATTGGTGTCGAGAGCGTGGAGGAGCTCTTTGCTCCTGTGCCCGAGCGGGTGCGATTCCCTCAGCTCGATCTTCCTCCTGTCCTCACGGAGATGGAAGCGGCCCATCGCCTGCAACAACTCGCAGACAAGAACATTGTTCCTCCAGCTGAGGACATCTATCTCGGTGCAGGCTCATACCAGCATTACGTGCCAGCCACCGTGGGCCAGATCCTGTCCCGCGGTGAGTTCTACACTGCATACACGCCGTACCAGCCGGAGGTTTCCCAGGGAACCCTGCAGGTGATCTACGAATTTCAGTCGATGGTCGCCGATCTGTTGGGGATGGAAGTCGCCAATGCATCGATGTACGACGGCGCAACGGCCCTTGCGGAGGGCGCGTTGATGTCCGTTGCCTCCTCGAAGAAGAAGAACAGGGTGGTGGTGGCGGGCACCGTCCATCCGGCATACCGCGAGGTGATGCACACGTATCTTGACGGATCCGGAGTGGAAATTGTCGAGGCTGCGCCGAAGAACCCGTTTGTGGTGACCGTGGATGACATTGCACCACATGTGACGGACGGTCTCGCGTGTGTCGTGGTCCAGTACCCCAACTTCTATGGCGCCATCGAGGACGTCCAGGCGCTCGCCGATCATGCGCACGGCGCTGGTGCGCTCTTTGTCGTCAACACATCGCCAATTCCGCTTGGTTTGTTGAAAGCGCCAGGAGCTCTTGGCGCTGATATCGTCGCTGCCGAGGGCCAGCCCCTTGGCGTAGCCCAGAGCTATGGCGGTCCGTATGTCGGCCTGCTGGGCAGCAAGAAGAGCCTCGTGCGACAGATGCCGGGCCGGATTGCAGGTGTGACGACCGACTCGGAGGGCAAACGTGGCTTTGTACTGACGCTCCAGACACGTGAGCAGCACATCCGGCGTGAGAAGGCGACGAGCAACATCTGCACGAACCAGGGGCTCATGGCAACCGCGGCGACAGTCTACATGTCGAGCCTCGGTCCCGAGGGCCTGCGCGAGGTAGCGCGGGCTTGTTACCAGCATGCGCATTACCTCGCGAACCGCCTGACAGAGCTTGAGGGGTTCAACCTGGCTTATGATCAGCCGTTCTTCCATGAGTTTGTGGTGCAGACACCCGGGCCAGCGGCAGAGGTGAACGCTCAGCTGATGGAGTCCGGAATCCTGGGCGGGCTCGATCTGGGACAGTTAGACGACGCCCTCTCTGGCCATCTGTTGCTGTGTGCGACTGAGCTGAACTCCAGGGCCGGGATTGACCGGTTCATTGATATAATCGGCAGCGATTCCAACCGGTTTCGGTGATCGTCGTTCCGCAGGTTGCTATACTCTGCGGGATGTGAATTGTTTCGCGTATATATAGTGCGCTTGTCGGTTTTGCGGCCAGAACCTGCCCCGCTCGCCGTGCGCCGGATGGAACACCTGTGGCCAAGCCAATTGTTGCCCTCGTCGGCCGACCGAACGTGGGCAAATCCACACTCTTCAACCGATTCATCGGCGAGCGGCGAGCAATCGTTCAGAATGAGCCAGGCACCACCCGTGATCGCACCTACGGCACCGCCGATTGGGTGGGAGTCGATTTCACTGTGGTTGATACCGGCGGGCTCATGGATGACGACGAGCTCAAACCCGGCACTAGCGAGTCCGAGGCGAGGATAGCCCGCGAAACACGCGAGCAGGCGTTCGCCGCGATCGCCGAAGCGGATGTCGTTGTCTTCATGACGGATGTCACGGCGGGTGGCCCGACAGCCGGCGACTATGAGATAGCCGAAATACTGCGACGCGCAGATAAGCCAACCATTCTTGCGGTGAATAAGGCTGACAGCGTCAACCGGCGGGAAGTCGCGTTTGAGTACTACGAGTTGGGGCTCGGCGAGCCCATGGCGGTCTCAGCCTATCACGGGAACGGCACAGGCGATCTTCTCGACCGTGTGGTCGAGAATCTTCCAGAGATGGACGAGGACGAGGACGAGCTGGAGGGTCCTCGAATCGCCATCGTTGGTCGTCCGAACGTGGGCAAGAGCCGCCTGCTCAATGCCTTGCTCGGCCAGGAACGGGCCATCGTCAGCGATGTCGCCGGCACCACCCGTGACAGCCTCGACACCCAGATCTTCTGGGAGGGACAGCCGGTCACCCTGATTGATACCGCCGGCATCAGGCGGCGCGGACGTGTCGAGCACGGTATCGAGCGCGTGAGTGTCATGCGGGCGATGCGGGCGATCGATAGAGCCGATGTCGTCGTTCTCGTGATCGACGCCCAGGAGGACTTTACATCCCAGGACCTCCATATTGCCGGGTACGTTGAGGAGCAAAAGAAGGGACTCGTTGTTGTCGTCAACAAGTGGGACCTCATCGAGAAGGACCACTCAACCATGGACGAGTACCGAGCGCGTGCTGCTCGGGAACTCGACTTCATGGCGTACGCTCCGGTTGTCTTCATCTCGGCGAAGTTGGGCCAGCGCGTTGGCCAGGTGATCGAGAAGGCATTGGAAGTGCTGGAACAGCGGGAGAAGCGCATCAGCACCGCCGCCCTCAATAAGGTGTTGAAGGAGGCAGTCTCCAAGCATCAGCCGCCTTCCCGGCCGGGCAAGTGGGTCAAATTCTTCTACGCGACCCAGGCGGATACCGCGCCCCCAACGTTCATTTTTTTCTGCAACGATCCCAAGCAGATCCATTTTTCCTATCGCCGCTATCTGGAGAACGAGCTGCGCCAGGCCTTTGGGTTCGAGGGAACGCCGTTGCGACTTTCCTTCCGCGATCGGCATGAGGATCTCTAGCCGTGGACATCCTCAGGTCAGTGCTGCTGATCGCGATCACGTATGGTCTGGCGGGAATCCCGTGGGGCGTTGTGCTGGGTCGTCTGATCAAGGGCGTGGACCTCAGGAGCTATGGAAGCGGCGCAACTGGTGCCACGAACTCCCTGCGGGTGCTCGGTTGGCAGATCTCTGTGGCGGTCTTTATCCTGGATTTTGGGAAGGGCTTTCTGCCGGTGCTTCTTGCCCGGTGGATTGACCTCCCGGGCTGGGGAATCGCGCTCACCGCTATTGTCTCAGTCGTCGGCCACTGCTGGTCGCCCTATATCGGATTCCGGGGTGGGAAGGGGATGGCGACAGGCGGCGGTGCGGCGGTCGCGTTGCTGCCTTGGCTCTTCGGATTGCTACTGTTCGTCGTCGCTGTCGTCTATCTAACCCGCTACGTGTCTCTTGCGTCGATCCTGACAGCCATTGTCGGCCCACTCATCGTGCTCGTGCTGTGGCTTTTGGGGCTGTTTCCCGCCTGGTGGGTCGTCGGCGTCATAGGGATTGGATCGATCATCCTGTGGCAACATCGGGGCAATATCGACCGCTTGCGGAAGGGAACAGAGCGCAAGTTTGGCAGGAGCGAGTCCCCCTCCGGCAACTCTGCCTGACCACCATGGTCTGGCTTGAAAAAGTGGAAGACCGGCTCCGGGAGGAACCGGTCTTCATTGCGTGTCACGGCTAATGATGGGACTTAGCTTTCATACCCGTTGGGATGTCGCTGCATCCAGTCCCACGCTGAGCCGATCATCTCGTCCATCGTCGACCTGGTAGGATTCCAATCCACCAGTTCACGGGCACGAGTCGTATCGGCGATCAACGCTGGAGGATCGCCCGCGCGGCGCTCCCCGAAGGCAATGGGTAGTTCCTGGCCGGTGACCCGGTTGATCGACTCGACGATCTGGCGGACCGAAAAACCATCCCGAGTGCCAAGATTAATGGCACCGAGGGGGGAGTCGAGGCGCTCGATGGCTGTAATGTGAGCATCTGCAAGGTCGGCAACGTGGACATAGTCACGAATCGCCGTACCGTCCGGGGTCGGATAGTCTGTGCCAAAAACGGTGAATGATTCGCGCTGACCCAAGAGTACCTGGAGGGCAACCGGAATGATGTGGGTTTCCGGGTCGTGATCTTCTCCCCGTTCCTCCGTGGCTCCGGCGACATTGAAATACCGAAAGGCGGCGTAATTCAGGCCATACGTCTCGGCGTATACGGGTAGCAGCTGCTCTACTATCCACTTGGAGTGTCCGTATGGATTGATCGGCTCCTTTGGGGAGCTCTCGCGGACCGGGAGGGACTGCGGTTCACCGTAGACGGCGGCCGTCGACGAGAAGACAAAGCGGCTTATGCCGGCATCCCTGGCAGCGTTGAGGAGATTGATTCCGCCACCGACGTTCGTCGCGTAGTAGTCCCCCGGGTTCGTGACCGATTCGGGAACGAGGTGCAGGGCGGCGAAATGAAGTATCGCCTCGGCGCCGCTTGTTGCTACCGCCTTTGCAGTGGATCCGGCATCGCGGAGATCACAATGGAGCTTGTCGGCGTTCGGATGCACCGCTGCCGCATGGCCGCGGGAGAAGTCGTCGAGGGCAACAACATCGTGACCGCGCGCAACGAGCCGCTCGATCGCGACACTGCCAATGTATCCACCACCGCCCGTAACCAGGACCCGCATGTACATCCCCCGTCTGTGCTTGAAGGCCGGTAAACCGCTCACCTGAGGCGAAACACCCGTAGCGGATAAGAACCACCACCATGGTACACTCAACTCAATTTTGGAGTGGACAACTTGTTGCTTTCACTGGAAGTCCATTGCATGGGGATGGGCGCATTTCCACACGGGGTGAGACAAGGAGAACGGTGCAGATGATAAGCATGGACGTGCTTGCCAGTGCGGATCCAGAGGTGGCGAGGGCCGTTCGTCAGGAGGAAATGCGCCAGATTCAGGGCATCGAGCTTATTGCCTCGGAGAACTACGTCAGCGAGGCGGTGCTTGAGGCTGTAGGCACCGTGTTGACGAACAAATACGCGGAAGGTCTGCCAGGCAAGCGCTATTACGGTGGCTGCGAATATGTCGATGTTGTTGAGAACATCGCCATTGATCGCGTGAAGCAGCTCTTGGGCGCAGAGCATGCCAACGTCCAGCCTCACTCTGGAGCCAGCGCCAACCTAGCAGCGTTTTTCTCCCTACTCGATCCAGGCGACAAGATCCTCGGGATGAACCTTTCCGAGGGTGGGCATCTGACCCATGGGAAGGACGTCAATTTCTCTGGTCGCTTTTTTGAGGCCCATTTCTATGGAGTGGACCAGGAAACCGGCCTGATTGACTACGACGACGTTTTGAAGAGAGCCAGGGAAGTCCGGCCAAAAGCGATTATCTCTGGCGCAAGCGCGTATTCGCGAATCATCGACTTCCAGCGCTTTCGTGAGATAGCGGACGACGTGGGCGCGTATCTCTTCTCGGACATCGCCCATATCGCCGGCCTTATTGCCGCCGGCGAGCACCCAACATCAGTAGGACATGCGCATATCACCACCTCCACGGCCCACAAGACGCTGCGCGGTCCCCGGTCCGGCTTCATCCTGACGGATGAAGAGCTGGGTCCTGGCGTCGACAAGACCGTTTTTCCCGGCATGCAGGGTGGCCCCTTGATGCACGTAATCGCGGGTAAGGCGGTAGCCTTTGGTGAAGCTTTGCAGCCGTCCTTCAGGGACTATGCAAGGCAGGTGAAGGCAAATGCCGCAGCCATGGCAAGAGCCTTTATAGACCACGGTCTGCCGATAATCTCAGGTGGCACAGACAACCATCTCTTCCTCGTTGACGTTGGCTCCAAGGGGATCAGCGGTCGCAAGGCGGAGCGAATTCTGGACTCGGTGGGCATCTCGACAAATCGAAATACGATCCCCGGAGAAACCAGGAGTGCGTTCCAGACGAGTGGCCTCCGCATCGGTACACCCGCCATCACAACCCGGGGCTTCGGCGTTGAGGACAGCGTCCAGGTGGCAGGGTTCATCTCTCGTGTGATTGAGGCGCCTGAGGATGAGTCGGTGCTCGCGGAAGTTCGAAGAGATGTTCTTGAGCTGACTGCCGGTTTTCCCGTTCCCGGGATCAGCCGCTAGCAGATTTTGTTTCGGACCGGGTCAACAGGAAAGCCATGCTACGTGTCTAATGGGCTTATTGCGGCAGTCGTTTTCATCGTCACATTGATGACTTCTGTCGCATTCGTCTACAAGACCACCGATCTCTTCAGCCGGCTGGGCCTGGTCGATAAGCCGGGCCCGCGCCGTGTTCATTCCACGCCCGTGCCGAGAGGGCTTGGTGTCGCCATCTTTCTCGCATTTCTTGTCGGTGTCGGCGCAACCTATTTTCTTCCAATTCCTCGTCAGCCCCAGGAGACCGAACGCATCCTGCTCATGGTGATCGGCGCTGCAATAGTGGTCGGGGTGATGCTGGTTGATGACGCCATAAGCCTCGGACCGGGAACGAAGCTGACCTGGCAGCTGATAGCCGCGGCTGTCGTGATTTTGCCTCGCCTGCGGTCCATCGATCATGGAATGGCGATCGAAAACCTGAATCTGCCGTTCATCGGCACACTGGCCATTCCCGTACTCATCGCGATCCCTGTGACGTTTGTCTGGTTGGTCGGCATGATGAATGTAATGAACTGGGTGGATGGGTTGGACGGCCTTGCTGGCTCCGTCACCTTGGTCTCATGCGCTGTGATGTTCGTGCATACCTATTGGGGCCCCGATAATGTCCCGCAGTTCACGATCTCCCTGTTACCGCTTGCCCTTGGGGCCGCGGTCCTGGGTTTCCTCCCATTCAACTGGCACCCGGCCAAGGTGATCATGGGCGATGCCGGCGCGATGTTTCTTGGGTATGCCCTCGGGGTCATCTCCATTATCGGAGGGGCAAAGATCGCCACGGCGCTGCTGGTAATGGGACTTCCGCTGCTTGATGGCTTGTGGGTCACCATGTACCGGATAGTCAATGGACGCTCGCCCCTGTATGCAGACATGGGCCACCTGCATCACCGCCTGCTCGCTGCGGGGATGGGGCAGAGAAGGATCGTTCTTCTGGTTTCGGCATTTTCCGCCACCTTCGGCGCATTGGCGCTCCTTCTCCCTAGCCGCGAGCTTAAGGCGGCAGGGCTTGTGCTGATTGCTTTCCTGCTGCTCTCACTCCTCTGGTGGCTGGCGCACAAGCCGCAAGCCAGTAAATAGAGAGCGCCTGACCTTCGGGTCAGGCGCTCTCTATTTACTCACGTCCGCGTTTCCCAGTTACTGAAGAAGGAGCTCGAATTTGAGGCGCTCTTCATCAGACCCGCTACGACGGTCAATCAGGTTATACAACAGTGAGATCAGTTGCAAAAGGTACTTTCCGAAGAAGACCCCCAAAACGACTCCCCCAAACAAACCCGTAGTCGCGCCCACTATGAACGTGATCGGTCCACCATGCTTGAACACCGGGCTCTGTCCTCTCAAGTTTTCTAGGTCTGCCAAACGCGGGAATTCACGTAGGTCCAGCGATTCATTGAATCGACAGGAGAACAGGAGCCTCCGACCAGCGATCCTCAAGGTTGTAGAAGGCACGCAAGCCGACGTCAAAGACATGAACGATGACATCCCCGAAGTCCATGAGGATCCATCCCGACGTGGTGTCACCTTCAACCCTTAGCGGACGGATCTGCGCCTTTGCCATCTCATCCGTGATTGTCCGGGAGATGGCCCCGAGCTGGCGCTCATTTTCACCGGAGCAGATGATAAACACATCTGCGATCGGTGTGAGCCCATGGATGTCGATCACCCGGGTATCCGCGGCTGGTGTCTCGGCGATGATGTCGGCAATATCGACGGCGAGTGCCCGGCTGCTGGCAATCTCGTCCGTCATGCTGCTTTGATGATCTGTCACGCGATCTCTGTTTCTCCTGGGTTCCCGGCACTCAGGCGCCGGCTGAGGGTGGTTACAGTGGTAGGCCCGGCAGGGATCGAACCTGCGACCAAGGGGTTATGAGCCCCGTGCTCTACCGCTGAGCTACAGGCCCACAGAACCAACAACCAACTACCGCCTCGGTGACGCGGATCGCGTATTCATACGATGAACAGCGCCGTCACGGTTGAGCGAGATACATCCGACCGTTGCATGCGTCGCTCAAGACAAGCAGTGTACGGATGATTATAGCCTGTCGCAAGACGGAAGGGTTAGGGGAGATCAATCGCCTACCGCCATTCCCTGAAGCTCCCCTCCGATGCGACTCAGGTCGGCCTCGGGACGTTGCTTCCAGGTCAGCCGGACTCCATCGCATAGCGTGACAAAGAGGAGCGACATGATTGCCGCATGAGTGAGCGTTGCCATCAGCTGCAATCCGCTCGCTATAACGACGGCACCGGACAAGGACTGGATCACCACCAGGAGCATCCCCAAAACTGAGATCGTGAAAAGATCGGGGCGCACTTCCCGGAGGCGGTAACCAAGTGTCAGCAGGCCCAGGATGACCAGCGAGATGATGAGTGCGCCAATGCGGTGAATCGTCTGGACACCATGAAGCCCCCCGAACTCTGGAATAATTTCACCGTTGCAGGTGGGCCACGAGGTGCATGCAAGCTCAGCGCCGCGGTGTCGCACGTACGCTCCCGAATAGGCGACCAGGATGGATATAACCACCGATGCCACCGCCAATCGTCGGAAACGAAGCACTCCGTGATCCGGGAGCTGGGGCTTGAGCGCTCCCTCCCCGTGGCGTGCCTTCTCAGGGTGCCTGTCAGTCAGCACTCGAGCGAGGAGCGCGGCGCTGGCGAGGCAGATCAGGGAGATTCCGAAATGACTGGCAAGAACCTCCGGGGTCTGTGGCCATTTCACCGCCGCTGCGCCCATCAGGGACTGCAAAATTAGTGTGCCCGCCATAACCGGAATCAGGATCTTAACTTCCGGATAGCGCCTACGCATTGGCCAGGCGAGGACTGATGTGATGGCAACGAGAATACCCTCGGCTCCTGTCACAATGCGATGGCTGTACTCGACCAGCGACTCATAAGTACCGGCTGGCAAGAAGCTGCCGTGGCAGAGCGGCCAGTCATTGCCACAGCCGTCCGCAGATCCAGTGGCTGTCACACGAGCACCCATCAAGAGGACGATCAACATCCCGATCGCCGTTGCGATTGCGAATCCCCTGGTAATCCTGATGCGATCGGTCACTGCCGCCTGCCTTAATCTCGTCGATAACCTGTAAGAGCGATGCGAGCCAGAACAAGACAGTCGGCTCTTTTGACCGCATTTCAATAGTACGTGGTTGCGACTCCTGGTTCATGGGCTAGGTTGGGAAGGGATGTTGAGATGCAGCAGTCGCTGATGGACGTGAAGCGTTGCGGCGAGGAGCCAAGGTCGGATTCGGATCTACCTTTGATGTACAAAACAACCCTACCAAGGGAACCAGCCGGTCCTGCCTTCCCAGTTCTTGCCTGCCCTGAGGTGGGCGACGACGGCCCTCTCGAGTGACGATCGTTGCGGCAGGGCGTCCAGATCTTCCGTCGTTGGACCAAACACGAACTGAACGATCGACTGGTTGACGTTGTACCCGCCAGGCAGGACCTGGAACCTCCCCTGAAAACGACGAATGTTCGAATCCTCACGGAGATAGTCGGCCAGCTGGGGATCCAGCAGCCAGGAGTTGCAGATGCCAGCAACGACGGGCTCGTCGGGGAAGTATGTACTGAAGAAGGTACGTGCCTCAGCTATCGACTCATCGCACGCTTCGGGGGTCAAAGGCCCAAGGAAATCGGGAATGTGAATCGACAGCACATGGTCGTCCGCGCTGAGCCCTAGTCCAATCCTGGACGCTTGCTCTACTGTGCGGTCACCAAGTCGGGCACGTTCAAACTGCAGCCGTCCCAGCTGGTAGATCACCCCGCGGAAATGGAGCGTCAACCACCACGCTACACCGAGAGCGCCCTGGCCTGTCCGCTTGCGGTGGACGCGGACGTTGCGACCGAGGTCGGCAAGCGTCGCCTGTACCACACTTTCTGGGATACTGCGTTGTCTGAAATACTGCTGGACATGAGGTAGAGCAGCAATGAAGACGTGGACGTAGAAGAAGCGGTATTGTGGATGATTGGCGTCCATGAGCGGCGCAAAACGAGGGGGTCCCGGCACCTTCCCCATGTAGAGCACGAGAGAATGGACCGCTCGTTCCAGGAACCACCACAATTCAGGATCGGTCTTGGGAGACAGCGCTAATCGGAGGACGTGCGGTACGTCCTCCTCGGGAACCTCAAGATAGTGCAGCGTATTCAGGAGATCCTGACCAGTGGGTAGAGTGACGGTAAACGGCGGAGCGCCGATTTCTACGAGGTGAGTATGCCAACGAATAAAAACGTCATCCTGAGTGAAGATATCGGAACTAGCCGTCACCATTGGTCCTGCCTATTGCTGAACGGGGAGTCACGGTTGGTCGCGCTCCTGGATTGTACCTGACAGCAATTGGTTTACGATCAGGACACCGCGAGGGATTGCGAACTTCGGCTGATCGATCGCCGGAGCATGGGTATCAGAAGACAGCAGGGTTTCCGAACTGTCCTGTAATAGCCGCGGCAAGGATTCTGCAAGAGGAGTGTTGTCGGTGTTCCCGCTTGGGGAAACACACGGGCTGGCTGTCCATGGTGTTCGTTATTGCGCGCATCCCAATAAAGGAGAGAGTAATGTCTCGTATTTCCAGAAGAACACTCATCGCAGGTTCGGTGCTGGTGCCAATTGCCGGAATCGGCCTGAGAGGCGCTTTGGCCCAGGACAATGAAAGCGACGCGACCCCGGGAGCCTCCCCTGAGGCTTCGCCGATGGCATCTCCCGGCGCCTCCCCAATGGCCTCCCCGGCCGCTGGTAGCAACGAAGTCACCGTCATCGCCATCGACATTGACTTTGAGCAGAGCGAAATGCGTTTTCCCGCAGACACCGACGTGACGGTAATCCTGGAGAACCACGGCGTTCTTGAGCATAATTGGGTTGTTGATGAACTTGATGCCGAAACCGAAACAATCCCGGGCGGCGAAACGACCAGCATTGTGGTGAACGCGCCTGCCGGCGAGTACGAGTACTACTGCTCAGTACCTGGCCACAAGGAAGCTGGTATGGTGGGCACGTTGATCGTCGAGTAAGCGCCCAATTCGCAATCTGTGGAATGAAAGGGTCGCCCATGTGGCGTCTCTTTCGTCGGTCGGGTCACCGGTGGACTGGAGACCTAGCACCGACCGCCGGAGCGTCGTATACTCATTCCGGCGCACGCGGGAGTAACTCAGTTGGTAGAGTGTCTGCCTTCCAAGCAGAATGTCGCCGGTTCGAGTCCGGTCTCCCGCTCCACGAAAAGCCCATGGAATCAAGGAAAACCGCCCCTCGACATGAAGGGCGGTTTTGTGTCTGGGCCTCCGTGTGGCCGTTTTGTGGCCATGACGATGTTGAAGAGAGATGAAAGATTGACCTCTCTATCGGCAATACGAGTTTGGGGTGCCACCTTGCGTTACGATAGAGGCACCGAACAAGCAACCGTCCACTCACGACGATAGCCGTGAAATCAGTATTGCTCTTATCCCGGGCACACGAGCTTCTGACACATGTCGCAAGCAGTTTTGGTTATCGCTCTTTAAGCGGTACGATCGGTCCTTACACGCCAACGCACGTATTACTCCTCCAGAGGGGTATAGAATTCCGTGCCTGGTCATCACGCATGTTCATTCCGGTCCATGCCACCAGCTGGCACGGCCGATCGAGCACGATGTCCACCATCACACACGAGCCGGCCATGACCGGGCACCAGACGCCTCCCTGCTGCCCGTTCTCCACGCCGATGTCTTCCAGCCACCCTGTCGGCCTTCCCGCTCATCATGGAGCAAGCGTATGCGGCACTGACCAGAGGACACCGTGGAACG
>DASYWM010000307.1:0-9294 GCA_035936075.1 Thermomicrobiales bacterium
GGAGACTGTGAGCACAGAGGCGTGGACCGGGATCAATTGGCCGACCAAGCCCCTCGGGCTGAACTCCAAGACGCTCAAGAACGGCTGATACTACACGATCGCCACGCGTTTGAAGCGCTTCTTCCCGGCGCGCAGAAGAACAGCGTTGCGCTCACCCAGGATGTCGCCAAACACGACATCGACATCCGAAACCTTCTCATCGTCGACCGAGAGCCCACCCTGTTGGGCCAGCCGGCGAGCCTCTCCTCGCCCCTTGGCGAGGCCCGCCCGGACGAATGCGTCGGCCAAGGTCAACTCACCGTCGACCTCCGTGCGCGCGATCTGCGTGGTCGGAAGATCCGTATCGCCAGCCGATGGTGTCCCCCCGGAGAAGAGCGACCTGGTCGCCGACTCAGCCTTTTCAGCCTCCTCGACCCCATGAGCCATCGCGGTCGCCTCAAAAGCGAGGACGCGCTTGGCCTCACGTAGCGCTTCACCCTGAACCGACGTCAGGTCCTCGATCTCCTCGTTCCGGATGAAGGTAAAACGCTTGAGGTATGTCTCCACCATCGCGTCATCGGTGTTCACCCAATACTGGTAGTAATCGTATGGGGAGAACATGTCGGGGTTGAGCCAAACGCGGAGCCCCGTCCCGGTCTTTCCCATTTTCTCACCGGTGAGCGTCGTGATCAGCGGTGAGACGACCGCGTAGACCTTCCCGCCGTCCGCACGGCGGATCAAGTCGACCCCACCGAGGATGTTCGACCACTGATCGGATCCGCCCAATTGCAGCCGGCAGTTCTCAGACCGGTAGAGATGCAGGTAGTCATACCCTTGCACCAGCCGGTAGTTGAACTCAACGAAATTGAGCCCGCCTTCCTCCAGCCTGTTCCTGTAAGTCTCCGTCGAGAGCATCTCGTTGACGGAGAAGTGCCGCCCAATGTCCCGCAGGAACGGGATGTACTCCAGCTTCAGCAGCCAGTCGGCGTTGTTCAGCAACAAGGCAGCCGGATTGCCGCCAAACCTCCCGCCTTCGAAGTCGAGGTAGCGTGCAAGCTGGACGCTGATACCGGAGACGTTTGCATCCAGCTCCTCGATGCGGATCATCTCACGGGCCGAGGTGCGTCCAGTGGGATCGCCCACCATGGCGGTGCCACCACCGGCCAGCGCGATCGGGCGGTGTCCGAAGCGCTGGAGCGTCGCGAGCAGCATGATGGTCGCCATATGCCCCGCGTGCAGCGATGGGCCGGTTGGATCAAAGCCGATGTAGTAGGTCAGCGGGCCCTTCTCGAACTCCGCCTTGAGACCCTCTTCATCGACGATGTCATGGATATATCCCCGCTGGCGCAGATAATCGATCGGGTTCATTCCCTCGGCACGCGCATACTCAGGTGCGCTGATGCGTCCGCCCGGCGTCTTTGGAATGGATCGATCGTCTACTGCTCCCTGGATCATTGCGCTCATCTCTCATACACAAAAAGGGATGTCACCGGGCTTCCCCGGCGACACCCATTGTACGCGCTTGGCCCACCTGAACGGGGCTTTACTACCCCGCGAGCCAGGTCTGGACGTATCCGGGAAGGGTGGACCAATCACCCTGGTAGACCCACATCCCGGAGGCAGTTGTGTCGCCCCAGAGATACTGCGTCATGACACCCCAATGGACATCCTCGATGTCGATGCCCGGCACAGCGGCGATCAGCTGCGCTTGTACATCCCTGGGAATATTGGTCTTCACCGCGTCGCGTGCGGCTTCAACCAGCTCTGGCAGTTTCGAAATAATCGAGGGGTCCTGCGCCTTCTCGAGCAGCGCCGTCAGGATGAGCTGCTGACGCATGACGCGGCCATCATCCCCGTCCTGATGGCGGGTGCGGCCAAACTCAAGGGCCTGCTCGCCGTTCAGCTCCAGCGGCCCGGCCGGATAGAAGATCTCCTTGGTGCCGTAATCGGCCGTTGGATATTCCGCATCGTAGACATCGTAGGGATTCTCGACACGGATGCCACCGAGGGCATCGACGACCGCGGGCAGACCCTGGAAGTTGGTGGTCGCGACGGCATCGATCTCAAGCCCGAAGTTATGCTCGAATGTTTCGACCATCAGCGCCACGCCGGCATTCCAGTCGTGATTGTCCGCCTTGGAGCCGTAGTCATAGGCGCGGTTGATCTTGTCATACCCAACACCGGGGATCTCCACAAGGAGATCTCGTGGGAACGACATCGTGCGAACGGTGCCAGCCGCGAGGTCGACCCGTGACACCATCATCACGTCGGTGTTCTCCGGCTCCTCAACCGTACGCGTGTCGAGTCCGGCCACGAGAAAGGTGTAGACATCCTTCACGGGCAGATTAGCCGGAACGATCTCCTGATCCTGTGAGGCAAATATTGGGCTGATGCGGAACGCGCCTGCGCCAGCAAGCGCTGCACCAGTCAGGGCAAGTACGCGTTGCGAGAGTCGTGTCTCGAGGAAACCATGGGTTATGAGCGAAAAATCCTCCAGAAGGAACGAACCAGGATGATGCAGGTCCAAGTGTACAGCGTACGTTCGCGCGGCCAGTAGCGTATTACGCCACTGGACACGCATCCTTTCTGATACAAACGCCGTCATCCCGGCTTCGGTTTCGGCGTCCTCCGGCATAATACCCAGAGCAGCGATGGTTTTTTGCGAAGGACAGCTCCATGACCGACACCACAACTGACATTACCTGGCTCACCGACTGGCCAGAGGCAACCAGGAAGGCCCGGACATCGAGGAAGCCAATCATTATCGATGTGTACCAGGATAACTGCGGCGGATGTGTCCGGCTCGAGGAAGAAACCCTGGCTGACTCCACCGTACGCGAGCAAATCGCGGAACGCTTTATCCCGGTTCGAATGCACCTGTTCAAGGATCGAGTGATTGCCCGCGAGTGGCAGATTTTCTGGACGCCGACAGTCCTCTTCGCCGACCGTAGCGGGAAGGTCCGGTACTCCTCCATCAATTACCTTCCGGTAGCCGAGTTCCTGGACGTCATGGACATCGGCGAGGCGGTGACGGCCATGCGATGGCAGGATTACGAGACGTCAATTGCCCGGCTCAGGGACGTGGAGGCACGGCATCCGGAGGGCCCGCTGACAGCCGAGGCGATTTACTGGCGCGGCATGGCGGAATACTTCCGGGATGGGCATCAGTCTGCGAGCGCGAAGGCTGTCTGGGAAAAGATTCGGGAACGCTTCCCCGACTCAATCTGGGCCAAACGACAGCCGTAGCAGCGAAAGCCCGGGATTCATACGGAGTAGTCGCGCTATCCCGGCGGACTCATAGACGCATCCGGTGATTTCGGTATCGATGCAACTGGAGTCCGTGGCTCGCATGCATAGTCGACTACTACCTGGCCGTCAAGCACCCACAATTGGGGACCAGGTGGTGCTCAAGATGATCATGCTCATGTGGAACGACGAGCATAGATCGGGTTGGGCAGACGAAGCGGGGAGGCCGCGATCCGGCACCCCGAAATCTCTCGTCCTCATGGGTGAGTGGGACAGGAGGGGCTCTCCCACCTATACGCACGTCGGTTCCCTCAGTGCGTATAGGTGGGAGCAGAGAGCGGACGAAAGCTGGCGCCCGGCATCCGTGCGAGGAAGGTGCCGTCGTCACGAGCGCACCACACCATCGAACATCAATGCTCCAATCGTATCCGGCATCGATGGTGAAGGAGCGGATGGTCAACAACGGCGGGCCAACCCGTATGCGTTTCCGGCAGGCTCCATACACGTTGATACTGCGACGCGCGTCTCTATCCCGACACGATCTTTCGGATAGCTTCCAAATGCATCGCATAATGCACCGCGGAGGCACCGAGAATTCGGTTATGGACCGGTTGCCTGGCGGAATCCGGATTGCGGACCGGCATGTAGTCACCGGCTGGCATAGACAAGACGTCTTCCGGCACCGCTTCGATTGCCAGGATCAGCTCCCGGTGCCCCCGGGCGGAGGCATCCAGGGCTTCCTGCACGGACTCGCCTGCATGCGCTTCGCGGATCCGTTCGTTCAACTCATCGATGTGCTGATTCAAATCAGATGTGGAGATTCCCATTGCCTCGTGCATTGGACTCCGATTGAGGCCAGCGGTCACGGATGCCTCCCATGCCGTCACATGGGTGATGTGATCCTTCACGGTCCAACCCGCAGCGTCGATCGCTCCCTCAAGCTCCTCCGAAGACAACTCCGCAAGCCTCAGCCGGTACTCCGACCACACCTGTTCGATCGTCGCGAGCACATCCGTCCTGGTCTGGTATTCCGACATCGCTCCCAGCTTCCACGTTGATCATATTGCCTGTCGCAGCAACCACACCGTCCCGATACCTACCACCAACGCCAGGAAAAGATTCCTCCAAAGCCGCATAATGATCGCCACCGCCATCAGTCCTACGATACTGGGCGCGCCCGCATCGATTGCCGATGGCACTACCAACGCCGTAATCACAGCGCCGGGCAAATAGGCCAGCCCGGCCTCCATCCGAGGCGAGAGTGTCACCCGGCCCATCATCCAGTACCCGCCCGCCCGCAGCGCGTAGGTCACGGCCGCCATCAGCAGGATCGTGAGCAGGGCAGAGGAATGCACCGTCATGGCATGGCCCCGTCAGCATCCAGCGCTTCGTGGTGTGGACGCTGATCGGCCCGGAGCACGGCCACGAGGAACCCCGCGAGTCCCCCCGCAATGACGTACCAGGTTCCCGGCAGAAGCCACCAGACAATCCAGGCCACCATCCCGGAGGCACCCCACGGCGCAAGGTCGAACCGGCTTCGGTAGCCGCCTACGAGCATCGCCCCAAAGACGGCGGTGAAGGCAAAATCGAGGCCCAGTGCCGCGGGATTGCCGATTGTCGCGCCAAGGACATGACCAAACGCGACCGCAGGTAACCAGGCGAACACGATCGCCAGATTGCAGCCCAGAACGATACCGGCATCGCGGGCGCCATTCCGGTATCTGGTCATCGCGACCGCCCAGGCTTCATCGCTCAGGATATGCAACATCGGGTAGACGATCCGCGGGGACAGGGTCTTCAACCACGGACGCATCGAGGCGCCAAGCATGATCAACCGCAGGTTGACCAGCAGCACAGTCGCCACGATCCCCATAATCGGGAGTGGATAGGCCCACTGGTCGAGGGAGGCAAGCTGGGCGGCGCCGGCAAAGACAAGGACGTTCATCAGCATGGCTTCCACCAGCGTGACCCCCACCTGCCGCGAGAGCACGCCGAACACTGCTCCGTAGGTTGCCACGCTGATCGCCAACGGTGCCGTGGCACGCAGACCGTCGACAACGCCGCCCTGGGTGAAGGTTATGCCCACTGGCGGAGACAACGTCTCTGACGTCTGATTCACAGTCTCGACAATCACTCTTCAGCTTTTCTCTAGCGCGCAACCAGTTGATATGCTCGGGCGTTTGATGAGCAGGGACCAGCCAATAAACGAATATCCGCAGCCAGCGTCATTATGGCGGCGGCCAACCGGAAGAAGGGTACATGCCTATGGGTCATCGAGACACGGTACTCGCTCTGGCCGGATCTGATGTTTCCACACCATGACGGGACCAACCACACTGCCAAAATCTCCCATCCATTGCATGACCAACGCAGGTGAGCATCATGAACAGGGAACGCACACTTTCCCGACGTTCTTTTATCCGCCGCATCGCGGTGACCGGCGTTGTCGCCGCCGGTGCGACATCGTCACTCCTGCCCTTCGTCCACGGGGTGACAGCGCAGGGCGGGCTCTCCGTCGGCTCCTCCGTCTACGTTGCATCCGACGACGTCAATCTTCGGACGGGTGCCGGACTGACCTACAGCATCATACGCACCTACTCGAATGGAGCCACCGCAACGGTCGTCGGGGGCCCGACGTACGCCAGCGGATACAGCTGGTTCAACATCAGGAAGTACGATGGCACAACGGGGTGGATGGCGGTGGACTTCATCGGCGGTCCTATAGATGATGGGGGATCACATGGCGGAGAATGGAGCGCAGGCGCCTATGTCATGACCTCTTCCAGCCTGAATCTCCGTACAGCGCCTGGCACAAATTCAAGCATCATCCGCACCTACAGCGGAGGAACGACGGCCACCGTCCTCGCCGGTCCCCAATCTGCAACTGGTTACCAGTGGTACAAGGTTGAGGTCTGGGATGATGGCCGGATCGGGTGGTTTGCGGGCGAGTATCTCGAAACTGCCCGCTTCGAACCGACAGGATCGCGTCGAAGCGTCGTCGATGGACCGCTCAACGTCCGGGAGAACCCCGGTACGAGCTCACGCATTCTCGGTAGCGTGCCGACAGGCGGCGTAGTTGTCGTCCGCGATGCATCGTTCGTCTCGCAGAACGGTTATACCTGGGCCAATGTCTATGTCGAGGCAAACTCCGGTCTCATCAGCTGGATTGCCGCGGAGTTCACCCAGGAAACCTAATGCCCCGATTTCCGGGCCCAACAGCAACACCCGCGCTTGGTTCGTCGAGCGCGGGTGTTGCTGTTGGTGCGCCTGCCGGGGGTACACTTCCGGGCGGTCATCGAACGCGATCGAGGACTCCCACTCAGCCCTACAGGACGATCCATGTCACAGCAGGACCAGTCACACGACCTGAACACGCTGCTGAAGCAGCACATCCGTGACGTCCCGAATTTCCCCGAGCCCGGCATCATATTCCGCGATATCACCACCCTGCTTGCAGATGCGGAGATGTTCCGCCTCGTGATCGACAAGATGAAGGACGCTTACAGCGACACGCGAGTCGACAAGGTAGTTGTGATCGAGAGCCGGGGCTTCATTTTCGGGACGCCGATCGCCTACGGTCTCAACGCCGGGGTCGTGCCGGTGCGCAAGCCCGGCAAGTTGCCGGGGGAGACGTATGCCGAGGAATACGCGCTCGAGTACGGCACGAACACCCTCGAGATTCATCAGGATGCAATCCATGACCACGAGCACGTGATCATCGTCGATGACCTCCTGGCCACTGGCGGCACTGTGGAGGCAACGATCAAGCTGGTCGAGCGCTCCGGTGGAGAGATTGCCGGGATTAGTGTGCTGGCGGAACTAGTGAATCTCAAGGGCCGGGAGCGCCTTGGAGGCTACCCGATTCATAGCTTGGTGACGTACTAACCCGATCGGACATGATCCCGCCCGCGTTAATGCCTGCGGCATTGCCTGTCTGGCCGAAGGCCGAAGAACCCTACGCGAAGCGGTTCACGTGGACAAGACATCTGCGTGAGTCATGCGACCTCACTCGCTAAGTCCGCGAAGCCAAGCCAGTTCCTCGCCACAGCGCTTCGCGTAGGGTTCTTCGCTCCGCTCAGAAGGACGGCGGTTTGGGAGCTGCAAAATCCTTCGGAATCACATGTTGGTTCCCATGACGCAAGGTTCGCCCCTACGCGGATAAAACCTCCCGACGACGTCAGCAATGCCGGACGAGCACACGGCGTCTGTCGTATATGTACTGCTTCCTTACATCCCCCAGGTCTCGCAGAGCAGGCGAACCCAGTTCCGGTACCCGATCTTCAGCAGCGCGTCATCGTCATAGCCCCGCTCGCGGAGCAACGCGACGAGATTCGGCAACTTGCTGCAGTCAGACAGATCGTTGGGCATCAATGCCCCATCGAAGTCCGATCCCAATGCGACGCCGTCGATCCCCAGCTTGTCCACGAGATAATCCACATGGTCGGCCATGACCGTCAGCGGCATCTCGACATCCCGCGCATTTTCCGGGTGCAGGAACGGCACGTTGAAGTTCACGCCCGCAACCCCATTGGACTCCCTGATCGCGTCCAGCTGCTTGTCCGTTAGATTGCGAGATGTCCGGCAGAGCGCATGGGCATTTGAGTGGGTCGCCACAATGGGCGCCGATGTCGTTCCGGCAACATCCCAGAAGCCCTTCTCGTTCAGGTGAGAGACATCGACCATGATGCCAAGGGCATTGCACGCCATCACGAGTTCTTTGCCGGCATCCGTGAGACCTGGTCCCGCGTCCGGTGATTCGGCAAGGAACGGCACACCATGCCCGAACTGGTTCGACCGTGACCAGACCAGGCCAAGCGATCGCAGCCCGGCGGCGTGGTATGCCTCCAGCGCGTAGAAGTTCTCATCGATCATCTCCGCGCCTTCGAAATGCAGGATGGCAGAGAAGTTCCCGGCCTCGATGTTTTCCTCAAGGTCCTCAGCGAAATGGATGATCGTCAAGGGATCGTCCGACATTGCCGGCGGGTCCTCGCTGCCCAGATCGTGCAGCATCACGCCGCCACCAACCTCGAGGTTGAGCAGTCTCGCCACCATGGCATTGGTGAATTGCTGGGCGTACGCCTGCGACGGACCACCCCACTCATTCTCCAGAGGGACGCCTTTCAGGCCGCTGCCAAGCAGGGTCGTCACGTCGGTAGACCAGGCCTGCCCTTCAGCGGAAGGGACGAAGCAGGCGAAGAACCCACCGACCAGGCCACCCTCTCGCGCGCGGACATCGTCGATGTGCCCGATCTCCGAACGCTGGTAATAGTCACGCCCCGTATTGATCAGGCTCAGCAACGTGTCATTGTGCCCATCGAAGATCGGAATCTGCGTCTCGTTCACCCCATCGGTCACCGTTTCATGCTCCCTTTCTGCGGCATGCTCGCCCTGCTTCGGGCTGCTTCCATGCCAATCGTTGTCTGCCTTCGGTATCATGCAGCAGAACGCGAAATCGTGCGTACTCATGCGCGGGGCGATTCTCCCGCACACGGACACTTCAGGGAAGGAAACCATCACATGGCCGAAGGCACGCTTTCCGGGAAAACCGCAGTCGTTATGGGGGTCCAGAATCAGTGGAGCATCGCCTGGAAGATTGCGACAGCCCTCGCTGACGCAGGTGCCAATGTGGCGATCACCTATATCGACGACCGGGCCAAGAAGAATGCCGAGCAACTTGCTTCAACTGTTGAGGGGATGAAGACCTTCGTCTGCGATGTCCAGAAGGATGAGGAGATTGCGGCGCTCCGCGAGTCGCTGAAGAGCGAATACGGCAAGATCGACTTCCTGGTGCACAGCATTGCCTTCGCCCCGGCCGATGAGCTGAAGAACCGCTTCCTGGAGACCACCCGTGAAGGGTTCAAGCTCGCACACGAGGTCAGCGTCTACTCCCTCATCGCCGTTACGCGGGAGCTCTCGCCCATCATGGATAAGGGCGGCAGCATCATGACGATGACCTACCTCGGCTCCGACCGCGTCTTCCCCAAGTACAACGTGATGGGTGTCGCCAAGGCGGCGCTGGAATCGACCATGCGCTACCTCGCCGCCGATCTCGGGGAGCAGGGTATTCGG
>DASYWM010000308.1:0-3035 GCA_035936075.1 Thermomicrobiales bacterium
ACACCACCAGTCTGCTCATCAATCATCGACAGCGACCCCACGCCCGAGATCACCTGGATCACAATCCAGTAGCCGATCATGACCCATGCTGGAATCATCGTCGTGGTGACGAATATCCCGAGGAAGATGAGCGTCTGGATCTTGCCGTGCGGGAACAGCACGATATAGCCAGCGAGCAACCCTGAGACGGCGCCACTTGCGCCAACGAGTGGCACCCTGCTGTCGGGGTTGATCAGTACCTGGGCGTAACTGGCACCAGCCGCGGTGAGCAGGTAGAAGATGATGTACTTCGCATGCCCCATCACATCTTCGACATTGTCGCCAAAGTCCCAGAGGAAGAGCATGTTGCTGCCGAGATGAAACCATGACCCATGCAGAAAGGCACAGGTGACCAGCGTAAACAGCGCCTGGCCGGAACTGACCTCCGCCGGCACCGTCGCCCACTGGTCGAGGAAACTCAGGAGATTTCGGTCATCCAGTGTCCACTGGTAGGCATAGATGAGGATGTTAACCGCAATCAGGACCCACGTTACAATGGGTTGTCTGGTTCGCCCCCGATTGTCATCACTAATCGGTAACACGGTACTGCTCTCCTCTTCGCCCGTTCAGCATACAGGAACGCGGCCACCCTCAAGGGCGACCGCGCTATCTGCGCATTTCCTGCGTACTGCTCGATCCTGGATTAGGTGTTGCCGCCGCCAGTCACACCCTTGACCGAGCTCGACACCCAATTCATGAGTTCCTTGCGGGTCTCATCACCGCTCCGTGGGGCAAAGAGCAATCCGGCAACCATCCCGTACACAAAGAACTTCACCGCCGTACGAATATTCCTGATCATGTCATTGGTCCTTTATCTCTTGAACGAACATCCGTGCGCCAAGTGGCCTATTCATCCAGGTACTCGCGGGAATCATGCCGCGACCTTGCACTGATCTAGCCGCGCTCGTTTCCACCCAGCTTAGGGAAGGGCTTCATATGGCCCTCCTCCTCCTTGAACGCCTCCGGCACGAGATCGATCTGCGGCGTCGTCAGATCCTCGATCGAGGCCGCATCATCTTCGCTTGCTGGCGTCACCGGGGAGGACATCCGTGATGGCTCACCGCCATCCCGGTCGACCGGCGTCACGTTCGCGCCCGCGCCAGCCCCAACACTTTCATCCTCGTCGTAGCCGACGGGATCATCGTCCGGATACGCCGGGGTTGCCCCAGGATACTCCTCCGATGAGGAGGCTGCGGGCATCGTTCTCGTATCCGGCCGCACACCGGCACCCGGGCCCATCGACGTTGTCGTCGGCTCCACCCGGTGATCGACGACCGTCGTCCTCACCGAGCCATCATCGTTCGCGGTCTTGCCCAGCTGCACTCCCACGATCGGCGCAAGCTTGTTCTCGACAATCGACAGGACCTTGCCCTTGAACGACTGCCCGTGCTCCCGATTCTCGACTGTCGTCACGACAGCGGTGCCCTCGGTGCTGGAGCCGTTCGTTGCCTTCCCACCGCCAGTGAGCTTGCTCCGGAGCTCCTCGCCGGAATAGGGTGTCTTCCACAGGGCTGCCGCTGCACCGGCAAGTCCGCCGAATACAGAGCCAACAACAAACGCGGCATTGTGGCGTTTCTTGCTCGACCCACTCCCCCCTTTGCCGGATCGCTCCGGCGTTTTCCGCGCGCGTGCCGATGCGCTTACTGTGACGGATGCTTCATTACGGCGTTTCTTCTTGGCCACGTTCTCATCCTCCTACGTCGACGCTGATCGGTACGCTCCGCTGTTTTCCGGGCTCCCGTCGAAACGCCCGCCTGAATCCTCAGGAAACGAGCGCCAATATCTGCAGCCTGTTATCACAAATGCCATGCCATCGTATGTGCGAGCGCATGGAGTCAGGGGTTCCCGGACCATTCCGGACCATGTGAGGTCTACAATACCTGTGCTACACGAGCCTCTTTGAGACGCCCGAGAGACAATGCCCACACCCGACCCGACAATACCGCTTCAGCCATTGGGCAATCCCGTCCTGATCGAGATTATCCGGGAAGAGATCCGCCGTCATGGCCCCATGACCTTCGCCCGCTTCATGAAGACCGCGCTCTACCATGATGAGCACGGCTATTACCGCACCCCGCACCGCAAGCCAGGCCGTGGCGGCGACTTCATCACCTCACCTGAGTTGCATCCCTACTTCGGCTTCACCATCGCCCGCCAGATTGCCGAATGCTGGGATCGCCTTGGTCAACCGCAACAGCTAATCGTCCGCGAACACGGAGCGGGTATCGGCGTCCTTGCCTACGACATCATCGCCGCCCTCACGCAACAGGCACCGGATGTCCGCGACGCCCTTGACTACCGGCTTGTCGAGGTCAATGAGTATCGTGCCGCCGAATCTCGCGCGGCGATGGACGAAGCCGGACTGAGCCACCTGGTCCGGTCAGAGCATCCCGACGAGATTACTCCGGAACTGGGCATCGTTCTCGCCAACGAGGTCGCCGATGCACTGCCCGTCCATCGCCTGATCGTCCGTGACCAGGAGCTCCGCGAGTGCTGGGTCTCGCTGGATGAGGAAGGTCACTTCCTTGAGGAGGAAGGCGTCCTCTCACAGGAGGTCGCCGAGCTCGATGTCCCCTCCTACCTTAATGAGGTCGGCGTGGATCTGGCCGCCATGCCAGAGCGTGCGCGGCTGGATATCTCCCCCGCTATTGCCGAATGGGCTTGCTCCATCGCCGCCAACCTCATCCGGGGTTACGCGATCGTGATCGACTATGGGTACGACGCTCCGACCCTCTACCGGGATCACCGGCTGGTGGGGACCGTCCGTGGCTACTTCGAACATACCGTGACGGACAACCCGTACATCCGCGTTGGCGAGCAGGACCTTACCGCCCACGTCGACTTCACTTGGCTCACCCGGGCCGCGACGGAGTCCGGCATGACCGAGATCGGCCTGACGACCCAATCCGAATTCCTCACCCAGCTCGGCCTCGGCGACTGGCTCGTGCAGCTGCAGACCGAGCCGGACACCTCCCTTGAGGAGTACTACCGGGCCC
>DASYWM010000309.1:0-8050 GCA_035936075.1 Thermomicrobiales bacterium
GGGAGTCTGGCCGCTCCTGAAACAGTCGATCATGCCCATCACGGTGCTGGCACTCTTTAGCTCGGCACAGCTCACGCGCTTCGTTCGGGCCTCGATGCTGGAGACAATCAACCAGGACTACATCCGTACAGCCCGCGCCAAGGGTTTGCGGGAGCAGGCCGTGATCGTCCTCCACGCGATGCGAAATGCGTTGATTCCAGTGATTACGATCATCGCCTTGCAGCTGCCCGGCGTCATCGGCGGAGCGGTCATCACCGAGCAGATCTTCCTGATCCCGGGAATCGGCAGCGCGCTCATCAAGGCCCTGTCCTCCAAGGATATTCCTGTCGTGATGGCGATCACCTTCGGCATTGCGGTGGCGGTCGTGCTCTTCAATATCGTTGCGGATGTCCTCTACGCGATCATGGATCCGCGCATCAAGTACCAATAGTCGTCACAGGTCACCGGCAGAATTCCAGATGCGGTGTGTTATCGACCGGGGAGATAATGATTCATGGCAGAGAACTCATCGCCAACGCTGCTTGCTACAGAGCAGCGAGAGGACCGGAAGACCCTGGCAAGTGCAGAAGCGCTGCGGGTTCGCCCCCAACGCACGCTCTGGGGAAATGCCTGGCGACAGTTTCGTCATCACCGCCTTGCCATGGCGGGCCTGTTCATCTTCATCTTTTTCATCCTGCTCTGCTTCGTTGGGCCGCTCGTCTACAGTGAGCTCTATTTCTCTCCGTTCAAATACACGACGAGCCTGACGCCCGGGAGTGAGGGCCGGGTGCTCGGCACGGACTCCATGGGCCAGGACCTACTGGCGCGTATCCTCTTCGGTGGGCGCGTGTCGCTCTCGGTTGGTATCGTCGCGGCACTGATTGCGGTGATCGTAGGCACACTCGTCGGGGCAGCTGCCGGCTTCTTCGGCGGGTTGACCGACAGCATCCTCATGCGTATCACCGACCTTTTCATCAGCCTGCCTCAATTGCCGCTGCTGCTGCTCATTACGTTCCTCTTCAAGCAATCGATGCAGGATTGGGCAGCGACCGTTTTCGGTGCGGCCCAGGTTGGTACCTTCATCCTCATTGTGGGTGTCATTGGTCTGCTCGCATGGATGCCGACGGCGCGTCTCGTCCGGGCGAGTTTCCTCTCGATGAAGGAGAAGGAGTTCGTCGAGGCTGCACGATCGATTGGTGCCGAGCAGAACTCGCTTATCTTCAGGCATATCCTGCCGAACGTGATGAGCCCGATCATCGTTGCGGCGACGCTCGAGGTCGGCTCCGCCATCATCACCGAGTCGTCACTCTCCTTCCTCGGCCTCGGCTTCCCCTACGATGTGCCGACTTGGGGCGCGATGCTCTTCAACGCGAAGGATCTCCTGCAGTTCAGCCCGCACGAGGCAATCATTCCCGGCACCATGATCTTCCTGACGGTACTTGCGATCAACTACATGGGCGACGGCCTGCGGGACGCGCTCGATCCGCGCAAGACGACCTGATCGCCGCATTCCACCTCGTTACAGATGACAACGCCCATGCTGGAGTCATCTGGCATGGGCGTCCTGTTCTGCCTTTGGCTCAGGGTTACGGCGCGCCGAAGGCAAGTCAGGTGGAAAATACTTTGGGCATGGTGGTTGCGGGAGCGCAGTAAGAACGCACGTACGCGGAGGGCATCGCCCCATGACACATCGCATCTCCCGGCGCACGCTTCTCGCCGGCACAGCGGCGACGGCTTTGGGCACCATTGTCTCCTCGACTCTTGCCCAGCCAGCCTCCTGGAACTGGACGATGCCCATCGGGTATCCCGGTGAGGTGCTTGGCGACGGGTTCTTCATGCGACACGGTTTCGCAACGGAGAACACCTGGTTCAACCCGGGTGCGTGGCATACCGCTGAGGATTACTACGTGCTCGATGGGGATGCCGGTGGCGCCGGTGTCTATGCGGTTGCGGATGGTGAGGCGGTCTTTGCCGGCTTCGACTACCCGGGGCCGGTCATCATCGTTCGCCATGCTGAAGACCTCTACTCGATGTACGGGCACCTCGATTATGACCTTGCCGTTGAAAGCGGTCCCGTTGCCCGGGGCCAGTTGCTTGGCACCGTTCTGGGACGTGACGACGGTCGCGCCCCGAGCCACCTCCATTTCGAGATTCGACGTTTTCTTATCACCTCTGAAGTCAACGGTCCGGCACCCAGATATGGATTTGCCTGTGGGCCGGACTGTGCACCGGGACCGGGCTACTGGCCAATCGATGCACCGGAGCACCCTGCAGCAATGGGTTGGTTGAACCCGACCCATGTGATGGCAACCCGGGCATTTACGAACGGAGTGCCTGAGGGCGTTGAGGTGGTCGTCGCGCAGGGGGCTGGGGAGCGAACGGAGCTGAGATCTACACCAGAAGGGGAGCCGGTCGGCGAGATGCCGCTACTTCCTGGTACCCGGTACAAGCTCCGGGACATCATGGCCGGACCGATGGACTCCACGGAGACGAGCGCAGAGGGTTACCAGCTCTGGTACCAGATCGCAGTCCCGGATCAGGCCAATCCAGTGTGGATCCAGGCTGCCGTTCCTTCCACACACGACACCGGCTCCGACGGGCGTCCCTCCTCGGTCCGGCTCGATCTCCTGCCGCTGGTCATTTCGGAGGAATAGGCCAGACTCGGGTTCGCTCTATTGCTTAGCTGCTGATTCTCGCGGCTGACGATCCCGCGCCCGGAAACTCTGGAGGGGTTGGCAGCATTTCCCCGGCTGATATGCTCCATCATATTGATTTGACATCACCCGCCGCTCGGGGTAACGGACGCATACGAGGGAGTTCACTCCATGGCCACCCATCGTTTCGAGCCAGATCACTACTTCACGACGATGGGCGCTCACGTGCCCGTGCTGCACATCGCACCGGGCGACACGGTGATCACAACCACCGTGGATGCGACTGGGCAGGATGCCTCAAAGCAGAAAGTAGCCAAAACGCCCAACGCGCAGACAGGGCCGTTCTTTATCGATGGTGCGGAGAAGGGTGACACCCTCATCGTGCGGCTGGAACGCATCAGGCCAAACCGTGACACCGGGTTTACCAATGCGCTGCTCGCGCCCAATGTCGTCGAGCCGGAGTTCGTCCACGAGTTGCAGGACTTGCCGCGCTTTGACTGGAAGATCGACCATGACGCGTGGACGGCAGCGCCCCTGGAGCCGATCCCCGGGCTGGAACGTCTGCAGATTCCGCTCGACCCGATGGTGGGTTGCTTTGGTGTTGCCGCGCGTGGTGGTCAGGCAATCTCGACGATGACGTCTGCGCAGCATGGTGGCAACATGGACTATCGGGGGTTCCGGGAAGGTGTGACGGTCTACCTGCCCATCTTCGAGTCTGGCGCGCTCTTTTCCCTGGGCGATGGTCACGCGGTGCAAGGGGATGGCGAGATCGTTGGTACCGGGATCGAGATCTCGATGGATGTCCAGTTCTCGGTCGATCTGCGTAAAGGCGAATCCATCGAGTGGCCGCGAGGCGAAAACGACCACGAAATCTTCACCGTTGGCAACGCCCGTCCGCTCGACCAGGCACTCCAGCATGCAACAACCGAGATGGTTCGCTGGCTGCAGAGTGACTTTGGGCTCAGTGTTCGAGCCGCAAGTGCACTCCTGGGGCAGTGCGTGCAGTACGAGGTCGGGAATGTCTACGACCCCGCGTATACCATGGTCTGCAAAGTCCCTAAGCGCGTGTTGTCCTCACTGGGGACACATTGATGAATGGTATTCAGGATGAAGGAGGCTCCCGTGGACGAGCAATCGACACGCGATAATGACAGCGGCAGCAACACTCAGGAAGGAAGGCGCCCGGGGGATGCAGCAGATCAGGCATCGACTGGGCATGAGCCAGCTCCGCAGGAAGACCTGGTATGCGCGGTATGTGGGCACCCGATCGGCCAGGATGACCTCATCTGCCCGAACTGCGGGGTGAGCCTGGCAGCAGGATAGGATCGCGGCCCTCCCGAAAGCTGCGATTGCTGGCAGGTCGGGGCGGCAGTAAGGAACGGGATCGAGACCACGAACGTGTCATCGACTTCAAGCGAAACTCGCCGGCCTTCCCAAACGGGACCGGAGCGTGATGGGCCGCCGGGCGGCATCATGCATTCGGTACGCGTCTATCCTGCGTTCCGGCAGCTCATGCTTGCCACGCTGGCAACCAACACTGCCTTCTGGATGTATCAGGTCGCGGTGGGCTGGCTGGCGCTGCAGATGACCGACTCGCCGTTCTTCGTGGCGATGGCCGGATTCGTTGGCGGAATCCCCCTTCTTCTGATCTCCCTGCCAGCGGGTGTAATCATCGATCGCTTTGACCGGCGCAATGTCCTCCTCGCGGCCCAGGTCGGCGTCATGGTGGTGTCGGCGATCTTCGCGCTCCTGGTCAGCACCGGCCTTATTGAACGGTGGTCCCTGCTGGTGCTGGTGGCTGCCTACGGCGCGATCATGTCCTTCATCTTCCCGACACGCACGGCAATCGTTCCTTCGCTCGTCGAGCGTCGCGATATGGCGAATGCCGTGGCGCTTAACTCAGCCAGCCAGAACGCGACCAGGGTCGTTGGGCCATCGCTTGCCGGCGTTCTCATTGGGGTCCTGGGGGTCGCGGAGACGTTCGCAGTCGCCGCGGTGATGCAGACGCTGGCGCTTGCGATGACCACACGGCTCCCCTCACTGGCCTCGGAATCGACACCCGGTGCCGAGCGAGGGCTGTCCAGTCTCACCGTCGGTGCACGAGTCGTTGCACAGAGGCCCTATCTGCTTGGCCTGATCGTGCTGGCACTGGCCCCGACAGTCCTCGTGATGCCCTATATCAACCTTATGCCCGTCTTTGCGCGTGATGTACTCGGGCTCGGCTCTTCAGGACTGGGTGTACTGCTCGCCAGTACTGGTCTCGGCACGGTGGCCGGGTCGTTGTCGGTCGCGCGTTCGTCGGGTGGTAGAGGGAGTTCTTCGGCGCAGATCATCACCGCCGCTGCGTTTGCCGCCACCATCCTGGCGTTTTCGCTCACGCCAATTGCGGTGGCAGCGGTGGTGTTGCTCTTTGTCGCCGGTTGGATGAGCGCCTCGTTCCTGGCGCTGAACCAGACTGCACTGCAACTCAGCGTCGAGGATGAGATTCGCGGTCGGGTGCTCTCTATCTACCTGTTGACGTGGGGGATGCTGCCATTCGGGCAACTGCTTGTCGGCGCCCTGGCGAGCCAACTCGGGACACCACTGGCGATGGTCGTCTCCTGCCTCATGGCGCTCGCAAGCATCGCAGCAATTACCCGGCGGTTCCCATCGTTACGTCAGCCCAGGGCCGCAGGCAGCGATATTTGAGCTGCGCCAATCACGATGGTGAAGGCACACCAGGGTGCTGGGGCCAAAGTCGATAGCCGATTGCTATCCATCCGAGGCCAAACAGGGCGATGATCATCGCGCCAAGCCACTCCGGGATGACACTAACGGCGTACACCAATGGCCACAACGGCAGCAGGAAGAGACCGAGCAGGCCAAGTCCAACGAGTGCTTCTCTCCGGATCGGCAGTGAGAAGTTATCACGTGCCCTCATTCCCGCCAGCAGGGTGGCAGCCCCTAGAGCCAGTGTCCCGAAGATCCTTGGACCAGTAAACACCGGGTCGAATCCGGCAATCACGCCCGCCAGGCTGATGCCGCCAAGCACCACAGAAATGTATCCGAGCACGAGCGATATTCGAGCCACAGTTTCGCTTGTCCGGGAGAGGAGCCTGCATATCCCGACCAGGCTTACGGCTGTCAGTATCAGGGCCAGGCTGCCAGGCACACTATAGAGGAGATATAGGTAAGTGTCCGTGATGACCTCGTAGTTCAGGTCATCCCGATACTCTGTGTCCTCACCCCAGGGTTGGAGCATCTCAAACACACCATAGAAAATCCAGAGCAGCCCACCCAGCACGGCGGTGATACTCACCCAATGATGATGCCCGTGTTCACGAGCTTCCCGTGCTGACATCGACATTCACCCTTGGGGGTTGAGCGTACATAGAGGGAAGACGGAGTTCCTTGATGACGTCCGGTGTTCACAAGTATAGCGGTGAAAAGCGCGTCATCGGGAGTGAATACCCGATGAAGGACTGGGCCCGAGGTGCAGGACTTTCCTCCATAACGATGCGGGATGCCAGACTGGTTCCGGTTCCATTCAGTATCTACGACGGTCGATGCCTCACGAGGTCCGAAACCTATTTCCCCTCTGCACCGTTAGACGTACGATGCGGCTTGTTGACACCTGCGGTGCCATGGCACTGATATACTGCGACAGCAGGGACCCTCGGGCCTTACCGGTCTACCGTAATCAAGAATCCTCGGTCAATACTGGCCGCGGAGTTGTCCGCCTGTGAGAGAGGCCGTCTCGTTCATGTCATCTTCCACCACATCAGTGGCTCCGGAGCCGAATTCGGATGCCATCATCGAGACTCGGGGCTTTTCCAAGCGCTATGGCAAATTCCTGGCGCTCGACAGTATCGACCTGTCCATCCCGCGGGCGTCAGTCGGGCTGCTTGGCGCGAACGGCGCCGGGAAATCGACGCTGATCCGCAGCCTGCTCGGAATCATCCAGCCTTCGGAAGGCAGCGCTCGTGTCGTTGGATACGACACCCGGACTGAGGGCATCAAGGTGCGCGAGCACGTCGGCTATATGCCCGAGGCAGATGCCCTGCCGATGTCCACGACGGCAGCCGACTTCGTCGGACACATGGCGGAGATGAGCGGCCTGCCACCGCGTCAGGCCCGGCAGCGCGCCGCGGACGTGCTCTATCAGGTCGGCCTCGGCGAAGAGCGCTATCGCCTGATCAAGGGATTCTCGACCGGCATGCGGCAGCGGGCAAAGCTCGCACAGGCCATCGTGCACGACCCAAAGCTCGTTTTTTTGGACGAGCCGACGGCGGGCATGGATCCGAAGGGGCGGGACGAGATGCTTGAGCTGGTCGAGCGGATCCACAAGACGATGGGGATTTCGGTGGTCTTCTCCTCACATATCCTTGAGGATATCGAGCGTGTCTGCGACTACGTCGTCATTCTGGATGGCGGGCGGCTGATCACTTCTCAGCCCCTCGGGGATGTCAACGCCCTGACCGGTGAAGTCGCGCTGCAGCTCGAAAGCGGTGCCGATCAGTTCGCCGAAGCCCTGGCGGCGCAAGGCGTCCAGGCCAGGCGATTCGAATCTGAAACTAGCTCCTATGACCAGCTGCTGATTAAGGTCGAGGACGAGCGGGTGTATGACCTCGTTCGTGATATTGCCGTTGCCCAGCATTCAGTGATCCGTGGCATGCGTTCCCAGGCACGATCGCTTGAGGACATCTATCTCGGTAATGTCGGGGCCGCCCGGGAGGTGAACCGTGTCGACTAATCCTGTACCCACGACACCGGAGGCACCGCAGCGATACGGTGAGATCTTCGATCGCGGATACAAGCACTACGATGGCCCACGGCGTGGCCGGAGCGGAGCAATCACCTCGCTCATCGGCTACTCGATGAAACGGGCGATGGGCATTCGCAAGAGCTGGACGGCCAAGGTCCTTCCATTTCTCCTCTACATTGCCGTCACGATCCCATTGATCGTCATGATTGGCTTGACGGCGATCGCGCCCGATCTCGAGTTCGCGTCCTATTCCGGCTATGTCTCGGGCATCTTCTTTATCGTGGGTATCTTCGTTGGCACCGCCGCACCGGAGATGATCTGTGTCGATCGGCACGAACGCACGCTTCCACTCTATTTTTCGCGCGCGATCGACCGTGTGGACTACGTGGTTGCCAAGGTCATCGCGATGTCCTTGCTCACCATGACGATGACCGTGATTCCGTCGGTCCTGCTATGGCTGGGACGACAGCTGACCGCCGAAGGCATTGGTCAAGCCATGCGGGACAACATTGGTGATCTCGGTCGGGTCGTTTTCGTCGGTGTCATGATCGCGCTGGTCCTCAGCGCGCTTGGCCTCGCTATCTCGTCCTTCACGAACCGCAAGGGTGTAGCGATCACGATCATTATCATCAGCTTCCTGGTCCTCACCGGCCTGGCCAATGCCGGGTTGGAG
>DASYWM010000310.1:0-2184 GCA_035936075.1 Thermomicrobiales bacterium
CAAAATACCGGGCGCCATCGTTTTTCCACTGCCGCGCGACCTGCACCCGCGGCCAGGGATTCGTTGTGTCCACCTTGATATAGGGGTAATGCTCCGAGCGCTTGAGGGCCGTGTTGTAACGTGGCTGGAGCCGCCGGATCAGTTGCGATTCCAGCAGGAGGGCTTCGAGTTCGCTCCCAACCACCTCATGATCGATCTGCGTCACCGCCTCAATCAGCCCGTCCATCTTTCGTGTGTAACCGATCGGTTGTGAATAATAGGACGAGACGCGGTCGCGGAGATTCTTTGCCTTCCCGACATAGATGATCTCGCCTCGTGCATCCTTCATCAGGTAGACACCCGGCTTCTTCGGCATTGCGTGCGCCATGCTTCGATCCAGGATCGACCGGGCACGCCCCACATCGTCGCGGGGACGCGGCGCGACGACGGTTGCAGACGCTTTCAACCGGTCGAGGCTGGTGACCCCCTGTCGTGCTCCTTCAGCGACTAATCGCAAGGCCACCTCTGCAGTCAGCCGTGCGTCACCACCCGCCCGGTGTATCTTCCGGGGCGATAGACCGACTGCGCTGGCCACACGATCCAGACTCGGCTTTCTCAGTGATCGAAGAAGGCGCACTGCGAGGCCCATCGTATCGAGGCGGTCATTGATCAACGGCGGCATGCCGGCACGGCCAAGTTCGGCATTCATGAACCCGATATCGAACCCGACATTATGGCCCACGATCAGGGAGTCCCCAATGAACTCCACCACCTCGGCGGCGACATCATCGAACGCTGGTGCCTCGCGCACATGCTCGTTGGTGATCGTGGTCAGCTTACTAATGAACTCAGGAATTGCCCGCCCGGGGTTGAGGAGGGCCTCGAAGGATCGCTCGATCTGACCACCACGGTATCGGATAGCCGCAATCTCGATGATCCGTTGGCGGCTGGGTTTAAGCCCCGTTGTCTCCACGTCAAGTGCAACAAACTCGTCCAGCAGTGGAGCGCCCGTCGCGTTCGCAGGACCGATCGAGGGAATCCCCCATTCTCCATTCGCATGAAAAACCAGTCGCTCTTCCGATGAAAGCAAGTTTCGCAGGAGTGGCCGCCACAGCGCCGGTGTGCCGGTGTTCCCGAAGACATGCGTGATCAGCATGTCCTCATGCACCACCCCACCTCTGGAGCGGACGAATTCCAGGGCCCGCTCACACAGCGCGCCGTACCGTTCTTCGCTTTGGGAGATTTCTTCGGGCATGATTACGTCGCACCAGCGTGTACCCGGGCACCATTCCGCCACATATGTGCCAGCCCGGGACATTCGAACCTTTGTGCTACATTACCAGACCGGTGGATGAACGTACACCGGTCAAGCCCGAATTCACAGGAGAGCGGCCTGAATGGCGGATACGGATCAGCAGCGACACGTCGATGAGCTTCGGAAGCGGCTCGATCGATATGCATACGAGTACCATGTACTTGACGCCCCTACGGTCACGGACGCCGAGTACGATGCGCTCTTCAACGAGCTCCGCGCTGTCGAGGCGGCGCACCCGGAACTGGTGACTCCCGATTCACCCACACAGCAGGTTGGTGGCTACGCTCCATCGACCTTCGGTGAGATCAGGCATCCCCGGCCGATGCTTTCCCTCAGCAATGTCTACAACGAGGAGGAGCTGACCGCCTGGGCAACACGCGTAGAGCGCTTCGCCGGCACTTCGGACTTCCATTTGGTGACCGAGCCCAAGGTCGATGGACTTGCCGTTGCGCTCACGTACGTCAACGGACGACTGGATCACGCAGCCACCCGCGGGAACGGCGTGGTCGGTGACAACATCACTCCCAATATCCAGGCTCTCCGGACCATCCCAACCCGGCTCCATCAGCCGGAAAGTCTTCCGATGCCCGGCACAATCGAGGTTCGTGGCGAGATCTATATGCGTCGCTCCGACTTCGAGGCGTTCAATCGACGGATGGAAGAGCAGGGCGGCAAGACCTTCATGAATCCGCGAAACGGCGCAGCAGGCTCGATCCGGCAAAAGGATCCTGGGATCACCGCCCAGCGGCCGCTCCGTATGTTCGCCTACCAGATCGGATACATCCTCGACGGAACGATGCCGAAAACGCACTGGGATGCTCTTGCTTTCCTCCGCGAACTGGGATTTCCGACATCGCACGAGGCCGAGCATCACGAAAGCATTTCCCAGG
>DASYWM010000311.1:0-2900 GCA_035936075.1 Thermomicrobiales bacterium
GTGGCTTGGGCAGCGCACGACCCTCACGTAGTCTTCAGCGTCCTCGTCGTACTGCCATTCTATATCCCATCCCGCAGGCAGCTCTTGCTCGAGCCGTTCGGGTGATCGCATCGCATGGTGTGAGACAGCCACTTCGTGGCCACAGACTTCGCACGAAACCGTTGTTGCGTTATCCATTACCGAACCTCCTGACTCGACAACAAGCGGCCAGATCATGGGGATAAACACAGGTGCCCCGACAGGCGAGCAAGAGGCAGGTGTGCTGCCACCTATCCGGAAACCGGAATCACCCCAAGCTTCTGCAGGAGCCCAAGCGCGTCTATCGTCACCCACTGTTCGGCAATCTTGCCGTTGAC
This sequence comes from Thermomicrobiales bacterium, assembly GCA_035936075.1. Taxonomy (GTDB): domain Bacteria; phylum Chloroflexota; class Chloroflexia; order Thermomicrobiales; family UBA6265; genus UBA6265. The sequence continues at coordinate 357 of DASYWM010000311.1, forward strand.
CAGTCGATAGAGCTCCATCGCGGTCAGCGTGATTTCATTGCCGGTCCGGGGAATACCCATCAGCTCACCCTGATGCGTGCCGTGAACCGTCAGGCGTGCCAGCACCAAATTGTCCTCGGCAATCAGATGCTCGATGGTAAAGCGCAGGTCGGGAAAGGCTGCCAGGTACATCGCAACACGCTGCTGTTCGGCCTCGGGACCACGGACCTCCGGGCCATTGGAATCATGCCGGACATATTCGTCAGTCACGAAGCCACCGATCGCGTCAATATCACCCGTGTTCCACAGCTCGATCCAACGGCGCACCAGATTCTTGTTCAACGCGACGGACATCATCAGCGCTCCTTGCTCCCTGGTGGGGAGGAGAATGATATTGGCCTGCCGGGACCCCATGCTACATCGTCACGCTGAGGCGTCAAGCACACTGAAGCTTGATCTGATGAGCCAATGGGTCTCCGATCGCGTTCCCGACAGTGGCGTGCGCCGAATCAGGAGCGGCGGCATCACGCCCCGTGGCCACGCTCGAAACACCTCATCACCTGCGACGCTTTCCAGTCACATGCGGGGCGCTGTGCCGGGCAGTGAGGATCATCGGGGAACAGGATCACGAGGGGCAACCAATCCCACCCGTCGGACGGAGGCGCACCCGATAGAGCATCCCGAGCCGCACCAGGCGATGGAGATAGCTGCTCACCCGAACGTGCGAGTCGATCCCTTGGGAACAAGCATGCCGATGGTGGCTGTATGTAGTCAATCCGTGTCGCAAGACGGTGGAATTGGTGACACTCGAAAATCCCGCGCAAAGCCCCGGATACAGGCTTCCAGTGCCGGGGCAGGAGACGAAACTGGGATCGGGATCACAACCGCACTCTGGCACGACACGGCTCCGCCGAAAGGTGGAGCTATGTTCCCACCATTTGGTCGGTGTCTTGAGGATGATGAGTCGCTATAAAAGAGTTATCGGCGCCTTACCCCCGGCGATTAGTTCGGGAAAGGCCCACTTGCTGGGTCGGGAACTAAAGACCGAACGTTTTCGTTAAGGTCATTAAGGTTGATGGGACCCAAACCAGGATAATTCATACCTCTATCCAAGGACCTTGCCATGAGCACCGTGCTCCCGCATATTCCCTCATCTCGCGCGGCTCACCGCTATCAGGCGTCGCGTTCCCGACCCCGGCGGATGTCCACCACGTATCCGGGCATTCTCCGGGAAGTCGGGATCGTCTCGCTTGCGATCTTTCTCTACTTTTTCGTGCGCGGGCTGATGGATAGCAAGTTCTCGCTCGCCGCGGAGCACGCCCACTGGCTGGTGGACCTCGAACAGCGGCTCGGTATCTTCCACGAGCCGGAAGTACAGCTATGGGTCCTGGAACACGGCTGGCTGGTGTGGCTGGTCAATGCCATTTATATGTATGGTCACTGGCCGGTGCTCATCGCGACCATGGTGTGGTTGATCTGGAAGCGGCGGGACCAATTCCCGGTCTATCGCTCCGCCCTGCTGATCTCGGGCGCGATCGGGTTGGTTGCCTTCGTGACCTTCCCCATGGCGCCGCCCCGATTCCTGCCGGAGCTGGGATTCGTTGATACGGTCACGGTACATTCCGACGCCTATCGGGTCCTGCAACCACCGGCCTTTACGAACCAGTACGCCGCGATGCCAAGCCTCCATGTCGGCTGGAACCTGTTGATGGGAATCGCGCTCTTCCGGACAATCCACCACCGTTTCTGGCAAGTGCTTGCGGTCGTCATGCCGCTGGCCATGTATCTGGCGACGATCCTGACCGCCAATCACTTTGTTCTGGACGGCGTCATTGGCTCCCTGGTCGCCCTTATCGGTCTCACGATCGCCATGCGAATCAGCGCTCCAGTCTCCAGAAGGGACGCCACTCCAGCAACGATGAGCTTTCCTTGCAAGCAAAGGATGGAAGCTGCCTGACGCTGGACCCCTCCGTCATTCAGAGCGCAGCAAAGGCTCGCTGCGGCCCGGCCAAGCCCGCAAGGGGAGAAGCGGAGCGAGCCTTTTGGGCCCTGAAGGCTCGGCCATGAGAATCCTGCGCGAAGCGGTGTAGGCGAGCCGGCATGAGGCTTCCTGGAAACGACCGGGTCATCCTGCACAAACCCTTGCTTCCCGCCATGGACGGCGTGCCAATCCCCTGCCACTGCTGCAGAGGATTGACACGCCGTCCATCACGCGGCCCTGGCCGGGTCGCCGAACAAACCTCATGAAGACCGCTGGTACTGCTCAAGCCTCATGCCCGCGAGAGCAGGGCACCGCTTCCCTCGGGGAGTAGCTCTTCGTCGTGACGATCGGCATCGTAGATGGTAATGCCGCGACGCATGGTGCGGACGACGAAGCCCGTGATCTCCCGATCATTGAGAGCGGACCACTGACCCTCGTTGAGGATGTCGCGGTTGTGCACCACCCACGTTCCGTGAGGGTCGAGGAGCACGAGATCGGCCTCATTGCCCACCCGTAACGCCCCCTTGCGTGGATGCAGCCCGGCGATCTGCGCGGGGTTGGCCGAGAGCATCCGTACCGCCTGC
>DASYWM010000312.1:0-1678 GCA_035936075.1 Thermomicrobiales bacterium
CGCTCGATGCAGACCGAGAAGAACGACCAGAAGATCGGTTACAACGTGCTCACCGACGAGTACGTGAACATGATCGATGCCGGCATCACTGATCCGGTGAAGGTCACCCGCTCCGCGGTGGCGAATGCCACGTCGATCGCCGGTATGATCCTGACGACCGAGGCCCTCATCTCCGACAAGCCGGAGAAGGAAATGGCCGGCATGCCGCCAGGTGGCATGGGCGGAATGGACTACTAGGAGAAACATCACCGGAGCAGGATCCGTTCCCGTTCCGGTGATCTCAAAGGTTGACACAAAAGGAGGGGGAAGGCATCTAGCCTTCCCCCTCCTTTTGTGTCAACGTCGGGACCTGCTGCCCTGCAACCCCTGACGATCCAAGGGATGTCGATGGGGCGCGAGCGTCGATCACATCTTCGACGAGGGCCCGTCGTTGTCGTCGTGACCGTCAGACGGCCGCGAGTCGCCCCACATCGGAGTGAGGATCTGCGGGAAGACCCGATGTCCATATTGCTCTATCTGGATTGCCTGAGTCGGGCATGCCCGTGCGCCAGCAAAGATTTGCTCAACAGTCGCCCCCTCGAAATCCTCGAGAACCGCGACGCCTGTCTCCTCATCCAGCACGAAGATGCCAGGAGCGGCAGTCGTGCATTTCGCATTCGCGATGCAGCGATGTGGGTCTATGATCACCTTCAGTCCGGGCTTGTTTGACATCGTTATTCTCCTCTGCGTCCTCTCGACGCGACTGGTTATCATCAACTTTACCGCTATTTTGGCTGATGTTGGGCTTCAGTTGGTGCACGCACGTCCACAAATCGTTCGCCGGAATCCAACGGAACAATGGTTCCATTCGTCATTTCGGCCAGCCAGTGGCGGAAGGGCTGGACCAGCTCCGGTTCCATGACCAGCTCGAAGGTGACTTTCTCGCCGTACGAGACATCCCCCAGCGGATACTCGCTCGACCGGATTGCATTCTCGATCCGGCCCGCGTCATCGTAGGGAGCGACGAGCGTCTGAACCGAAAGCCGCTTCCTCTCCACCACCCCGATAGCGTCGATCGCACCTGTAACTGCCCCACCGTAGGCCCGGATCAACCCGCCAGCACCCAGCATGGTGCCCCCGAAATAGCGAGTGACGACCGCGACCGTATCCGTAATCTGCCTGCGCCTAAGGACCTCAAGCATCGGGATGCCCGCTGTACCTGATGGCTCGCCATCATCGCTGGAACGCTGGAGCTTGAGGTCAGGGCCAAGTGCCCAGGCCGTGCAATTATGGCTGGCGTCCCAATATTGCTTGCGGATGGAATCGATATGCGAGCGGGCTTCTTCCTCCGTGGAGGCCCGGAACACCGAGCAAATAAACCGGGACTTCCTAATTTCGATCTCGTGGTGCCCGTCGCTGGCAATGATGCGGTACGGGATGTCCATGGTCCTCCCATTAGCGACTGCGGTCTCAAGGTTCAGCCGTTATGCAGGTACATTCTACGCGGCACACTCGCGAATATAGGTGGCGGACAGTCCTGTTTCGCGATCTGTCGGTCCTGGGAATCCTGTGTGGCCGGCATTGTGCAAACTGGCATAATTCCGGAAGCGACCATCGCTCGCCGCATTGAGCGAAAGCACCCACGAGCTGCTTTCGCGGCACATTGACCGGCATCATGGCTGCGAAAAGAGCCAGATCT
>DASYWM010000313.1:0-10000 GCA_035936075.1 Thermomicrobiales bacterium
CCCACCGCCGCAGTGCTTCAGGGCATCGTAGAGGATGTGCTCATCCCCTGGAGGCGACGCCACTTGGCTCCAGTGGAGGCGTTAGCAACACATTCCACCGACCTGGACAGTTGAGAGAGGCCCGCAGCCTACATTACGGCTTACAGCAGTTTGCCACGAGATTGATAGGCCGGGGCGGGTGAAGGTGGTAGCCAGGGGCTCACTGTCGCAGCAATAGCCTGCCCTGAGCCTGTCGAATGGGTCATGTGCAACCTGTCAGGAGGACAGTGCTGCGTCGTGGTCGCGAAGGGGCCGCATGCACCGCAAGTCCGCCGCGACGGACGTGTAACCTTCCTGCAAATGCTTTAGATGGCCAAGTACATAACCTGGCCGGTGGCAGCCTAAAGGTTCCTGCAACCCGATGTCCTTGACGTGACAGGGGTTTCTTTAGATGGCCACGGTGTGTGCAGGGCGGGCGAGCACCTGGCCAGGTCAGACGCGGTGGGAGGACGAAGGCTGCCACGTATTTCATGTGGCAGTGTGGCGGCCTTGGCCCGTGTGAGGGTCATTCTCCCCAATCCATGGGGTGTTCAGGTCTGCCATATCGCTCGATACTCGTTGGCAGCCTTGACGAGGTCGGGCAGGTGTCACCAGCGAGATGGTACAGACGCTCTCCCGGTGATACGCGTCCAGGAAGAGGATCTGCGCCGTTATCTCGCCCGGATCAGATTGAAGCGGTGTGCGTGACCATTGACCGGATGCCTGCGTCGGGGAGCACCACATAGGCGAATCCAAAGGATTCGATGGGCCGCTGTCGCTCAATACCTGTGGACTTCCTGTTTGCGAATGCGGCCCATTGCTGTCCTCCCTTGTCAGGGGGCGGGAGGACATGGAGTCCTCCCCTACGGGATGGGGAAGCCCCATCCTTCCTGCAAACCGATCTAGGTGATGTGAGACCGCCGAACAAATTAGTCCGCAGAAGCCATCTGGCGAGTGAGCGTGTCCTGCCCACCAGGAATCCCAAGCCGCAACCGTTCCTATCACCCTTTGCGCCATCCCTCGACCATTTTGACTCCGTGGCATATAATGTACGTACAGTCATGCAGACGCTGGACGCAACTCACGGTTCCTGAGAGCCGTGCTGATGCGGTGAAGGAAAATACGTTCGTTTTGGAGTAGCGGGCCGATGGCGACCCACACCCGGGCACAGGGATCCACCAAAAAGAATTCCAGGAGCCGGTCCTCGAGAAAGTCGCAGGCAACCGGACTTTCGTTGTGGGCCCTGCGTGGACGTGAGTTCCTGAGCGGTCTGATCCCCAAGGTTGCAGTTTCAGAACGCCTTCAGCGAGAAATGCTAGGTGTTGTCCTTGTGGTCCTTGCCCTAATCAGCTCGTGGGCACTCGGGAGAGGTCAGGAAGACGGAGCCCTTATTGCCTGGTGGGGGAAGGTCCTCCGAGTAACGCTTGGCAATGCGGCGTTCATTGTTCCTGTCTTCGCTGCGCTAACGGCCGTGCGCGCTTACGCACAGAGTTCCGGGCCGATCCTCCTGTTCCGCCACTATGTCGGCGGGATGCTTTTCCTGTTAGCTGTCACGGGATTGATGTCGTTCGGCGGCGAGAACTACGGGGGCAACGTTGGGGATGTCGCTGGCGATATCGCACGTGGAGCGCTTGGTGCGGTGGCATCGGGCCTGGTGTTTTTTGCCGCTGGCGTTGTCTCCGTCTTCCTCCTTGCTGATACCGATCTTCAGACGCTTGACCGGGATGTTCGACGCTTGCTGCCGGAGCGAAAGCCACGCCCGTCGAAAACGAATGAGTCGCCCGACACTGCGAAGAAGGCTGGTCAGGCAGGGAAGGAGGTCAAGCCGGTTGTCCGGAGGGCCGCCCCAAAGCTTGAGTCCGCACGCCCGGAATATGTACCGCCGGTCATCAATCTCCCCGCTAAACCGGAGAAAGGGCCGGTGACTGAAGCGGCTCTTGCGCAACCTCTGCCGTTGCCCGCCGAAGTTGCTTCCAATGAGAAGCCTCTGCCACTGCCGGATTTACGCCAACTGCCTTACTACGAAGCAGTCGTGCCGGATCCCGCCGATCTTGAGGCGAAGGCAAAGACCATAGAGGCAACCTTGCAGAGCTTCAAGGTGGAGGCATCGGTTCGCGAGATTAACCCGGGACCGGCGGTGACGCAGTTTGCGTTGGAGCCAAGCAGCGGTGTCAAGGTGCGCCGAATCACAGAGCTTCAGAACGATTTGGCTCTTGCGCTCGCCGCACATAGCGTCCGGGTAGAGGCGCCAATTCCCGGCATGGCGCGTGTGGGTATTGAGATCCCAAATGAGAAGATCGCGACGGTCGGTCTTCGCGAGGTGCTGGAATCCCCGGCGTTTACCAAGAGCAAGGCGAAGTTGCCCTTGCCGCTGGGCCGAGACGTCAACGGGCGTTACATCGTCGGCGACCTGACGAAGATGCCGCATCTCCTTATTGCAGGTGCAACCGGCTCCGGAAAGAGTGTGTGTATCAACGGCATCATCTCAACGCTTATCAGTATCAAGCAGCCTGATGAGCTTCGGCTCCTGATGATCGATCCGAAAATGGTCGAGCTTACCGGGTACAATGGCGTGCCGCACCTCCAGTGTCCCGTTGTAACGGAAATGGACAAGGTTGTCAGCGCCTTGCGCATGGTGCTGCGGGAGATGAACCGACGCTACGAGCTCTTCAAACAGGTAGGCGTGCGCAACATCGATGGCTACCGGATGCGGATGGTGGACGAGCCTGATGCGGAGAAGCTTCCCTATCTGGTGACGATCATCGATGAGCTCGCGGACCTGATGATGACAACTCCCGACGAGGTCGAAACCTTGCTTGCCCGGCTGACGCAGATGGCCCGCGCGACGGGAATTCACCTGATCATCGCGACGCAGCGACCTTCGGTGAACGTGCTGACGGGTTTGATCAAGGCGAATGTGCCCGCCCGGATCGCGTTTGCGGTTTCTTCCATGATCGATAGCCGGGTCGTGCTGGATATGCCTGGAGCCGAGCGATTGTTGGGACGCGGCGACATGCTTTACCTGCCGCCAGACGAGGCCAAGCCGACACGCATCCAGGGAGCGTTTATCGACGATGACGTGCACTCCATCGTTGATCATTGGCATACTGTCTCACCCATTCCCCAATACGCCCCGGAATGGATGGACCTGCCGAGCTCGAAGGAGTCCAAGGGCGGCTATGGCGGTGACACCGAAGACGATGGCGAGGAAGAGCCATACATGCAACAGGCGCTCGATATCGTGCGGGCGCAGGGAACGGCGTCAGCCTCGATGCTGCAGCGTCGTCTTCGGATCGGCTACAACCGGGCTGCGAGGATTATCGAGCAGATGGAAGACGACGGGGTGATCGGACCCGCGGATGGGGCAAAGGGACGACCGGTCCTGGTCAGCTTCGAGGAATAGTCACCATGCCCCTGGCCCTTCGGCCAGACTTGGAACGCCCGCGACGAAATTCGTCGCGGGCGTTTGTTTCACTGGAAGTCGCCCCTTATACGGACGTGGCAGCGGTGGAGGGTTGCCTGGATTCTTCCTGTGCTCGCACACCCGCAAGGCACGTCGAGCAATAGACCGGCCTGCCGTTTCTGGGGACGAACGGAACGGTTGTCGTCAGCCCGCACTCCGCGCAGACGACTTCGGTGATCGGCTGCCGTTGCAGGCCCAGTCGTTCCTTACGATTCGACCGGCACTCGGTGCAGCGCGCCGGGATGTTAATGAGTTGACGATCCTTGTAAAAGGCTTGCTCACCGGCCGTCCACACGAATGGCTTGCTGCACTCGCGGCAGGTCAACGTTTTGTCACTGAATTCCATCTCTGGCCTCCGAGTCCCGTAACGAATCTATCGTTTCAAGGCCGCGCTTCGTTGAAGCCCGATCCTTTGATGCAGACCCTGGCGCTCAGCGCCATACGGCTATGTCGCCATCCATACGGACACCCAGTGAGGGTGAGACGAAACTGTTTGAGCGACCGATCGCCGAATACGTGATTCCCACGGCCAGCATATCAGAAAAATCTAGAAAGTGATACACTTCAAATGACATCTGTGAGAACAGATGTTCCATAAATAACGAGGAACTTAATGACATCACGATATGGCTCCGCGACGGCTCCGCCCGTTGCCCAACTCATTGAAGAGCTTTCCAAGTTGCCGGGAATCGGCCCAAAGACTGCTTCTCGGTTGGCCTTTCATTTATTGCGCACATCGCGCGACGATGCGTTGGCGCTCGCTGAGGCCATCCTTGAAGTCAAGGAGCGAATCCGGCTGTGCTCGAATTGCTTCAACGTCACGGAGTCCGATCCTTGCGACATTTGTGCTGACCAGAAACGAGAGCACGTCATCTGCGTGGTCGAGAAACCACTGGACATTGTTGCAATCGAACGCACAAATGAGTACCGCGGCAAATATCACGTGCTCCATGGAGCGATCTCCCCTGTCGATGGTATTGGCCCAGACAAGCTGAAGATTCGCGAGCTGGTGGAGCGGGTAGAGCACGAGAAGCCCGAAGAGATTGTGGTCTTCACCAACCTTGACCTACCTGGCGATGCGACCGCAACCTACCTGCACCGGATCTTGACGCCCCTAGGTGTGAATGTTTCCCGTCCCGCGAGTGGATTGCCGGTCGGTGGCGACCTTGAATACGCGGACGAGATGACTCTCGGTCGGGCGATGCTGGGCCGGCGCGTTCTTTAATCGTCCCGGCCCGGATTGGCTCGGGAATTGGGCTCTCTGGGGGTTGAGTCCTGTAGCGAGAATCGCTAGAATCAAGTCAATGGATAATTTGGGTCGTCACCCCGCACGTGACGTTCTGCTGTTACCCGCAACTCATGACGGCCAGGGCGATGAAGTCGCCCACGAGGCTGGCATGCACGACCAAGCGCCCTATCGACAGGTGCCCTCAGAAGACGTGAGCCCGGCAACCGATCACGGTACACCGAGTGTACGGATCGAGGTGCGCCGCGCTGGTTTCACAGATCTTCTTGCGCTCTCCCGCTTCTCCTCCCGCTACCAGTTGAATCAGCCAGGCAGCTCACACACCGATAGCGATCCGGCCCGGGCGACACTGCGCGGATACTTGCCGTTCTCGCGAGAAGACCAACCTGTCTTCGTGGCGACGAATGAGGAAGAGCGGCGTCTGCTTGGGTTTGTGCAGTTCCGTGTTGCTGGGCCGGACCAGCGATGGATCGCAGAATCAATCGGCGCAAATGCCGGTGTCTATGATCCCGAGCCTGTCGTTCTCGAGTTGGTTCGTCATGCGATCAAGGCCGCGGGGTTGAGCGGTGTGAAGCGGCTCTATGCACGTCTCGAAGCGGAGTGCCCGATCGAGCAACCGATGCGGCAAATTGGCTTTACGCCTTACGGACGGGAACTTGTGATGGCATCGCCTTCAGTGCCCGTTCTCCCGGCTGCTCGCGGCGTCCGAATCCAGGAGCAGGCTGATGTCTGGGCCATCCACCAGCTCTACCTGCAGTCCACGCCGCGGGATGTGCAGTACGCCGAGGCGCTCACCAGCCATAGCTGGGATGTGGACGCCGTCTTGCGTAGCCGGGGGTATGGATGCCGGGGCTGGCTTATAGCAGATCACCACCTGGCGGTGGCCTATGCGAGAGCGATCACCAGAAGGGATGCCCACATCGTCGACCTTATGGTGTTGCCTGACCATCGAGATGTCCTCCCGGCATTGCTTTCCTCCGTTTTTCGGGAATTGGCAACCCTCCCTTCCCGCCTGGTGTACGTTGTGGTTCGCCACTACCAATCGGAGATTGTCGTCGTGCTGGAGGATCTGGGGTTCGTTGCCCAAATAGAGCAGGAGGTTCATATCCGCTATACGACGGCATCGGTGCGGTCCTCTGTGATGGCGGCACATTATTCCGTTGCCGATTCACAAAAAGAGCCCGCAGTGAAGCGCGTACCGACGTTTTTCCAGGGCACCGCGGACAGGTACTACATGCAGGAAGGAGTACTGGCTCCTGAAGACCGGCGAAATGAGGCACCTCGCGCTTTTGAAACGGGTGGGTAGTCGTACCATTGGCGGCTGTCACCTATCTACCAGACGGAGAGTGAATTGAGCAGTTTTCCTCAAGCGCTGCCCGACGAGCACACCAGATCGGCTGCCGAGACCGAGGTAACGGACGATATCCGCGAGTTACTTGAGGTGTTGCCGGAGGCGATTTCACGACGAGTGATCCAGCTTCAGGACAACCATGAGTCTGGCGAACTCATTGAAATAGTGCTGGACTTGGGACGACCACCAGAAGCCCGTTTCCAGCATGACGAGATCGATCTTGGAGACCTGGATGTCTCTCGCGCCGATCTTGGGCACGTTGCTGAGCGCATCGGACAGTTCGGCGACGATAATCGTGCTGGAATTGAGCGGACACTCCACCGGATCTCGGCAATCCGGAACCGGTCAGGTGAAATCGTTGGTCTGACGTGCCGGATCGGGCGAGCCGTCTATGGCACGATAGCGATCATCAGCGATCTCATCGAGTCAGGGCAGAGTGTGCTGCTGCTTGGCCGGCCAGGCGTCGGCAAGACCACGCTCCTGCGCGAGACTGCCCGGGTCCTGGCGGATGAGTTACGGAAGCGCGTGATTGTTGTGGACACCAGCAACGAGATCGCGGGTGACGGAGATATTCCGCATCCGGCGATCGGTCGCGCCCGCCGCATGCAGGTCCCGACGCCCACGGCACAACATGCGGTGATGATCGAAGCCGTCGAGAACCACATGCCGCAGGTCGTCGTGATCGACGAGATTGGTACAGAACTGGAGGCGATGGCGGCCCGCACGATCGCAGAACGAGGCGTCCAGCTCATTGGTACGGCGCACGGTAACAGCCTCGAAAACCTGATGCTCAACCCCACGCTCACCGATCTCATCGGAGGCATCCAGTCGGTCACACTGTCGGATGAGGAAGCCCGTCGGCGCGGCACGCAGAAATCGATCCTGGAGCGCAAGGCCCCCCCGACATTCGGAGTGATGGTGGAACTTGTGGATCGGGACGAAGTCGTGGTGCATCTCGATGTGGCAGCGACCGTCGACGCCCTCTTGCGTGGTGCTCCCGTTCGGTCGGAGCACCGGCACCGAAAGCTGGATGGCACAATCGAGACGAGTTCCTCCGAGGATGTACGTCGGGATCCGAGCTCCCCAAGACGAGGACCATCGGTCGTCAACCCCTCTTCGCGGAATGCCCCACGCACCACGAACGATCGCGGAGAGCGGAACTTCGCTGACATTTTCGCGAGTGGGGAGCCGCGGGACGAGGAGCGATCGACAGAATTGCTCTCTAGGGGTCATCGACACCTCACAGCCATCGATACCACTGAAGCGACCGTCCAGCCACGAGCAGCGGCGCCGGCTGTTACTGCGTTCGCCAAGGGCCGTGGGACCGACGACAAGCCGCTGAGAATCTTTCCGTTCGGCGTGAGCCGGAATCGGCTTGACCAGTCGATCTCTCGCCTGAAGGTGCCCGCTGTCATCGTTCGGACCGAGCGAGACGCAGACATCGTGTTGACGCTCAAGAATGCGTATCGTCAAAAGGCGCAGCCTGTTCGGGATGCTGAGATACGAGGTATTCCCGTGTATGTGCTGAGGTCGAACACGAACACGCAGATGGAGAACGTCCTGATGTCGATCTTCCCGCAAGCGAGGATCGAGGAGCAGGAGGATGACGGCGACGGCGGGGACGAACCCGCGCCCAGCCGACGGGAGCGCCGGACGAACGATGTGGTCATCGCCATGTCGGAGGCGGAAGAGGTGATCTCTGCAGTTATGCAAGGAGCGCCTGCGACAGCGCTTCGTCCGCAAGCGCCGCCGATCCGACGGATGCAGCATGAGATGGCCGAGCGGTACAACCTGGCGTCGAGGAGCCGGGGCCGTGACCCATTCCGGCATGTGGAGATCTATCGGCGGGGCATGCAGTAGGTGCGGGGCCCATTCATCACACTCGAAGGCCCGGAGGGTGCGGGGAAGTCTGTTCAGGCAGCGTTTCTCGCATCCTTCCTTGAGGAGCAGGGCTGGGATGTCCTTAGCACACGGGAACCGGGAGGGACCGGCTTTGGGGATGCCCTCCGGGAGATTCTTCTAGGCACGGATGGTGTAGCGATTCTCCCGGAGGCGGAAGTGCTTTTGCTGGCGGCTGGCCGCGCCCAACATGTCCGTGAGCGCATTCTTCCCGCCCTTGACGCCGGGGTTGCTGTGGTCTGCGATAGATTCGTGGATTCGACCCTGGCCTATCAGGGTGGTGGACACGGGATTCCGCTTGAGCAGCTCTTGCCAATCCAAAAATTCGCGACGGGTGGTCTCGAGCCGGATTTACGGATTCTCCTCGATGTCCCGGTCGATATAGGGCTCAGGCGGAGACACGCCGATCCCTCTCTGGTTAATCGGATTGACCTTGCGTCACGGGAGTTTCATGAGCGGGTACGGGCTACGTTCCTGCAGCTCGCGAAGGCGAATCCGGAGGGCTGGAGCATCATCGACGGCCGGGAAGATGTGGCATCGGTCGCCCGAAAGATGCACACTGACGTGCAGAGACGCGTACTTGCCAGGTTCGCTGTGCCAAATCCGGGAGTGGTATGATCGCGCTGCCGAGGATGTGATGTCATGAAGCTCGTGATCGCCGTTGTCCAAGGAAAAGATGCGGAGCCGCTGCTGGAAGCGCTGACCACCCACGGGTTCCGCGCCACGCAGATCAACAGCGCTGGCGGATTCCTGCGCGAGAGTAACGCGACGCTGATGATCGGCGTTGATGACGGCGAGGTAGAGCGCGTTCGTTCGCTCGTGCAGGAGAATTGTCATTCCCGCACCCGGTTCGTTAATCCCCTGATGCCGATCGCTGACGTAGCTGAATTTTATTCCAGCAGCCCGGTCGAGGTGCTCGTTGGCGGCGCAACGCTATTCGTACTATCTGTGAATCGCTACGAACGTCTCGAAGCTTCATAAATTTATTCCCGTGGGGTCTGCCAAAGGAGCAGTTGTTTGGAAATCGATTCGTTCATTGCCCGTGCGTTACAGATCCTTCTGGCCCTCGGTGGCGCTTATCTTCTTGCAACCTGGTTCGTATTGGCGATATGGACCTTCCGGGATATCGAGGCGCGCAGCCGCAACGCAGTCACCCAAATTTTTTCCACGCTGCTGGCCGTCTTTTTCTGGATTCCTGGCGTGCTGCTCTACATGCTGCTCCGGCCGAAAGAGACCCTGGACGAGGCTTATCAACGGTCGCTGGAGGAGGAGTATCTGCTCCAGGATCTGCAGGAACTTCCACTCTGTCCAACGTGCAATCACTTCGTGCATGACGATTGGCAGCTCTGCCCTCACTGCAATACGCAGCTTCGCGAACCGTGCGGCAACTGCCGGCACCTTGTAGACCTGCGCTGGGATATCTGTCCCTATTGCGGTCAGGAGCAGGAGGCCCATGTCCCGCATGTCCACGAGAAGAAAGCGGACGGCGGCAAGCATGGCTGGATCGATCCAGCGATCATCGAGAAGCGCCTGCGGGACGAGGAGGCCCGGCGTCAGCGTGAAGCGCCACGTGCCCTGCCAGCCGCCACCGCGATCGATCGCGATCTCCTGAGTCCTGCTGCCCAGAACCTAACCCAGGAAACGACGGTTATCACCGCGAGGCCTTCACAGGATGGTCGAGCGCCATTGACACAGGTAGGCAAGTCACCTGTAGGGCCAGACATCACCGATCTCCGGGGTGACGGCAGCAACGGGACCGAAGAAAAGGTTGGGGAGCCGGTGAAAATTCCGAGAAAATTCCGCATCAACGCCGACTAAAGCGGCTTTCATATATCCTGCCTGTCTGGCAGACTGTGGGGGATGATGTGCCCGCACGCCTCTCACGACGTCCGTGAGCGAGCCCTGGCCGCAGTGGATGACGGTCATCGAGTGGCTGACGTCGCCGCAATGTATGCCATTGATTCATCCACCCTTCGCCGCTGGCACCGGCAGCGTGCCCGCACGGGCTCCTGCCGGGCCCGCC
>DASYWM010000314.1:0-4647 GCA_035936075.1 Thermomicrobiales bacterium
TTCAAATCGCGCTCTTCGCCGAGGATATCGTGCTCCAGGTCTTCAAGTCGGCGCCGTGTCGCGATGAGCCGATTAGGGAGTGAGAACCCGTTGGTGTAGCGGAAATCACGATCGAAGCTGAACCAGGAGAAGACCTCAGCAAGCTCCTCGGGTTTCAGTGGATCCAGGATCCCCCGGTCAATCAGCTCGCACAGGATCAGGCCGTCGTTATCAAAGATGTCGGCCAGCATGTCGGCCTTCTCGGTCGGGTAACCCTGTCGCAGGTACCCGAACCGATGGAGGATATCCCGGATCCCCCTAATAATGCCCCGGATGCGGACATCCTCAGCATCGATCTCGCGGTCGAGGATATCCGCCAGGGTGTTCTTTTCCTGCTCGAGCGTGTCTCGCTGTCGCAGGGATTTCTGGTGCTCCTTGCGGGTCCTGGTGTCGCGAAAGGGGTGGGTGTCCTTCTGCTCATTGAGTTGGGCAATCTGGGAATCGATCTCCATGAGCTCTGACTCCAGCTTGCTTACCTTCTCATCGGTCTGCTGGCGGATGAGTTCCCGGTGTGCACGGGCCAGCTCATCAAGATCGGGTAGATCGAGTGCGGCTAGCGCGGCCATCACCCCGTCAAGCGTCTCCCGGTCGACGATCTCAAATGGGTCACGCACCATGTCCGGCGGCTCAATGAGCGCATCCGGCAGGTCGACCCGCGCATCCTCCTGCAGGTAGTCGATCAGGCGGTATTCGTGGAGGAGATGGATCTGGCCGTCTGATTGCGACATGAAGAGGCCGACACCTCCCTGTCCACCACGTCCCAGGAAGATGGACCAACCGTGGTCACGAGTATGGACGACCAACCCGGCCGGTACTGAGCGCAGCAATTTTCTCAGCGCGAGACGACCGGGCTCGGTCCACGGGGTGGCGGTTTCGATATCCGTGCGGACCGAGGAGATTTCCTGCCGGATCTTGCGCTCCTCATGCTCCAGCGTCTGGATGGAACGGCTGAGACTGGCGTACTCCTCGTAGAGCTCGTCGGCGCGCGCGATCTCCTCGGCTCGTCCGGCTGTGAGCGCAACAAGCTCCGCCTCGATCTCCAGCACATCGTGCTCGATGATCCGGATGCGCTGGCTGGTCTGGTACTGCGCGAGACTGCGCTGCAACATCTGGCGCACGCGCTCCCCGCGCGGCGGGTCCCAGAGATTGAGCACGGTGTTGTAGCGGATAGCGAACGCCGATTGCACGGGATGCAAGTCGCCGGTCGCGATCTCCATTGCTTCCTTGTACGGGATGTAAGCTGAATAGGGAATCACGACATGACCGTAGACGTCCATGCCCCGACGCCCGGCACGACCGGCCATCTGCTGGAACTCATTCGGGATAAGGACACGCCGCCGTCTGCCGTCCCATTTGGTCATCCGTCCAATGACGACCGTGCGGGCTGGCATGTTGACACCGAGGGCAAGTGTATCGGTCGCAAAGACGACCTGCATCAGGCCGCGACCAAAGAGCACCTCAACCATCTGCTTGAGAATGGGTAAGAGGCCGGCATGATGGAAGCCGATCCCCTTCCGGGCCAGCTGGAGCACAGCCTGGACCTGCTCAAGCTCCTGGTCTTCGGGCCGGATATTCGCCAGGTAGCTCGCCAGGACCTGCTCGATCTGCTCGGCCTGCGCCGAAGTAGTAAGCTGCGGCCGCATCATCGCCAGTCGCTCGGCGAATTGTTGGCAATCGTTCCGGCTGAAGAGAAAGTAGATCGCTGGAAGGAGATTCTGTTCCTTTAGTGCGTCGACGATCTCATGCGGCTGTGGCTCGTCGCTGACTTCGCGTTGTCGTCCCCCCGGTTTTCGAGGTTGTCCCCGGTTTCGGCGTGCTTCACCGCCAACGTTGGAGAAATGCGCGACCCGCTTGCCATGGTGATCGATCACCTTGGTCAGCTCGTGCTCATGGAAGTAGTAGAGCGCAAGCGGAACCGGTCTCTTGTTATGCACGATGAGGCGGATGGGACGGTGGGTACGCCCGATCCAGCCGGAAATCTCACTTGCATTCGTGACAGTGGCGGAGAGGCAGATGAGCTGGATATGATCCGGGCAGAGGATGATCGATTCTTCCCACGTGGTCCCGCGGTCGGGATCGGCAAGGTAGTGAATCTCATCGAAGATGACTGTCTCAACGTCGTCAAGTTCCCACGGACTCTGAAGGAGCATATTCCGCAGAATCTCGGTGGTCATGACGATGATCCGGGCGTCCCGGTTCTCCGTCACATCTCCGGTGAGAAGACCGACCTCCTGGCCATAGATGACGCGAAGATCGCGGAATTTCTGGTTGGAAAGTGCCTTAATCGGAGCAGTGTAGATCACCCGCCCGGTACGCTTGAACGCGTCGTAGATGCCGAACTCGGCAACGACGGTTTTGCCGGAGCCGGTGGGCGCCGCCACCATCACCGAATCACCACGCA
This sequence comes from Thermomicrobiales bacterium, assembly GCA_035936075.1. Lineage (GTDB taxonomy): Bacteria > Chloroflexota > Chloroflexia > Thermomicrobiales > UBA6265 > UBA6265. The sequence continues at coordinate 2,441 of DASYWM010000314.1, forward strand.
GTAATGTTGTAATCGCCTCCCTCTGGAAATCGTCCAGCGGGAACGGGTACATCGTGCTGAATTGGTCGATCGCGCTTTGTATCTCGTCGGCTGATTCCGCGGACACCGCGGGATGGGCCACGGAGGATAGGGTGGATTTGGGGGTCAAGGTGCGATCGGACAAGCCTCAATACTCCATAACAGGATATCGTGTGGGGAAGTTGACTGTTCGTGGAAATTTGGCAGCTCTCGGACGTCCCTGCCGGACATCGCATTCGTTTCCTCTTACAGTATAGGACTGACGGTGTCACAGGTACGATGCAACATCCGACGGGGAAGGTGAAAAGCGTGCGGATCGGGATCAATGCAGCCCTTCTGGGAGCGAAGCAAGGGTATCGGCAGACAGGTGTCAGCCGGTATATCGGTGAGCTCGTTGACGGGCTCAACGATACGAAGGCCCCGGGTGACAAGGTCATCCTACTCGGCCGCAAACTGGGGTTCATCACTGATGCTCCATCCGCGCGCATCCTCTGGGAGCAGACGGGGTTGCCCGCATCGATGGCACTTCATCGTCTCGAAGTCCTGCACGGGCCCATGCACGTTGTGCCCATCCTGACCCGTATCCCGAGCGTCATGACGGTGCATGACCTCGCCTTTCTCCGGTTCCCGGGTCAGCTTCCCGGCAATCGTCGCGCCTTCCTCGTGGCAGCAACACGCATGAGCGCGCACAAGGTGGATCGGATCATCACCGTCTCGCACAACACCGCTGATGACGTCATTGACTGGCTCAAGGTACCGGAGGAGAAAGTTGAGGCCATTCCTCTGGCGCCTTCATCGAGAGTGAGGCCGGTTTCCGGGAGATCGCTCGATGTCTTCCGGATGAAGTGGAATATCGACCGCCCTTATGTGTTGGCGGTCGGCACGCTGGAGCCCCGCAAGAACCTGCCGCTCCTGCTGCGTGCCTTCGCGAGGATCAAGGACGAAGTAGATCATCAGCTGGTACTGGTCGGACCCGAGGGGTGGCTGACCGCAGAGCTGAGGCAGACATTAAACGAGCTGGACTTGGGCGACCGTGTGCGATTGACCGGCTTTGTTTCCGATGAGGAGTTGGGCGGTTGGTATTCCGCCGCCGATCTCTTTGCCTTCCCTTCCCTGTATGAGGGTTTCGGGCTGCCGTCGCTGGAGGCGATGCGGTGTGGAGCGCCGGTCCTGGCATCCAACTCCTCGTGTTTCCCCGAGGTTATCAGCGATGCTGGTGTCCTCATCCCGCCGACCGATGAGTCGCTCTGGGCGGAGACCATGCGCGAGTTGCTGCGCGATCCGGACCGACGGGGCGGGCTGGCCCGGCGTGGACTCGCCCGCGCCGGGGAGTTCTCCTGGAGGCGAACCGCGGAGGAGACCTACCGGGTCTATACGGAGATCGGCCGTTGACCGCCCTGCCTCGAGTCAGGGATGTTGGCGAATTCGGCCTGATTGCTGCACTGAATGCCGTCCTACCCCATACGGTTCGGGTGAATGGGCGTGTGACTCTGGGTATCGGCGACGATGCAGCGATCTGGGCTCCCACGTCCGGCACGACCTCGGTTATCACCACGGATACGCTGATCGAGGGGAGGCACTTCCGGCTGGATTGGACCGATTGGCGGAGCCTTGGACACAAAATGCTTGCCGTCAACCTTTCCGATATCGCCTCAATGGGCGCGATGCCGGTGCTCGCGACGATCACCCTTGGTTTGACGGGCGACGAGCATGTTGCTGACCTGGAGGAGCTCTACCGCGGCGCCGTAGCCCTGGCGGAACCGCACGATGTCGCTATCGCGGGGGGCGATGTGGTGCGCACAACTGGTCCCATAGTGCTCTCCGTTACCGTCGTGGGTGAGGGGGAACCGTTGCTCCGGCGGGATGGCGCGCGGCCGGGTGACCGATTGGTCGTCAGCGGTACGCTTGGAGCTTCAGCAGCCGGGTTACGGTTGCTTGAATCGCCGGAAACCCGATCGGGGGCGACGACCGCCGACCTGCTCGTCGGTGCTCACCTGCGTCCAAATCCGCGTATTGCGCTTGGCAAGGTGCTTGCCCGTTACGGAGCAACCGCGGCAATGGACCTGAGTGACGGGCTGCTGGGGGACTTGCCCAAGCTGCTGGCCGCCAGTGGTGTCGGCGCGCGCCTGGACAGCCGGCTGGTACCGGTCATTCCCGCGGTACGGGCACTCTTCCCAATCCATTGGCTC
>DASYWM010000315.1:0-6299 GCA_035936075.1 Thermomicrobiales bacterium
TGGCGGGGGGATGAGCGGAAGAGCATACCGAAGCGCTCGGAGAGGTCAAAGCGCGCCATGGAAGCGCTGATCATCTCGATCGCGCAACAGGCGAGACCGAACTGCAACCACCACAGGGAAGAACGCCGGCCCCAGTTAAAAAGAAAGTCCAGAGATGTCGTGAAGACGTTCTTGTCGAAGCGATCGTCGATCAAACCCATTCGAGGGCACCTTTCTTCCAGGCATATGCATAGCTGACGAACAGCAGTGCGATAAAGACCAACATATGCATGAAACCGTTCAAACCGAGTAGATCAAAATTGACTGCCCATGGAAACATGAATGCAGCTTCCAGATCGAAGATGACAAAGAGCATCGCGATCACATAAAACCGGGCGGTAAACTGTGGGCGGACTGGCTTGACATCGGGAATACCGCTCTCGTAGGGTCGTGATTTGGCCTCACTCGGTTTTGTCGGGGCCACGATCCGGGCGAGCGTCAGGAGGAGCATGCCCATCGCGAATGTTGCGACGATCATGAAGACAATCGCAATCCAGTTCTCGCCAAGAATTATCACGAATCCCGCTCCACGCTGAGGTTCAATCGGCAGGTCCACCGTCAGGAAAAGTACGGACGTTGAAGCCGCGAAGCGCTTCCTGCCCCAGCCTGTTCCTGCTCCCGGATGGGGTGTGGGTCGGTGGCAGGTGACACGTTAAGGGGCGTGCACACGCAGGCCGGAAACGCCCACATTTCGTGTGAATGGTAGCACAATGAGCCCGGCCCTCTTCCCGTGCCAAGCCCCCCAATGACGGGAGAGCAGGGGCCGCCGATGGAGTATTTGTGAATCGTTGCCGGACATCGCAGTGGGAATCACCGGGTCGTCCAGAGGCTGGACAACAGTGACGCAGACTAGGTGCTCGAAGGGGTATGAACCTATTTTGGCCAGGGGCATGCGTATGGACCCGGAAGTGTATACATTCGGACCATTTGTCATCGCCACGGGCACTCTAGTATTAGGTCAACACCAACGTGATCGTGTCGCCAGCCACGGCTCGATCGTCCCCCTTCCCTCCAACGTGGTGTTTGGTAGCCGCACGGGCCATCCCCCGTGCGGTTGCTTTGTTTAACAGGGACTCTCCTATTGCTGCAACCACGATGGTGATCTCACGCCTAGCCGATGCGGACATGCGCCTCCGGAAACCGGAAGCGGGCCGGTTGTTGTCTGCGCTGCAAAGCATAGGCGGCCGTGATTGGTCCCAGTCGGCCGATGAACATGGCCACAAAAAGCACCAGCTTGCCGGGGATCGAGAGCTCAGGGGTGATGCCCGTTGAGAGGCCAACTGTGGCAAGGCCGCTCATTGCCTCGAACATCAGTGGTGCGAAGCCGAACGCGGCGTCGTTGAAGACATCCTCGGTGATGGCGAGTGTCAGGGCGAGCATGAAGTGCATCGCCATGAAAAGAGCCACGATCGCCAGCGATCGGAAAATGAGGTTTGGTGCGATGCGTCGTCCGAACGTCTGGGGCTCCTCCTGGCCCCGCAGGGTAGCGACGATCGCCAGGAAGAGAATGGCGATCGTTGCCAGCTTGATGCCGCCCGCGGTTGATCCAGCTGCGCCTCCAATGAGCATGAGTCCGACCCAGAGGAAGAGCGTGGCTGGCTGCGCATCGTTGAAGTTGACACTGGCGAATCCCGCGGTGCGGGCGGCAACTGACTGAAAAAGGGCATTCATCGGCCGCAGCTCCGCATCCATGCGGCTTAGGGCAGTGTTCCACTCCACGATCAGGAAGAACATCATCCCGGCGATGATCAGCAGAAAATTGGTAATCAGGACCAGCTTGGAATCGAGATAGAGATCGCGCCATTTGCGCTTGACCCACACATCGTTCAAGACCATGAACGAGAGGGCTCCCGCCTGGATGAGCCCGCCGATCGTGAGGATCACCAGGGGAGATCCCGAGAGGCCGATCACAGAGTTGAACCCACCTTGCAGGTCGAATCCTGCGTTGCAGAAGGCCGAGACGGAGTGGAAGATCCCGTGCCAGATGGCATTGAGCGGCGACTCATGTTGCAGAAAGTGAGCCGTGAGCAGGATTGCTCCGATCGCTTCGGTAATCAGCATGAAGCGTATTATGCGCCGGGAAAGCGACGTGACCTCACGCAGGGACATCGTGGGGGAGCCGTCCTGCATCATCAGCGTGTCGCGGAGGCTGGACCCGCGTCCAAGGGCAACGAGGACCACCGATGCCCCCACCATAAATCCGAACCCACCGAGCTGGATGAGGACGAGAATCACCAATTCCCCGAAAAACGTCCAGTGTGTGGCGGTATCTACCGTCACAAGGCCCGTGACAGATGCCGCGGACATCGCCGTGAAGAAGGCATCGGTCGGATGCGTTGACTCACCACTCTCGCTGGCGATCGGCAGCATGAGCAGCAAGGCGCCAACGACGATCAGCAGGCTGACACCAACAACGAATTGCTTGGCATGGGCGGTTGCCGTAGGGACATCGCGAGTCTCGGTCTCTTTCGGCAGATCGATCACGTTCGTCGCATGGAGACGCCGGCGTACCACTCGATTGCCGGGACGCCTGCGCAGCTGATGCTCGCCCACGGCTACCTCGCCAGTTTGGTTCCCGGTGAGGCCAGGTCCCGTTGAATAAACGTCTCAATGTCGGCGTCGGCACCGACGATCACCAGCTGGTCGTGCGCCATGATCACTTCCTGGTAGTGAGGAACGGTGATGAGCTGGTTGCCCCGCTTGATAAGGAGGACGTTCATCTTGGCCTGCTGGCCTCTGGTGCACTCCTCGATTGTGTGTCCGACGAGATTGGCAGGTGCCTCAATCTTGGCGATACCGGCCGAGGGCGAGAGCGTGATGTAGTCGCTGATGTGGCGCACGCCGAGGGAGTGGGCAAGCCGGATGCCGGCATCGTTTTCCGGGAAAACAACCTGATTCGCGCCAACCTTCTGGAGCAGCTCACCATGAAGGACCGTCTTTGCTTTCGAGATCACCCACGGCACCTGCAGCTTCTTGAGGAGCAGCGTGCTCAGCACGCTGGCTTCAAGACTCTCTCCCTGAGCGACCACTGCGACATCAGACTTGTCGACATTGAGCTGCTCGAGGAGTTCCTGGTCGGTGCCGTCTCCCTGAGCCGCAAGCGTCACATAGTCCGCTGCCGACTGGATGTTCTTCTCCCGGAGGTCGATCGCGGTAACCTCGTAACCAAGTTCGTGAAGCGTTTTGGCCACGCTGGTTCCGAAGCGCCCAAGACCGATGACAGTAACGCGTTCAAGTGAGCCATTTCGTCGGGAATCAGGCACCGTCTGCACTATCCTCTGTGTGAGTGACGCTCTTTACCGATCACCTGACGGCTCCTGCCGTCCCGGTATCGTGACGATTGTACGCAGGTTCCCGGTCCATGTCCCTCGTCGACCCTGCGCTGTAGTTGGCGGTGTAGCAGGGGGAGATCGTGGTGAGGGCCTCCGGTGATCTGATTGATAGGATGGCAGAAGTTACCAGGGACGGTTGTCGCTGGTGAGGTCGAGCCAGTCCAGCTCTTCCTGCGTCAGCCTGCGATCCAGCATCGCTGCGTTCTCGGCGAATTCGTTGCCGTTCCGGCAACCGACCAGGGCGAAGATCTCCTGAGGCTGGCTCATGACGTAGGCCATGGCTACTTGAGGAATCGTCATGTCGTCCCGTTCGGCCATCTCTCTGACGCGGTCGAGGCGCTGGAAATTCTCCTCGGAACAGTACGAAGCAACGCAGAGCTTCTCGAAGTAGTCCCCGTTCGCGGCCATTTCATCCACGTTGTCACGGGTGAAACGCCCGGAGAAAAAGCCGCCAGCAAGGCTTGACCATGGCACTATGGGCATGTTGTTCTCCCGATACCATTCCCGGTCGGCCTTGCCGACATCACCGCTGATGCTGATGCACCCTTCCCATGGAGGCTGGATCTGGACAGCGAGGCTGAAGTTGGGGCTGCTCACCGCGAACGGCTCTAACCCGTTCTCCCTGGCATACGTGTTTGCCTCGGCAATCCGGCTTGTCGACCAGTTCGAGCCACCGAAAATGCTAATCTTGCCGTCCCGCTTGTGCTGGTTCAGCACCTCGACGATCGGTCCCACGGGCAGGGACGGGTTGTCCCTATGCAGCAAATACATATCGAAGTACTCGTGCTGTTGGCGTGCCAGGGAGTCGTGCAGGTCGGCGGTGATGTCTTCCGGCGTGACGCGCTCGCGGCCATCGTAGGGGTGCGCCCCCTTGCCAAGGACGACGATCTCCTCACGCACCCCGCGATCCCGCATCCAGGCGCCGAACACCGTCTCGCAATCGCCTCTACCGTAGTTGTGGGCGGTATCGAAGGTGCGGCAGCCGAGCTCAAAGATCTCGTCCAGAAGCCGGAAGCTCTCCTCCTCCCGACCGGAGGAGAGTGGGATCGTTCCCTGCACGAGCCGGGATACCGGCTTGTCAACGCCATCGATCGTGCCATAGTGCATGGTCATAACTCTCGCGAAGCCTTCCTGTGTTCCTGCAACCTAGGTTAGTTGCGATCGCTGGGGTATCGGACTCCCCACTCACGCAACACAGACTCCATCGTTTCCATGATCGTGAGCGTTTCCGAAAGAGGCATGACGTCACTCTCCGTGCGCCCCTCGCGCAGGCAGCGCTCGACCTCGTTCATCTCAAACTGGTAGCCGACCCCTGCCTTCAGCGTGTAGTCGAAGTGCTGCGGCTCCTCGCCCGGTTTTCGGAGCGAGAAGGTTGTCGGTCGGTGCCAGTCGTGGTCGATGAGGATCGTTCCCCTGGTGCCGCAGATCATGCCGAGGCTTACCGGGCTGGAGCGAATGGTGAAGCCGACAGAGGCCACCGCGCCGGAGGGATAGTGCATGGCGATCATTGCGTTCTCATCGACGTTCGTCTGGCCAAGCGTAGCAACGCCGCAGACCTGGTCCGGCTTGCCGAGCACCATTGAGGCAAAGGAGACGGGGTAAACACCGGCATCGAGAAGACCGCCTCCCCCAAGCTCGGGCGCATAGAGCCGGAACTCCGGATCGAAGGTCGCCGTCCAGCCAATATTTGCGGTCAGGAACTGGACCTCACCGATCTCACCGCTGTTGACGATCTCGCGCACCTTGTACATCAGGGGCCGGAAGCGGGTCCACATTGCCTCCATCAGGAAGAGATTGTTCTTCTTCGCGGCATCGATCATCTCCAGTGCCTCGGCGGCATTCATGGCGAATGACTTCTCACAGAGGACATGTTTGCCGGCTTCAAGGCACATGATGGTCACGTCGTGATGGGCCGGGTGCGGTGTCGCAACGTAGACAACGTCCACCTCCGGATCATTGGCGAGGTCTTCATACCTGTCGTAGCGCCTCGGGATGTTGTACGTGTCACCGAAAGCGTTCGCGCTCGCCTGGCTGCGGGAGCCAACCGCCTGCAGCGTAGCGTTGTCCGCATGCGGAATATCGTTGGCGAAGATACCTGCAATTTTTCCGGTACCGATGATGCCCCATCGGACCGGCTGTCCAGGCGGGATAAACGGGGTGTTGCCCGGCTCCGTTACCATCAGCTATACGTCCTTTCATCGTGAGGTCCTAGGCAGGAATCCTGTGCATACGTGAATGCTGCCAGAATGATAGATGCAAACCGGAAACAACAGAATGCCATTGTTGTCTCGCTCTGCGGGCCATCGAATGCCGGCAAGTCGCAGCTCGCGAAGGCCACGGTTGCGGCGCTGGGTTCAGAGGTCGCCTCGCGGGTACCGGTTGATTACTTCTTTATCCCTCGCCCGGAATCGGTCTCACTCGACGCATTCTTTAGCCAGCCCTTGGGGTGGGACTGGGATCTCCTACGGGAGCGGCTTGCGTTGCCGGTTGGCACCAGGACATCCACACCGGACGCTGACTTCGATGCCTTTCAGCGCCGTGCACCTGACGGAGGGCCTGGATTTACCGTCCGGCCTATCATGCTGTGCGATGCCATGGCACCATTCCCGCAGTCCGATCTGATCGCGCTCATCGATGTTTCGGATACTCAGCGGCTGCGGCGGGTGGCCGAGCGGGACCTTCCCTGGGGTACATCGGTCGGAAATCGATGGATGCATCTGGAAGAGACATGGGGCAACGTATCGAAGGAGCTGGGTCCGGATCTGGTCCTCGACGGCATGGAGCCGCTAGCGGTCAATGCGGGGAACTTGTGCCAAACGATTTCGGCACTCTTCGTGATCGATAGAACCACGACTATAGAGGAGTAACCATGGCATTTGAACCACAGGATATTCCGGCGGGAACGCCGGTCGTCGGTCTCAATGGGGA
>DASYWM010000316.1:0-5581 GCA_035936075.1 Thermomicrobiales bacterium
AGCTGTTGCTCAGTTGCTCGATCTGTCCTGCGATTGCCCTGTAGGAGGCATCAATATCCTCATACCCTGGCGGGGCAACAACTGCTGCCGCGCGCTCCGGATAAGCCTCCCATTCATCCGACACGCGGTTAATCTCCGCGATCGCGGCTTCGGACGTTTCTCCTTCAAGCATGCCGAAGTTTGGTGGCAAAGTTGGAGAGCGTGCCCTCCAGATAGGTTAGCTCTGCCTGAATAGCACTGATGTACGCCGCCCCTTCACCGGAGTCTTGAGCTGGCGCTACCTCTGTCGCTGCTGTTGCTGGCGCGGCGGTCGGCTGTGCTTCCGCGACACTCCCGACCTGGCTCTCAGCTATCTGCGCGTTCAGCGCGTCGACTTGCCCTTGAATACCTACGAATTGGTCGAGGAATGTCTGTAGCGTGGATTGGATCGTCGTCACATCACCGGTCTGAATGCTGTCGACAAATCCGGACCAGCTGGTGCCGAGTTGACCCACCTGTCCGGCGAGTGCTTGATAGGAAGCGTGGATGCCCTCATACCCGGCCGGAGCTACGATGCCTGCGGCACGATCGGGATACGCGCTCCACTCCGCCGCAATACGGCTGATCGCCTCAATGGCTGCAGCAGAATTATCGCCTTCAAGGCCGCCGAATTGGGCAGTAGCGTCTGTGATCGTTGTCTGGATATACCCCAACTCGGACTGAAGCGTGGTGAGGTATGCGGCGCCTTCACCGGATGCGGCAGCAGGATCACTGGGCGGGGGAGCAGGGGCTTCGGTTGGCGCCGCTGGCGGCGCAGCCGCCGTCGGTTGGGCTGGAACCTGGGCAGGCACCTGTGTCGGAGCCGCTGGAGGCTGGTTACCCGGAACTACCTCTCCCGCAGGGGGCTGAACCGCCCCACCGGCCGCACCGGCGTTCGCCGACAAGAGATTCTGGAGCCCGGCGCCATCGACACCGCTGAAGACAGGATTGCCGTTCACCGTAATGCTCTGCTGCGCTGCCGCGAACCCTTGCTGGAAATAAATGACGGGTCCAAAGTACACGTAGTACTCCACAAACCCACTGGCACGTTGACCAAGGAAGAGTGAGAAGACTCCGAACTCGACGCCTTCCGAGCTCGTCATATCCAGCGAGTAACTTACATCTCCGTATGCACCGCGATCGATCTCAACGAATGTGCCGAATTCGGTGGCGAACGAGTCCAAGATGATGTCCCGCGCAGCGACCAGATCGAGACCCGCGGGCATGAACCAGACTTGCATAAAGTCGTATGGGCCCGTCAGCGTAATGCTCTCGATCCCATCCTGTGACGCGACAGAGGCCGTGTCGATCGTCCACGAACCCGTGATGTAGATGGTGGAGCCGGTCATGGGCGAGGTGAAGCTCGTTGCACCGGCCTGCGCGGCAACAGCACTCACCCCCGTGCCCGAATACAGCAATGAGTAGATAATCGACAGAAGAAGCAACGATCTGACAAGAATGCGTGGCTGTTTCAACACCTTTTCTCCACTTCGTCCGCCGATGCGGCGGCCAGTCCCTGTAAACCGCTTCATTTGTTCGTCACTCCCTAGCGCCCTTTGCTTAAGGATCTCCGAAACAGTGCAGCGAAGCGTCATGCTGTCGGTGTGATTCCTCACGTCGTGGCTTCTGACCCATGAACGCGCACCTTAGGAAAAATAACGCCGGACGGGAAGTGGTAGTTCCCATATCGCCTCGCCGGAATCAACCGATGGCCGTTTCCATTCGTGACGCCATCAGGGCCAGCGCCGCGCCGTTCGTATCGCAGTGGGAGGAGTTATTCCAGTGTTCGCCGTTTGCGGGTAAACTGCCAGGGACACAGAACTACCGAACACTTCTTGCGCCTATCCGCAGTCGAACGAGGACGCCTATCGTGAGCACCATGAGGACACCACACGACTTCTTCGCAACGCGAGTACGCCAGGCAGCGCCGTCCCCGACCCTGGCCGTCTCCGACCGCGCGCGCCAGCTCAAGGAGGAGGGGGTGGACGTCATCGACCTTGGCGGTGGCGATCCAGACTTCATCACTCCCGAGCACATCCGTCAGGCAGCAATCAACGCCATGAACGCGGGTGAGACTCATTACGTCGCCAGCGCCGGCACACCCGCCCTCCGCAAGGCGATCGCGCAAAAGCTCCTGGACGACAATGGCATCACCGTCAATCCGACGAAAGGTATTCTGGTTACCCCCGGCGGCAAGGCAGCGCTCTTCCAGGCCATCATGGCCTTCGTCGAGCCGGGCGTCGATGTGATGATTCTCGAGCCCGCCTGGGTCTCCTATACGCCGATGGTCGAACTCGCCGGCGGCCGGCCGGTTCACGTGGGCCTCGACCCGGACGAGAACTTCGCCATCACCCGAGAGCTTCTCGACGAGCACGTCACGCCAGAATCACGCATCCTGCTGCTGAACTCGCCAAACAATCCAACCGGCCGTGTGGCAACAGACGAGGAACTTTCAATCGTCGCCGACTTCGCCAGGGAACATGATCTTCTCGTCTTTACCGACGAGATGTACGAGAAGATCATCTATGACGAGAACACGCACACCAGCATCGCCACCCTACCCGATATGGCAGCCCGCACATTGACGTTCAACGGGCTTTCCAAGGCCTACGCAATGACCGGCTGGAGGCTCGGGTACGTAGCCGGACCCGATGCCTACATCGACAAGATCTCGACTATCCATAGCCATTCTGTAACGTGCGCGACGTCCTTCGCGCAGGCTGGTGGTGTTGCCGCTTACACCGGTCCCCAGGAGATCATCCATGAGATGGTCTCCGCCTGGGATCGCCGCCGAAATTTGATCACGGAGGGCGTGAACAGGATCAAGGGTCTCAGGGTGCAAACCATCGAGGGCGCGTTCTACGCATTTGTCGACGGCCGGGAAACCGGCATGGACGCCGTCACGCTGTCCAGGACGCTTCTCGACGACGCGGCCGTCGCAGTCGTTCCTGGCACGGCATTCGGTGACGCAGGCGAGGGCCACTTTCGCCTCTCGTTTGCGACCAGCGATGCTGTGTTAGAGACCTCCCTTGAGCGTATCGGCAAGCTACTCGGAACGCGCGATTAAGGGCATAACGCTCGATAACAACGTCTGTAACCGTACAAGGAGTTTCCATGAGCATTGACGCACGACTCTCGGAGCTGGGTCTTGAGCTCCCCGAACCCATCACGCCGGCAGGGAACTATGTCCGGTACCAAACCACGGGGAACCTGCTCTTTATAAGTGGCACCGGCCCATCTTCCGAGCACAAGAAGGGCAAGGTGGGCGCAGAAGTCTCTCTTGAGGAGGCCTATGCCGCCGCACGGAGTGTTGGACTCCAGATTCTTGCCACTGCCAATGCGGCGCTTGGATCGCTCGACCGGATCACGCGGACTGTGAAGGTCCTTGGCATGGTTAACAGCGATCCAGGCTTCGGCGAACACCCCAAGGTTATCAACGGCTGCTCGGATCTCCTTGTCGAGGTTCTCGGCGATGCTGGAAAGCACACCCGGTCAGCGATCGGTTTCGTCTCGCTTCCCAATCAGATCAGTGTGGAGATCGAAGCGACCTTCGAATTCGAGTAGTACCTGGAGAAGAACACAATACAAACCAGAAGGCGGATGCGCGGTGCTTGCAACAGCATCAGGGAATGCATCTTGCCTTCTCTATTCATCACGTGCAATGACGCCTTCGCGCACATACCGATGTGCTTTAACGTTTCGAGGATCCAATGGTAGACAGGAAGAAGATACCGTTTACGCGGGAAGGATTCGAACGCGTCAGCAAAGAGCTGAAGGAACTGGTCGAGGTCAAGCGCCCGGAGATTGTGGCTGCGGTGGCAGAAGCTCGCTCGCACGGCGATCTCCGGGAGAACGCCGCATACGATGTTGCCAGGCAAGACCAGGCGATGATCGAGAAGCGGATCTCCGACCTTGAGAACAAGCTCCGAAACGCGGAAATCATTGAGGATTCAGACAGGGGCGTCGAGGGTGTTGTGGCCTTGGGCCGCACCGTCACAGTCGACTTCGACGGCGACGAAGAGGTGTACAAGATTGTCGGGCCCGCCGAGGCCATGCCGATAAAGGGACTGATTTCCGATGAATCGCCTATGGGCAGCCAGCTCAAGGGCAGGAAGGTCGGCGACCGCGTGACCGTCAAAACACCGGGCGGCCAGGCCGAGATCCTGATCAAGGCAGTTGAATAATCTCTCGCATCGAGAACTCTCGCAAAAAGCCATCCGTTGGCTGCTCAAATGGCGCCATCCTTTCTGGTGGCTCCCCGATGTGCCTTCAGAGCAGGATGAAGCATATCGCCGCATCTGGCAACATCTCCGGCAGGTTTCCAGCGTGGCCGATGGCCGCCATGACTCAGAGGAGTGGCGGGGCAAACGGGGCGATTTCGTCATGTGCTGCGTCCGGATTCCTCCGGACGCACTCTCCTCCTCACTGGACCAGGTCCACGAGACGCTTGGGACATTCCCATACGTTCGTGTCCACCCAAAGAGCTTCCTCCATGTCACGGTGCAGGAACTGGGTTTCCTCACGGATGAGCCACTGCGGAGAGGAGACATTACGCGAGAGTGGCTGGATGAGTTCATCGGCCAGGCCGAAAACCCGGTCGGGGAGTACTCTCCCTTCACGATCTCGTTGGGCGGGATTAACTCATTCGTCGATGCAGTGTTCCTCGACGTGCATGATGGTGGCTGGCTCTCCCGGATTCATGGACGACTGATTGACTTCGTATCCGTTCCGCCTAGTAACCGGTATGCCTATCTTCCCGTTGTCACTATCGGCCACTATACCGAGTCAGCACCCATAGGAAACCTCGTAGCAGCGCTCACCCCATGGCGGGACCGAAACTTCGGCACATTCCGCGCGGAGTCCATCGACATTGTTAAGCTGCGCACCAGTGTGCCTTACCCCGACATGGAGCTCATCCACCGGTTCGAACTCGGTCACCAGCAGCGGTTGATAGAGATGGTGCAGGGCACCGGTTCCTCCGGACCATCGCAACCCGTCATTTCCGCAGATCCACCGGTCGGCATAGAAGCAATCGAGCCAATAACAAGTGCTGGCTCCAGTAATTTCAAACGAAGCACCCGCCGGAGATGATCCGGCGGGTGCTTCTTGGAGACTTGGCTGGGGCGTCTCGTTGCTACTCGGCGTGCAGCACGCCAGTCATTCCCGCCATGCGGTGACCCGGGACATCACACCCAATACTGTAGGTGCCTGAAGGCAGGTTGACCACGATCGTGGTCTCCTCCCCGCCCGGGATCACGGGTGATACGATGCCCGCTCCGTCGATCGTCAGGTTGTGGGACGCCACGCCTTCATTGACGAGTCGCAGTGTGACATCGGTGTTTGCCGGAATGACGATCGTATTAGGATCGAAAGTGTGGGTCGAGCAAAGCGACCACCACCTCCTCTGTCACATCGGCCGCCACAGCGATGCCCTCGCAGCGCAGCAACTGGCCCATCGGCTCGCCAGGGCTGGTCGCACCTGTGACAATCAGCAGGCTGCCGTCTTCCTCGAACGCGATACCGTTCGGCAGCATCAGGCCGCCAACGACCACTTCCTGCGTGC
>DASYWM010000317.1:0-2937 GCA_035936075.1 Thermomicrobiales bacterium
CCCCTGCATCGCCAGCGTCTTGGAGATCGCCGCCGTCAACGTCGTCTTGCCATGATCCACATGCCCGATCGTCCCCACGTTCACATGCGGCTTCGATCGGTCGAACTTCTGCTTGGCCATTCCAGGTCCTCCTTGCCCCGGGCCATAGGCACGGGGGTCACATGAGAGCGCGACGGTCGCTACGTCACCACTCGCCTCTTGGAAATCTCCAACTCCAGCAGCGCGTCGGGCAGCGCCTCGGACAGCACACCCGGCTATCCATCCCCGATTGCTAAACCGCACACGGGAACGCCGCCGGAGCTCGGGCCGCGTCAGGCGACCCTCCCGCACGAAACAGAGAGGCCCCGGCAGGAGCCTCTCGCATCGCTGAACAAGCTGGAGCCCACACCCGGATTTGAACCGGGGACCTCGTTCTTACCAAGAACGCGCTCTGCCGGCTGAGCTATGTGGGCCCGAATCGGTACCGCTGTGGCGGCAGCCTGTTCGGTGGGCAGGGACGGATTCGAACCGCCGTAGCTCTCGCACCTGGTTTACAGCCAGGCCCTTTTAACCACTCAGGCACCTGCCCTCTTGGCTCTCGGCCTGCTGTCCGACTGCACCGCGGAGGGGAGCCGACGATGGGACTCGAACCCGCAACCTGCTGTTTACAAAACAGCTGCTCTGCCAATTGAGCTACGTCGGCACAGCACAAAACCGATGTTTCGGCCGCCTGAAAGTATAGGAACGCCGATTTGGCGCTGTCAAGGAAGATGGGCCGCCGATCTTGCCGGGCCGGACTGGACCGTCGTCCCGGACGCCCGCTCGCGGACGGCTTCAACACCGTATCAATCCGCGCCCCTGGGATCGAGAGCATCCCTGAGCCCGTCACCGATGAAGGTGAACGACAAGGTGATGAGGGCGACAGCGATACTGGGCGCAATCAGCATCCAGGACTGGGCGGTGTAAGACTTCGAGCCATCCAGAATCATCTGCCCCCAGCTCGTTGGGAAAGGTGAATCGAGGTTGGTGCTTGGCCGGACCCCGACGCCCAGATAGCTGAGCACCGCTTCGGCGATGATGGCACCAGGCACGATGAACGCCGCGGCGACGATGATCGGCCCCAGCGCATTGGGCAGGATGTGCTTCGCGATGATCCGCAAGCCTCCCGAGCCGCTGGTCCTGGAGGCTTCGACGAATTCCTTTTCCTTGAGCGAGAGGGTTTCACCTCTTACGAGACGAGCCACTCCGGTCCAGTTGACGATCGACAAGCTGATGAACAGGAGGACAAGGCCGTTGAGGAGCTTGCCAATCGCATATTCCCCGAAGGAGATCTGCATGATGATGGCGAGGAGCAAGGCAGGAAAGGCATAGACGACGTCGGTCATTCGCATCAACAGGTTGTCGACACGCCCTCCACAATACCCGGCGATCAGCCCCAGCGGAACGCCGATGAACAGGATCACGAGCATGGGGATAAAGCCGACTACCAGCGACACCCGTGTTCCGTAGACCAGGCGGCTGAAGACGTCGCGCCCGATGGAATCCGTTCCGAGTGGATAATCCCAACTGCCCGTCCGCAAGGGGTTCGGATCGGTCAGCCACGCCGCCTTTCGGTACGTGCCGGCATTCGCCACATCCGTTTGAACCGGGTTGTGTGGCACGATCACCGGGGCAAAGACTGCCACGAGCGCGAGGAAACCGAGAAACAGAATGCCGGCCATGGCCATTCGGTTCCGGCGAAGGCGCCGGAGCGCATTGCTCCAAAGGCTCCGGGATTGGCGCATGTTCGTCAGGTCACGCTCGGACTGTTCACCGAGCGGTCCGGCGGAAGCGGGAGCGGTGGTATTGGCGACTACCATGATGACTCCTCCTTACCGTCGCGTCCGGATGCGGGGATCCAGTAATCCATAGGCTAAATCGACTAGAACGTTCGCGAGTGCAATCAGCACCGCATAGAAAATCGTGACACCCATAATGAGCGAATAGTCCCGCTTGCCAATGGCCGACACGAAGGTCTTGCCCAGTCCCGGCGCGTTGAAGATGGTCTCGATAATGATCGATCCCGTGATGAGGTCAGCCGCCGCCGGGCCAATAATCGTGACCACTGGCAGCAACGCGTTGCGGAGAATATGCCTGAGTACGACAGGACTTTCGCCGACGCCCTTGGCTCGCGCGGTCCGTACGAAATCCTGGCGTTTGACCTCGAGGACGCTTGACCGTGTCAGTCGGGCGATGAACGCCGTTGTACCAAGGCCGAGAATAATACCTGGCAAGAGGTACGCTGTGGAAAAGAGCCCCTGCCACGCCTCTGGGCGCTTGATTGGCGAAACCCCAAATGTTTGGCTGAGAAAGATCAGGACAAGGAGTCCGCTGACAAATGTGGGCACCGAAATACCGAGCGTCGAGACGCCCAGACTGATGTAATCCACCCACGTGTTTTGACGAAGTGCGCTGATCACCCCGAGTGGCAGCCCGATGATGAGGGCGAATATCACTCCGACCAAACCGATTCTCAGGGACACCGGGAACTGACGAACGATGACTTCCTGAACGGTCTCCGAGCCACGGGACTCGTATGTTGGTCCAAAGTCGAGGGTCAGGATCCGGCCCATATAGTTGAAGAACTGGCTGTCGAGGAAACCGCGTGCGAGGCTGAATGGATTTCGGACCCCTTGGTCCCATCGGTCCTCGAACTCTACGGGATTAGTCCAGAGCGGTTTGTCCAGTCCGAACCGGGCGTTCAGGGTCCTCTGCGCGGCTTCCGGCATCGGCTTTTCGAGATCGAATGGGCCACCCGGGGCCTGGTACATCAGGAAGAACGTGACCGCCGCAACCACTACGACCACCGGCACGATCCACAATAATCGGCGAATCACAAATTGAAGCATGTTGGCCTCTGGTGAACCACTGGCGGTTTTAGTCAATCATTCGGGGAGCAGCCGCGACACGAAAGTGTCG
>DASYWM010000318.1:0-6417 GCA_035936075.1 Thermomicrobiales bacterium
CAACGAGCGGGTGCGGGGTAACATTGCCAACGCGCTGGCCGTCACCGCTGCCGCGATTGGCGCTGGTGTACCGCTCGCCTGCATTCGGGATTCGTTGCGAACCTTCAGCACCGCATTTTGGCAAACGCCAGGCCGCTTCAACCTGATGATGATTGAAGGCAAACAGGTTGTGGTCGACTACTGCCACAATGTGGATGCACTCCAATGGATCGCCGACTTTGTAGAGCGAACAGCGGTCCCGCAGTCCGTCGGCGTCATCGCCATTGCCGGGGACCGGCGCGACGAGGATATCCACGAATTCGGAGAACTGGCGGGACGCGTGTTCGATCGCATTATTATCCGCAAGCATGGGGACCTCAGGGGTCGGGTGGAAGGCGAGGTGGCGGGGCTGCTTCGCGATGCTGCTCTTGCGGCTGGTCTTCCACCAGAGCGCATCACGGTTGTGCTGGACGAGATAGAGGCCGTTCATACCGCGATCGATCTCGCGACGCCGGGCGACCTGGTCGCTGCAATGGTGTACCAGATTCCCAAGGTGTGGGAAGCCCTCGCCAAACGCCAGGAGCAACCTATGGTGCCGTCAGGAGGGCTTCCGTCTCCCCCGGAGATGCTCCATGTCGATGGATCGCTTCGGGAGTCAACCGCTCGTCTATAACGACAAACGGCATGGGCGATCTCCAGTGCCAATAATGTGATTCCCGCTCGCACAGCGCTAGCGTTGATGCCTCTACTGCTTGAGCATTTAGAAGCGGCGAAACCACTCGATAGCCTAAGGAACTCTGCATCCACGCTGAAGATTCCGTTAAAGATGAATTCTCGCAGTGTATCTGGGACCGTGGCGAGGAATCTCGCTGTCATCGAGCTCCTTCGCTTTAGCCCTGAACCTGCTGACACCCAATCACCATGCAATCTGCTATCGCCCCCGCAACGGCAGTTGTGTATGATTTCGCCATGCAATCAATTAGGCCAAACCACCGGACCTTTCGCATGTTCGTAGTGACAGGGAGACGGGGACACGTCATGAGGGTGCGGCGCGCGCTGGGCTCGTTCCTGGTAATCTTCGCTGCTCTGGGAGAGAGCGCCTCAGCCGAGCACAGCCCGCACTTCGATGCTGAATGCCCGACAGGGACCGCTCAGATCGTGCTGGACCCGGGCCACGGCGGACCTGACCCGGGTGCCGTCGACGAGCAGATTGGGTTGTATGAAAGAGATGTTGCTCTCGAGATTGCAACACGGGCTGCCGAGATCCTGAGGGAGCAGGGGTACACGGTTGCCCTTACCCGGGACGATAACGCCACGGAGTTAGGGAACTCGGAGCGAGGCGAGATCGCGAACGCGTGTCAGGCACTCGTCCTCGTTGAGATTCATCTCAACGGCTCGACCGACCCCGAGATCAACTATTCCCAAGCCTTTTGGGGCGAAAAAGAGAAGGATCTGGCTCTTAGCCTGACCATGAGCAATGCGCTCACATCGCTTCACATTCCTCTCGCTGGCGTCGATCGCTTCGACAACGGTGGCTTGCTCCGGGCGAAGATGCCGAGCGTGCTGGTAGAAGCCGTCTTCCTGACAAATCCGGACGAGGCGAAGAAACTGGCCAACGGCACTGGTACGCGTCAGGACGAAATCGCACAGGCAATTGCGAACGGCATCGCCGCCTGGATGGAACTGCAGGACTAACGTTTACTCCACAGAACGAACTTACCGAGGGATCCATGACAACGTCGCCGAACCGCAACCGCATCGCCATATTGATCGCACTGATGCTGGTCGGCGGAATATTCGTTGCCATCTCTGTCCAACAGTCAGGGCGAGAGCAAAGGGTCCCGATCACCTATCCGCCCGGTGCCGTTGTCCACGGTGGCACGTACGGCGAATGGATTGCCAGACACTGGCAGTGGATAGCCAGCATCCCTTTGGACACTAATCCCGGATACGATGTAACAGGCCAAAGCTGCGGAGACGGGCAAACCGGGCCAGTCTTTTTCCTGCCCCGTAACCTACCACCTTGCAAAGTCCCGGCCGGGATGGCGATTCTGGTGCCCATTGCAGGCAGTGAGTGCTCCTCGACAGAACTGCCTCCGTTCTCTGGTACGAACGAGGAGGAGCTCCGCTTCTGCGCGGCGGAGGAAGTCGACCGGTACACCAATATCCGGCTGAGCGTAGACGGTCGGGACGTACCCGAAATTGAGGCGTACCGGACATCATCACCACTCTTCGCCTTGTCGCTCCCGGATCACAACATCCTTGGGGCACCGACCGGCGTCGCATATGCAGTGGCGGACGGGTATCAGGCCATCCTCAGACCCCTGCCACCTGGCGAACACGAGATCCTGATTCACCTTGAGCTGAAGGACGGCACGGTCCTGCCTGACAAAGTGGTCCGCCTCAAGGTGGTGGAACCGACATGGTCGGCTCCGGCCGCAACTCCAGATATCGCGACTCCGATGGTGACGCCAGTGGCAACACAGGTCAGGAGATAACCGACCGCCTTGCGGCATCCGACTACATCACCGAATTCCGACTACCGGCCCGCAGGCGATTTCCTGTCCCAAACCCGCACAGGTAGCTGCCCATCTAGCATGGGCGTTCACAAGCACAATCAGGATCGGAGAGCAGCGTATGGCACCACCAGCCCCGCCACTGCGAATCAACATCAACGAACAGATACATGAAGTTGCGGCGTCGCCGGACACGCCGCTGCTCCACGTGCTGCGCAATGATCTCAATCTCAATGCGGCGAAGTATGGATGCGGGCTGGGTCGCTGCGGCACCTGTACTGTGCACCTCGACGGCGAGGCTGTGCACGCCTGCGAAGTGCCGGTCGGCGACGTGGGGCACCGCGAGATAACGACGCTCGAGGGTCTGGGCAGGGTGGGGGAGCTGCACCCGCTACAGCGGGCGTTCCTCGACGAGCAAGCGGCCCAGTGCGGGTACTGCATCCCTGGAATCATCATGACGGCCGCTGCGCTGCTGGAGAGGAACCCACGTCCGTCGGACGTAGAGCTTCGCGCGGCGCTGGAAGGGAAGCTGTGCCGCTGTGGCTCGCATACCCGCATCTTACGGGCGGTCCATCGAGTGATAGATAGCGACCAGGCGTAGCGACGACCGGGAAGGACAGTACCATGGACCGGCCAGCCTACCAGACGGAGCAGGATGTCCGCACGCGCGACACAGTGGCAGTTGGCTCCTTCCTTGAAGTTGATCCAGACGGCACCGTGAACGTCTATTCTGGCAAGGTCGAGCTGGGTACCGGCATCGCGACCGCCTTTGCCCAGATTGTCGCGGACGAGCTCGGCGTGCCGTTCGACCGCATTCGCATGGTTATGGGCGATACGGCGCTAACTCCGGATCAGGGCACCACCGCGGGCTCCAAGACGGTCCAGATCGCCGGTCGGCTCCTGCGACGGGCAGCGGCCGAGGCCCGCCGGGAACTCCTGGACCGCGCCGCCGACTGGCTTGAGGTGGCGCCTGAAGACCTCACGGTCATGGACGGCGTCGTGCGACCGGTCGATGGCTCAGCCGCGGCGATCCCGATCGGCGACCTTGCCGGTGAGCCATTCAGCCGAAAGATTCCCGACAATGATGAGGTGCGGGGAGCGCATCATGTCGGTCTTGTTGGGCAATCCGTGCCGCGCGTCGATCTCTTTGCCAAGGTAACGGGTGGCGAGGCCTATGTACACGACATCCAGCTTGACGGCATGCTGCACGGCCGGGTGATCCGGCCATATGTGCGCACGATGGCTGGCGCCGGTCGCATCGCCCATGTTGACGACCGCCAGGCGAAGGTAATGCCTGGAGTCGTGGCGATCGTTCGCAATGGAGATTTCCTAGGCGTGGTTGCCGAACGAGAGGAGGAGTCAATCCGTGCAGCCGAATCCGTGCAAGTGACTTGGGAGGAGGGCGACCGTCTTCCGTCCCGGGAAGGACTGCACGAACTGATGCGGGCTCAGCCGGAAAACGACACGGAGCCGCTGCACAAGGGAGATGTGGATGCAGCGATGGGATCGGCGGCGCGCACCATGACAGCGACCTACCGGTTCCCGATGCAGGCTCATGCCTCCATGGGTCCCTCCTGCGCCGTCGCCGACGTGCGGGGGGGCAGCGCCACGATCTACACCAGCACGCAGGGTGTCTACGGCCTCCGCCAGGCCCTGGCACCCCTGCTAGGTTTGGATGAGGATCGGACCCGGCTCATTTTCCGGGAGGGGGCAGGGTGCTACGGGCACAACGGCGCGGACGATGTCACTGCCGATGCCGCGCTGCTCTCACAGGCGGTCGGCAGACCCGTGCGCGTGCAATGGATGCGCAGGGACGAGTTCGCGTGGGAGCCGAAGGGTCCGGCGATGCTCGTCGACATGGGAGCAGGATTGGATGACGGAGGCGCGGTCACCGCATGGGACCATACCGTCTGGACGCCGACGCATACAACCCGCCCCGGGGGGCAGCCGGGCAACCTCCTTGCGGGTCAGCAGGTGGATCCGCCGATGTTACCGGCGGTGCTCCGAAATATCGGGGGTGACCGCAACGCGCCTACTACCTATACCTTTCCAAGCGAACGCGTCACCATGCACTGGCTCAACGATGCGCCACTGCGCCCGTCGGCGTTCAGGAGCCTCGGTGGGCTTCACAATACGACCGCGAATGAGATGTTCCTCGACGAAGTTGCAACTGCGACCGGCGTCGACCCGGTCGAGATGCGGTTGCGCTATCTGGGCGATCCCCGGGCACGCGAAGTGGTCAATGCTGCTGCCCAGCGCGCCCGCTGGGGGTCGCCACTGCCGGCCATCGAGGGTTTAAAGTCAGGCAGGGGCTTCGCCTACGCGCGCTATGAAGCGGAATACACCTATGTCGCCATGGTCGCAGAGGTCGCGGTCGATCCAGACCGAGGTGGAGCGCGGGTCACGCGAGTAGTAGTCGCCCACGACTGCGGGCTGATCGTCAACCCGGACGGTGTCAGGAACCAGATCGAAGGCAACGTCATTCAGGGTATCAGCCGGTCCCTCAAGGAGGAGGTCACCTGGGACAACCATGAGGTGACGAGTTTGACGTGGGAAACCTATCCAATCCTGACTTTCCCTGAGGTGCCGGAAATCGAGATCGTGCTCATCGACCGGCCCGATGCACCATCCTACGGAGCCGGCGAGCCAGCGATCTGCCCAGTCACCGCTGCAATCGGCAACGCCATCTTTGCCACCACTGGCGTGCGGTTGCGGGACGTACCGTTCACGCCTGAACGTCTCCTTGCGGCGATGAGCTCTGGAGACTAGCGCTCTATTGCACAACCAGGTGCTTGGCCCAGCAATCTCACTCGGTACAAAAGGGGCCGGGTAGCGCACTCCTTGCAATACGAGTCCTGAAGCAGATAGCTCCAGCGGTTACGGCTGTTCGGAGCCAAATGCCGTCATGAACCTCGATGAGGGAGCGGAGATGCATCTCCGGTCCCTCATCTGGATCACCAAGTGTACTTGCTAGTAGTGAATGTAGACCCGTGTACCCACGGGCGAGATGCTATACAGCCACGCTGCAAACCCGACGGGCAGGTTGACGCATCCATGACTCATCCGGTAACCGAAGTTATTGTGCCAATAGGCACCATGGATGGCATGACCGCGGTCCGTGAAGTACATCACCCACGGTACGTCCTCGACGTAGTAATACTCGCCGCCCAACACCCCGGTCATCGTTTGGGACGGCAACTTGTAGTTGACGTAGAACGTGCCTGGTGGGGTATCGAAGCCGTACCGGCCGGTACTGACATAGGTTTGACCAATGATGTTGCTACCCTGGTACACGATCATGTATTGCTTCGTCAGGTTGACATCGATCCAGACCGCGCCGGAGCCGCTGCCACTTCCTACATTGAAGACAAGGTAGGCGGCAGAAGCCCACCCCACCTGACTGGCGCAGCGCACCTGCGCCCACCCGTTCTGTGACGACGCCACGACCTCGATCCGTGCGCCTTCCGGAAGAATAGTGATAACCGAGCCCGAAACCGGCGCCGTACGACAGTTCAATCCGCCACCGCCGGTGCCAGATACCATGGCATAGCTGGAGCTACCCGACGGCGCAGTCGGTGTCGGATTCGTGCCTGATGTGGAAAGCGTGACGTAGGTTGCGGAGACCCACGCGTCCTGCCCACTGCAACGAACCGGCAGCCAGCCGTTCGTGACGGCGCCACGGGTCTCTACCAGTGCGCCTTTCGGAAGAATGGTGATGACTGCACCTGAAACCGGCGCTGTGCGGCAGTTCAGCCCACCCCCGCCAGTTCCAGTAACGGTTGCAGTGGACGCGGTGCCAGACACTGGCGGCGTTGTCGGAGCCGGCGCCGGGTTGGTTGAAGATGTTGAGACGGTGGCGTACGTGGCGGATACCCAGCCGTCCATCCCGACGCAGCGGACAGGCAGCCAGCCATTGCTGACG
>DASYWM010000319.1:0-7701 GCA_035936075.1 Thermomicrobiales bacterium
GTCGCTGTGATGTACCGGACCACGGCGCAGAGCCGCGCGCTGGAGGAAGCGTTCCGCACCAGCGAGTTCCGCTACAGGATCGTCGGCGGAGTTCGCTTCTACGAGCGCAAGGAAGTGCGAGACATCCTTGCGGTCCTGAGACTGGTGTACAACCCCTCCGACAACGTCAGCCTCCAGCGCGTGATCGACAACTTCCCCATCGGAAGGGGCTTTGGTCCACGTGCGCTCGAGGTCGCGGTCGACTGGGCCGCCGAACACCGGCGGTCGACACTTGACGCCTTTCTGGCTCTCGTCCCCTCTGTCGCCGCCAGGGCCGACGTCCCGGCACCCTCGTTCTCCGGCGCGGGGAAGACCGCCGCTCAGCGAATCGGCACAACATTCGCCATTCTTGGGGAGCACCAGAAGACGCATAGTCTCGCGGAACTCTTTGACTCGATCATCGATGTCACGGAGTTCCGAAAGTCCTTCGACGGAGGAACTGAGGAAGAATTGCAGCGCTGGGCCAATGTCCAGGAGCTTCGCAACGACCTTGAGCGATATGACAACGTCGACCCCGAGGAGGCACTGCCCAACTACCTGGAGCAAGTCGCGCTCATTTCGGATGCTGACACAATGGCGGATGACACCCAGGGCACCGTCACGTTGATCACATTGCATTCGGCCAAGGGTCTCGAGTTCCCGGTTGTCTTCATTGCGGGGGCGGAGGAAGGACTGCTGCCGATCAACCGAGCGGTGGAAGCTGAAGCGTTCGATCCCGCTCCCATGGAGGAAGAGCGCCGCCTCTTCTACGTCGGCATTACCCGCGCCCAGAAGTTGCTCTACATCACCTATGCGGCCAATCGAATGACCTATGGCCAGTACAGGGATGGCGTCGTCTCCAGATTTGTCCAGAGCATCCCTGCGGAAGCCGTGCGGGCGCTGACACGCGAGACCGCGGCCCGATCCAGCAACACTGGCCGGAGTTATGGGAAGACATCCCCAGGGTCGTTGGCCTCTAAAGTCACATCCTCGTGGTCGATGCCTGAACCCGTGGCGAAGAAGGTGCCCGAGGCGCTCCCCGACTACAAGGAAGGAAACCAGGTTTTCCATCCAAAGTTCGGCGAGGGACAAATCACAGAGATCACTTCCCGCAAGAACGGCGACATGGAGATCTCCGTTGCCTTCAAGCGCCACGGTCAGAAGCGACTGATCGCCTCGCTGGCGAATATGGACATTCTTTCCTGACGGAGGCATCGGTATGAACGGTACCTCAGGAGAGTCGATCCGGGAAAGGCTTGAGCGCCAGGAGGACGCGCTGCTGGTGGCCCGCGCGTGCCGGAGCGCCGGTGCAAGCCGCGTTCATCCCGAGCCTCCGTCGGAGATGCGAACCGAATTCCAGCGGGATCGGGACCGGATCATCCATACCAAGAGCTTCCGGCGGCTGATGCACAAGACCCAGGTCTTCATCGGGCCAAAGGGGGATCACTACCGCACCCGGTTGACACATACGCTCGAGGTCATGCAGATCGGCCGAACGATTGGACGGGCGCTCGGCCTTAACGAAGATCTGATCGAGGCGATCGGGATGGGCCATGACCTCGGCCATACCCCGTTCGGCCACGCGGGCGAACGGGCCCTTGCCGAAGTCTTTCCCGGGTTTCGGCACAATGAGCAAAGCCTCCGTATCGTGGATACCCTGGAGAACGATGGCCGTGGCTTGAACCTGACCCTCCCCGTGAGGGACGGCATCCTTCGCCATTCCAAGGCACGAGCATCGATTATGCAGAGCCACGCATCGGTCCCGACATCCCTCGAGGGGCATGTCCTCAAGATCGCCGATGGCGTTGCCTACATGAACCACGACCTCGACGACGCAATCCGGGCGGGCATCGTGTCAATCGAAGAGGTCCCGGCAGAAGTGACGCGGGTGCTCGGGAACAGGCACTCGCAGCGAATCAATACCCTTGTCGCCGACATCGTGAATCACTCTGATGTGGCATTGCCCGATGGTGAGATAGTCATGTCCGGCGGCATCCACGAAGCAGCAGACGTCCTGCGTGACTTCCTCTATGAACGCGTGTACGATCCCATCAACACACGTCCTGAAACCCTCCACGCGCGGGATATCGTACGTACGCACTACCATTACTTCCTGGACAATCCAGACGGAATGACCGAACCCTATGTTGTTGCCGTCGACAATGAGCCTGTCGAGAGGCTGGTGGCTGACTTCGTCGCCTCGATGACCGACCGTTTCGCTACGGAGTTGTACGAGCGGCTACACGCTCCTTCCGTGATGGCACCCTAGCGGGGAGTGACCAGGGGAACCGGTCATCCATCCCACGACAATTAGTGACCGCAACGTCCGCGTGACCAGCACCACCGCTCCAGACAGGAACCGCCAATGGCCAACGATGCTGTAACCGAGGTTAGAGACCGTATCGATGTCGTCGATCTCGTGCAGGGGTACGTGCCGTCGCTGAGAAAGACCGGCTCGAGCTTCAAGGGCCTCTGCCCCTTCCATAACGAAAAGACGCCATCCTTCATCGTGTTTCCTGACTCCCAGAATTTCCACTGCTTCGGCTGCGGAAAGGGAGGCGACATCTTTACCTTCTACATGCTGGTGGAAAACGTCGAGTTCCGGGAAGCCCTCAAGGAGCTGGCGAACCGCGCGGGCGTCGAGCTCGAGGTGGGGGCGCCGCAGTTGCCCGAGGAGGACGAAAAGCGGCGAAAGCTGATCGAGGTGAACGAGCTGGTCGGTATGTGGTTCCACCATGTACTTAAGGCAACCCGCCATGGAGAGCCCGGGCGTCAGGTCGTGACGGACCGCGGTATCTCCGATGAGATGGTTGAGCAGTTCCGGCTGGGGTTTGCTCCCGATTCGTGGGACGCCCTGCTCAATTTCCTCGCCTCGCGGAATATCTCCGCGGAGCTTGCCGCCGAAGCGGGATTGGCAAGCAAGCGTGACTCGGGCGGTTATTACGATCGGTTCCGAAACCGTCTCATCTTCCCTATCCGTGATCGCGATGCCAATATCGTTGGCTTCGGTGGACGAGCGCTCGGTGACGCTCAGCCGAAATACCTCAACTCACCGCAGACCCTGATCTTTGACAAGAGCTCCCTCGTCTATGCGCTGGATGTCGCAAAGGACGCGATTCGCGCTGCGAATGAGGTGGTCATCGTCGAGGGGTACATGGACGCGATCACTGCCCACCAATTCGGTTTCAACAATGTTGTCGCGTCTATGGGTACCGCACTCACGGAGCAGCAGGTGGCCCAGATCAAGCGGGGGAGCAGCCGCATCGTACTCGCGCTGGATTCCGACGCAGCCGGACAGATGGCCACCCTGCGCGGACTCGAGACGATGGCGGATGCTCTCGATGCCGAAGTGCGGCCGGTGCCGACGCCCAACGGCCTCCTCCGTTTTGAGCGAAAACTCAAGGCTGAGATATCGATCGTCCAGCTCGCCGAGGGTAAGGATCCGGACGAGATCATCCGCAAGTCACCGGAGAAGTGGCCGGAACTGATCCGCACTGCCCGTCCCTTCCTCGACTTCACGATCGATATGCTCACTCGTGATGTTGACACCTCTAACCCCGAGGCAAAATCCGATGCTGTTCGGCGGATCATTCCTCTGCTGCGCCAAATTCCCGACGGCGTCAAGGAGAACCATTACACCCGCATGCTGGCGCGGCGGCTCGATATCTCGGAGCAGGTCATCGTCTCTGAAAAGCGCAAGCTCAGCATCGGGGGTAAGTCGGCCGCGATTCGCGCTGGCCTGAAGCCGACCGCTATTGAGAAAGTTCGCCGCCGATCAACCGAGGACTACCTTGTGGCGCTTCTCCTCCGCCATCACCAGCTCACGCATGATATCCTCGTGCGGATTCCTGAGGAGGATATCCAGGATGCAAGGAACCGGGAGATTATCGCGCTGCTCCGCGATCCATCAACGAATGAGCTCGAGGGGCGGGATCTGACGGTGGCGATGGACGACGAGCTCGCCGACCACGCAGAGCACCTGCTGGATACCCTTGAGGGCCGTCCCGAGCAGTTCCCGAGCCATATCCAGACCGAGGCGCGTCAGGTGCTGGAGACGTTGGGCCGGGAACGGTTCTCCTTCCTCATGCGGCAGCTGCATCACTCCCTTCAGTCGGCACAGCAGGATCAGGATGGAGTGGCTATCCAGGAGCTGCGGGAACAGATCGTGAAGTTATCCAAACGGCACGCGGAACATTACCCCAGCCCCAGCCCCTACTTTCAGGACAGCAGGTCCGAGCGAAAGTTTTAGGGCCTTGGTTCCGGTTCCTGCTTCCCATGCGGATTGAATTGAGCCTGCGGGATCAGCTCCTGATGCGTCGCTCGCGCAAGGAGGGTCAGGTGCTACGTCCGTCCATCGGCCCAAACGCGTCAATCACATCGACATCAGACGGCCTTCCCAGGACGTAGTCCCGGATCCAGTGGTTCACACCGGGAAACCGGGATGATTCGGAAATACGGCGAGCCACGTCGTCCGAGTCCACCCCCGTGGACCCGAGTGTGACTTTCCTCTGGGACAGAATCGCCCATGAGGGATCCTTCCTGCCGTAAGGCATGCCAACGCTTCCGGGATTGATCACGAGCCTGCCAGAGGCCAGGCGCACGAACGGCATATGTGTATGCCCACAGACAACGGTCTTGATGTTGGGATCGACATTCTGAAACACCTCCTGCCAACGCTGAAGACCGGAATCCACGAGGACGACATCGTCGATCCGCCGGGGACTTCCGTGGCAGCAAAGTACCTGACCAAAGCCTGCGATGTTCACGACCAGCGGGTGAGGCAGGACCTCCAGCATTGTGACGTGCTCGCTGGAGAGACGGGAAGCAGCCCAAGCGGTGACCTCGTCGGGAATCGGTACATCCCTTCCCCGCGCTATGTTCACCATCTCGCGATCAGCGTTCCCTGCGACGAGGAATGCCCGGTCGCCGAGCGAGCGCAGACGGTCCAGAACCTCGGTGGGCTGGGGCCCCGACGCGTGATCTCCCGCGACAACCAGGGCATCGGCGTTGGCGACCAGCGGCTCGGAGAGCACGGAATCCAGTGCCGGAAGGTTACCGTGGATATCAGAGATGACCGCGACGCTACCAAAGACTCCCATTGTCACCGCCATCCTTCACCCTTGGCATGGGACCTGAGCAGCCAATCGTTCAGCGGGAGCAAGGTCCTGCCGAAACGCGGCCGCTGGACATATACGCGCCAATTTCTGGTCCAAGACCAGGGCAGGAAACAGAAAACTCCCCTGCACTTCAGCGTGCAGAAGAGTTGATTCCCGGTGTCTGGTCGGGGCGAGAGGATTTGAACCTCCGACCTCAGCGTCCCGAACGCTGCGCGCTGCCGGACTGCGCCACGCCCCGTGACGACTGCAGGAGAATACCACGTAGACGCCTGGAGCAACAAGACGGCCCTTGCCGGCCACCTCACATGTGTCCCGGCGCGAACTTCACACTGAAGCTGTTAGCATTGTGCAGGCAGGGCACAGCCTCGTGACCCGCGGCTGTCGATCTGCTCCATCTCTCCACAACAACGACAGGGATGGTGTCGGAACTATTTTGAGGACGGACGGTCAAAGCCCCCTGAAAACGGCTCTTCTTGGCGGAGAGTTGTATGCAACAACATCGACG
The DNA here is from genome assembly GCA_035936075.1 of Thermomicrobiales bacterium. Lineage (GTDB taxonomy): Bacteria > Chloroflexota > Chloroflexia > Thermomicrobiales > UBA6265 > UBA6265. The sequence goes on from DASYWM010000319.1 coordinate 5,641, forward strand.
GAGTAAGGCACCGGCTCGCTTCGTCCAGCCAAGACGGCTGGATGCTGTCTTCTCGAGGCGACCCTGTCCTATCCCCTTGCCGAATGGACCGGGAGGTGTGGTAGCATCGCAGCAGCGAGCGAGTAGCTTCCTGCCCGTGTAGCTCAGCGGATAGAGCGTCACCGTCCTAAGGTGAGCGTCGGGGGTTCGAGTCCCTCCGCGGGCGCCACTCACGTCTTGATCCAGGTGCAAGCCAACCACCACGTTTTGGTTCGTGGTTCTCCTCTGCACCCGCGCTTGTGATCCATGCATTGCGTCTGACATGGGGCACCAATCGGGGACCCCATTGGAAGTCTCGTTACGAGGAGGCTGCAATGGAACTTCAGATCCGAGCCAATGGCACCAAGGTGACCGACGGCATGCGGGAGTTCATTGACCGGCGAATGACGAAGCTGGACAGGCTGGCCGACAGGGTCATCGATGCGCAACTCGAGCTTCGGACTGAGACCACGCGGACCGAGGCCGAGATAACGACCGCGCAGCTCACCCTCCGAACCCGCAAACACGTCCTCCGCGCCGAGGCCGAGCATGTCGAGGCGGCCAGGGCAATTGATATGGTCATCGACAAGCTCATTACCCAGGTCCGCCGTTACAACGACAAGCGAACGAGCCGGAAGCGCCGGGGTGGACGCGGCGAGTTTGCAGCCACCGCGGCGACCGAGACAGCGCTTCCCCGTGACCCCGATTTCACGGATATGCCTGACGGCGTTACGGACGAGTTCGAAGTGGCCCGCACCAAGTCCTTCCAGATGGACCCGATGGATGTCGAGACAGCGATCGAGCAAATGGAGCTGATCGGCCACGACTTCTTTTTCTTCAAGAATGAAGAGGACGAGAAGTTCAGCGTGCTCTATCGTCGCCGGGACGGGACCTACGGCATCCTCGCACCCGAATAACGAGGATCGACCCTCCTCACTACTCCTCAGGAGCGCCTCCCGCACTGGTCAGGGGAGGCGCTTCGTGTCTCCTCTACTTTTCACCCTTCTTCTTGATGTCCTTGTAGTACTTCTTGGTTTTTGGAATCGGACGCCGATCCTCTTCCTCGCGAATCGTCCGTATCTCCTCGGCCTGGACTTCCAGGTCAGCCTCGATCCGGACGAAATCGTTGTAGACCGAAGGTTTGGATGCGGCGACCGGGGTGCGCATCAGCATCCTTACAAGCTGCAGCAGTGATGTGGCGGATGCGCCGCTGGCTGCGGGTAGCGAAGCCCGTTGCAGAATCGCGTCGACCACCTTGATAGACTCCGGTTGCGCCTTGTTCTCGACCAGCCTGCGCCGGACCTCACCGAGGCCCTCCTGTACGTTCATGTGGCTTTCCTTTCGACTGCGGGAGAACCCTTGTCCCGGGTAGTATATGCAGGAGTAGACGTGGGCGTAGGTAGAGCGCTCTTTATAGATAGCGCACGCCTCGCGGGTCCCAATAATCAAGGATGAGCTCCCAGTGACATCTCAACCGCTATACAAGGCACTGACGATCGCCGGATCGGATTCCGGCGGTGGAGCCGGCATCCAGGCAGATATCAAGACTTTCGCGTCGCTTGGACTTTACGGACTCTCCGTGGTCACCGCCGTCACGGCACAGAACACTGTTGAGGTGGCCGCGATCGCCGAAGTACCAGAGGAAGTGGTCATCGCCCAAATCGACACCGTTCTTGAGGACATCGGTGCTCACGCCGCGAAGACAGGCATGTTGAGCAGCATCCCGATTATCCAGAACACGGCGGATCGGCTGGAGGCGTGGGGCGTGCCATACCTCGTTGTCGATCCTGTAATGGTGTCGAAATCGGGCGCGCCGCTTCTCCAGCCCGAGGCAGTCGCATCGCTCGTGAAGGACCTCTTACCCCTGGCCACGGTGGTGACACCCAATGTTGCGGAGGCGGAGGTCCTTTCCAACCGTCAGATCCGGTCACCAGAGGACGCGCTTGAAGCGGCACGGGCTATTCACGCCCTCGGGCCGCAGGTGGTCGTCATCACAGGCGGCCATATGGAGGGCCCGGCGAATGACCTGGTCTTCAGCGGCGA
>DASYWM010000320.1:0-9135 GCA_035936075.1 Thermomicrobiales bacterium
CTGATCTCTCAGCAGCGGACAAGTAGTATACCTGCCCGGTCCGGTCCGTGTCAAGCCCCTCCCGAAAGAGCCGCTTGCGCCGGACCTGCTGCCCGGTCGTTCCCGGAGCAGCGGAGAGCAAGTGTACCCGCTCCCCCACCCCCTGTCAAGACCCTGTTTCCAGGAACCTCTCTCAGGGTCCGCGCCACCGATTTCTCAGCAGCGGAGAGCAACTATAGCTGCCCCCCTGCCACCTGTCAAGGCTGCCCCATCGACGGGCCGCGCGCACCACCAGGTCCCCGGCAGCGCAGCGCAGGTCTACCGATCCTCAACGGGGCGTCACGGCCCCGCTCAGGACGAGGGAGACGGAAGATGGGCACGGGCCGCCCACCCACCTCTATAGGGACAGGCAACAGGGCGCGGGAGAGGGGGGATGGGCGGAAGAGGGACACACCGCGCCCAACTGCTTCTTGTTCAGAGGGGTGCCGGGTTGCTCCATGCTTCGCAGCTTGGACCAATGAACCGTTGCGTGAGCACGCTCGAAGCAATGCGCGGGGTGTAGTGAGCAATCGCGCTTTTCATGGGGAGACTATGTAGCCTCATATGGAAGAACCAAAACGGAGCAACAAGAATAAGGAATTTAAACTACAGACCCGACCGAACGCATCCCACTCGCCGGGTACTTCACAATCTGGCACAATGCCTCGACTTCGGCTCTCGTGTGCCGCAATTGGCGGCTCCCATACAGAAAGGTTGATCATGACTGAGATCAATGCGGTCGTCTCTAATAGAGCACCGGTGGCAATTGGTCCCTACTCCCAGGCGATCACCGCCAACGGCACGGTCTACACATCTGGTGTCATCCCGCTAGATCCGGAGACAAAGGAAATCGATGGTGCTGATATCACTACGCAGACCGAGCGGGTCCTCAAAAGCCTTGCTTCCCTGCTGGAGGATGCCGGCTCATCGCTTGATCAGGTGGTCAAGACCACCTGCTTCCTGCAGGATCTGAATGACTTCGCGACGTTCAACCAGATCTACGCTTCGTACTTCAATTCGAAGCCGGCGCCGGCCAGGAGTACCGTGCAGGTCGCGAAGCTTCCGATGGGGGTGCTTGTCGAGATCGAGGCCGTCGCGCTACTCAAGTAAATAGCAGCCTGTGCGGGGTTGGCGGGCGTGTCAATCGACATGTATACTCCCCGCACCATCAAAGTGATGGGCGTATAGCTCAGCTGGCCAGAGCGCACGGTTCACATCCGTGAGGTCACAGGTTCAAGTCCTGTTACGCCCACCAGGACAAACACAAGCGTCGATGTCGAGAGAAGCGCCACACGGAAGATCCGGGGCGCATTTTTGTGCCCAGGCAGCAAGGCACGAAGCAGAACTCCTGTATTCGCGTGCCTGAAAGCGGCACCTGGGCACAATTTTCTTGGAGTTTTACTTGACCGGGTATAACAGCCCGGACCACAATATCAACATCGATTGTCCCGGCTCCGGGCCGGTAGTCGGTCTCCGGGTTTCCAGTGGCACTATCGCGTGCCTTCCTGATGCAACCGGGCCAGACATCCGTACAACAACATATCGCGGACATCGTCGTTAGGTCACCCTTGGAGGAGGAAGTCGCATGAGGCGCGAGCAGACGCTGGCCGATCGGATCACTGGCTCAGCGTTATGGCGGTCGGTGGTGCGTCACGGGTACCCCGACACGCAGCGTAACCAGGCGCTGATCATCGCCAGCAACGTGTTCCTCCATATCCATCCGGTCAAGATCAAGCGTTACGCGACAAAAGTGACGTACACCTTCTGTCTGGGCGGGTTGTCCTTCTTCATGTTCCTCGTGTTGACCATGACGGGCGTCCTCCTGATGTTCTATTACGTCCCGTCCGCAGACCAGGCCTACCAGTCGATGCTGGACATTGAGGGTAGTGTCACCTTTGGCCAACTGATGCGGAACATGCACCGCTGGTCCGCGCAGGGCATGGTTATCGCCGTGTTCCTTCATATGGGACGCGTCTTCTATACCGGCTCATACAAGCCGCCGCGCGAGTTCAACTGGGTGATCGGCGTTCTTCTGCTCGTGACCACCTTCCTGCTTTCCTTTACCGGCTATCTTCTCCCGTGGGACCAACTCGCCTACTGGGCGATCACCGTCGGCGCGGAAATTGGTGGTGCGGCTCCGATCGTCGGCCCGCAAGTGAGCCGGGTGCTGCTTGGTGACTTCCAGATTGGCCAGAGCACGCTCATCCGCTTCTACACATTGCACGTCATCTTCCTCCCGCTCGTTGCCGCCTTCCTGATGGCCGTTCACTTCTGGCGCATCCGCAAGGACGGCGGTATCTCTGGCCCGCTGTAGGCCCGAATTCTTCTACTGGTAGCTCAGTGATCTGAAGGAAGGAATCGCATGGCAGATATCGCAACACCGCCCTCGGGAGGCGCACCAGCGGCCATCGATGAAAAGAAGCGGCAGAAGCTCCTTGAGCTCGTTCGCGGTCGCGCCCTTGCCCGACCGACCGACCTCGCGGAGGACGAAGTGATGGTGTGGCCATCACTTGTCGTCGTCGAGGCGGTGAGTGCGGTCGTCTTCACGCTCATTCTCGTCGTGCTTTCGCTGCTGGTAAATGCGCCACTTCTGGAGCGTGCAAACCCGAACCAGACGCCGAACCCGTCCAAGGCGCCGTGGTACTTCCTGAATCTTCAGGAAATGCTGCTGCACATGGACGCCGGATTGGCGGGTGTCATCATCCCAACAATCGCTCTCGGCGGTATTGCCGCAATCCCCTATCTTGACAGAAGTCCGCTCGGTGTCGGCATTCTGGGGACATCGAGCAAGGGTCGAAAGATCATCGCGTTCACCGCCGTGTACACGACCGTGGTGCTTGTAGGTATGGTCGTGCTCGACGAAATCACGGAACGCGGGACGCAGTTCGGCATTGGCAAGGCGCTCCAGGATCAGGGGGCACCCGAGTGGGTGGGCGGCATCGTGCTCTCCTCACTCTTTATCATCGTTTCAATTGCAGTACTCGTCGGATTGGTACAGGCAATTTTCAAACCCACACGCCGGGAGCTCATCATCGCCCTATTCACCGGTTTTTTCGTCACCTACTTTGTGCTCGGCATCTTCGGTACATCGTTCCGTGGCCAAGGTCAAAACCTGACATGGCCGTGGGATTTGCCGCTTGTTCATCACTAGGCGTTCTCGCCACTATCCCGGCTTCCGGTGCGCATCTGCCAGTTGCGGGGACAAGGAATGATTTCCGTATGAATCCACTCCTCCGAACAGTTGTCGGTCTGGGCACGGGTTGGGTGGCCAGCCAAGGTGTAGCAGCCGTGGCGCACCTTCAATCCGGTCACGGCCAGACCCTCGCAAAGAAGCTTCATTCGCGCCGCTCCTTTACGCGCAATGCCGCGCTTGGAGCAACGGGTATCGTGTTGGCACAGGCCGGCGTTGCATTTGGCCTGCTGATGTGGCCGAACAAAACGGGCGCGTTCGGCGGCGAACTGACCGTCGGCGCAGACAGCATCCCCGAAGTGGGAGCAACACCGTTCCGGCATCAGGAGGGCAAGTTTTACATTGTCCGCACCGAGGATGGGATTGAGGCGCTCTACTGGAAATGCGTACACCTGGGCTGCACCGTGCCCTGGATCGAGGGAGACGAGCTCTTCATCTGCCCATGCCACGGTTCGGTCTATGAATACAACGGCTCGCGGATCGCTGGTCCCGCCACCCGTGCGATGGACCTCATGCCAACAGAGGTGGGCGAAGACGGGTCGGTTACGGTGAACACAAGCCCTTCTGCGCTGATTCAGCGTCCAGAGTACTCCCCGGACCACGCGACGCCGTATCCATTTTCCTAGGTGGTGCCGCCAATATGAGGTTTGCCATCACAGCGAGTGACGGCATGGGATGGATAAGGAGTAAACAAGCGTGGGAGCTGTACGAAAGCTCGCGACGGTCGTCATCATCGGATTGGTCGCGTTATCAACCCTGATGGTGGTGTACCTCGCGGCAGAGCCGGACCGACGCGGGAGCGAAACATCAGAACAACAATCCACCATGTTGGTTCGCGGCACTGAGCTTTACATCACCTACTGCTTGCAATGCCATGGTCCAGCGGGTCTGGGTGCGGCAGGTCGGGATGGACGAGTTGGAGGTATTCTCAACCAAGATGCAGTCATCCCTGAGGACGAGCAAGGCGACCTGAACGCCAATTTCCAGTCAGACGATCCGGTTGCCCGCTCTGTTGCCGAGGACTGGATTCGTTTCCGGATCGCCTATGGCGTCCCGCCCGACCCAATTGCGGAAGCCAAAGTCATGCCGGCCTTCGCAAACGACCTCAATGTGGAGGAAATGAACGCTCTGGTCTATCTCATCATGGACGGCGATTGGAACTACGTCTACAACACCATCGTGCATGAGACTGGCGTTCACGTAGCTGAGGAGGAGTGCCTGGAGAACCCGGACGCCGAGTACTGTGACGACGTTTCCCAGGCACCTCCGGTATACCCGACAGCGCCTCCAGCCGGGGGTAATCCCAACGCGGAAAGCGACGAGGCAACCACCCCGGAATCAGCAGACGAAGGAGCTGCGGACGATGCCGCTGCCTCTGAGGGGGAATCAGCGGCGGGAGCATCGGAAGGTGGTGAGGCAGCGGCCAGCCTCGAGGCACAGGATATTGCCTGGTCTCAGACGGAACTTAGGGTGAAACCCGGCGATACGATCGAGATGACGAACACCGGTCAGTTGCCGCACGACTTTACAGTTGATGAACTGGGCATCCAGGAAGTGACGCCAACCAATGGCGACACAGTGACGATCACCATCCCGGAAGATGCCGAGGACGGTGAGTTTGAATTCTATTGTTCGGTCCCGGGCCACAAGGAAGCGGGCATGGTCGGCACCCTGATCATCGAAGCCCCGTAGAGACAGGAGCAGGCAGAAATGCTGATCACAAACCTCGCCACCGCATTCGGAACCCTGGCGGAAACTGTTGAGCTGGCGCTGGCGTTTATCATGATGATTGGCGGAATTATCATCACTCACCTCATCCAGCGGTGGGCAGACAAGACAGGCGGAGAGCAACCGGCGGCAGCTAACGTGGGCCAAGGCGGGATCGCCCAATACGAAGACAACACAATGCGCGACTAGCCTCGTTGTCTTTTTGGCAGACATGACCGAAAGAACCTGACCGCGGCTGCGGTCAGGTTCTTTGCTTCCCTCATCTCGGCGAAGGAAAAGGGCACATGTCCTCATCGTCCTGACCACCGACTATGCGCTGCGACATAGCAAAAAGCCAATGACGCGACATGGAGTTCCACACGGGGACATATCAACGGAACGGAACGAACGTGGCAAATCGAAACAGCCCGACGAAAACATACCTCTGGTGCGATACATGTCGCCGGAGCTACAGACACGAGGAAACCAACAGCGGTGCATGCCCCGTTTGCGGAGCCGGAACGCGTGAGCTGGGCAAGTTCTCGGCGATTCTCCGGGGCCTCATGGCCAACGAGCTCTCCCCCTCACCGCTCGTCTCGAAACACCGTCAGCTCGTGCGACTGATCTGGACGCACAACGGCATGGGCGAGCAGTACTATCGGGTGATCGCTCCTGAAATGTCGTACAACCGGTTCGAGGCAAAGGTGACCGAAATCCTGTGCCAGGGTGCAGAGGAAGGATGGGTAGAGTTCGTGATTCCGCCCGCTCCACGCGAGGAGGAATCCGCTTACCAGCTGAAACTTGTAGACGAAGACCGATTTATCAGCGAACTTCAGGCTCTGGCCGGGCCGGATGCCGCGATCGAGGAATGAATGTCATGAGGGATCACGAAGAGCGACTTGAAGACCGAACGATAGGGGACTACCTCGACACATTGGCATCGTCTGCGCCAGCTCCAGGCGGCGGCAGTGTTGCTGGTCTCATTGGTGCTCTCTCGGCTGCACTTGGGGAAATGGTCATCAGCCTGACTCGTGACACGGAACCGTCGCTGGAGGAAGCAGCAGGAAAGCTCCGAGCATTCCGGAGCTCGGCGATGGCGTCGAGTGCCGCGGACGAAATGGCTTATAGCAGCTTCGTTGAAGCATCAAGGATGTCGAAGGAAACCGGCGAGGACAAGGCGCGTCGCACTGCCACCATGCAGGAGGCATTGGAAGAAGCCGCAGCGGTGCCACTGGAACTCGCGGGAACGGCGATCCAGTTGCTAGAGCACTTCGAGCCGGTTGTCCGGTTGGGCAGCAAGCATGTCCTCTCAGACGTGGCAACCGCTATCACCCTTGCTGTCGCGTGTGTCGATTGCTCCCTCATCAACGTCCGGGTCAACCTGCCCATGATGAAGAACATCGAGGTAGCCGGCAGTCTACGTGGTAAGGCCCAGAAGGTGGAGCAGCAAGCCCATGCGCTTGCCGAGGAGCTGCGCGACGAACTCAACAAGAGATAAAGCATCTACCGTCCCCCATGGCCCAGCCCTTGGGGACCGGCCCGGTCGAGTCGGCGCGAGCCCGAAGTCTCCTCACCCGACCCGCCAGAGCCCGCGTCTAGATTTCGGCTTGACGCGGCCGATACTGGAGAGCCTCCGTCACATGTTCGGATCGAATCTGGTCTGATACGGCGAGATCCGCGATCGTCCGCGCCAGCTTCAGCACACGATGGTACGCCCGAGCCGAAAGGCTGAGCTGTCGAACCGCCATGCGCACCAGGTGCTCCCCTGCCTCGTCCAGCCGCGCATGCTTATGCACCTCTTTCGGCCCCATATCTGCATTTGTGAGCAACTCCGACCCAACGTACCGCTTTGCCTGGAGCTCACGAGGCGCTTCGACGCGTCCCCGCACAGCGGTCGATCGCTCTCCCGAACGCCGGTCCGCCAACTGTTCGTAATCGATCCGGGGCACTTCCAGATGGATGTCAATCCGGTCCAGCAACGGCCCACTGATGCGCTTCTGGTAACGGGTCACTGCCGATGGGGCGCAGCGGCATTCCCGCACCGGATCCCCGAAGAACCCGCAGGGGCAAGGATTCATTGCCGCGATCAACGTCACGCTGGCCGGAAAGCTCAGCGTGCCAGATGCGCGGGCCAATGTCACCCGGCGATCCTCCAACGGCTGTCTCAATACCTCCAGCGTTTGAACGCTGAATTCGGGAAGCTCATCCAGGAAAAGCACTCCCCGGTGGGCGAGACTGATCTCCCCGGGTCTGGGTCACGTGCCGCCGCCGACGAGACCAGCATGGCTCGTGGTGTGATGAGGCGACCGGAAGGGTCGGTCACGCACTAAAGGTGTCTCCGGAGGCAGTAGTCCGCGGACGCTGTAGATACGCGTAACCTCAAGGGCCTCGTCAAGACTCATTGGGGGCAGAATCGAGGGGAGTGCCCGCGCCAGCAATGTCTTGCCGGAGCCAGGAGGGCCGGTCATTACGATGAATGAGACTTCACACCTGCACCGTTAGTTGTTGGGATTGATCCGAGGAGGGTCCATTCTCTGCCGTTCGCGTCGATACGCTCGATTAAAGCTTCAACGGCGTTCCGCTTGATAGTGAAGTCGGCGGTGTCCAGATTGACGCCTACCCGGTCGCAGTACGTCCGTAGCGCAAAGCTCGACGATAGCGTTCTCCTGCTGATCGAGCCGTGCATCGATCTCAGCGAGTGCTGCCTGAGCCGCTCGGCGTTCGGCTTCTACCCGGGTGATCTCTCGCTCGACCAACTCCCACGGAAAACCGTCATCTTCAGCTTCGGCATAGCGACGCACAAGGCGCTCCCGCTGCTTCTCCATCTTGTGAAGCATCCGTGCCGCGGTTTCACGACTGTTCTGGAGGGTGGCGTCTGGACCATTCTGTCGGCGGCGTTCTACTTCGGCGATGATCGTTGACGGGTCGCGCAGAATGGACTCGATCTGACTCCATGCCCACATTTCGACGTCTACTCCCGGCCCGCGCTTACCGCCGCAGGGACCGCCCGCGCGATCTCGGGAGCTACATCGAATAAACGTAGGAATTGTGTTCTGGACTGGTGTACATGGGACAACCACAGACCGAACAGAAGACGAGACCGCGTAGCAGGTAGGGCCGAGTCGCATTGCGTGTTGCCGCGTGGGCCATCTGCGATGGAACCCGGACACCAGCAGACATTGGGCGGATGGTCGGTGCGGGACTCGGTGTCGAGGTGCCCGAGGCGGTGGTGCGCCTGGCCCTGAGCCAGTTGGCCGAGGTCCATTTGCTCGTTGGCGTGCTCCCATCCAAGGTGCAGGAGCCGCGTCAGTCCCGGCGGGTGCTGCTGCGACGGATGGCGATCGCGGGTGGGGTCGCCCTGCCGACACTGGCCCCGATCTCCGCCCCGAGCGCCGTCGCTGCGACCTCACACTGTATACGGCGGGGGCAGGGTGACTGCAGACAGACCGGTACGTCTTGCTGTACAGGACTTACATGTCAGCCGGATGGTAAATGCACCGGCGGAACTGCTGTTTTATAACGTCTGCCGTATGCAGGTCGTCTAGCAGCCTCACCACGCAACGCACGCACACGACGCGGCTACCTGATACCTTCGGGGGCCGTTGTCGTGCGTGGTGGGTGCACGATCTCTGATGCCAGAGCCTACCGGTCGACGAGTCGGGCCCCCAGCTGTCCGCCAACGGCCACCAGGATCATGAGGATGAGCCCGATGAGGAGACCACCCACGGTCGCGAACCCGGAGGTCATCGCCTCTTCGCTGGTGTCTCGCACCAGATTGCCCCTCTGGATATCCAACGAGACAGCGAGCCAGAGCATGAGCGGCACGACGACAGGCTGGGGTAGAGCAGCCAGGAATGCCCGGTTCGCGGTCGTGGCGGCGGGCCAGTGCCAGTTCACGACGAATGCGACCATCGGGGCGCTGACCACAAACACGAGCAACCAGAACAAGGCGAGGGAACGCCCAGGCCCAGGGCCGGTCGTGCCGAAGAGCGGAGGGATCAACATCACGGCGGTCGCCAGTGCGGGCAAGAGGGCAGCAAGCAGGAGTCGGGTCCGGGGATGGACACGTGCGTGAAGAGCCACTCTGTTCCGCCTTTCCGTGCACCGGTGAGCCATCTCGATCGTGAGACATTGATCTCCCTGATCCTCCTCGTCATACATCTGACACGCATCTGACACGCGTGAGGGCTATCACCGGGGAGCGGCGGAGAGAGAGATGA
>DASYWM010000321.1:0-6315 GCA_035936075.1 Thermomicrobiales bacterium
GGGAACCAACTGCGAGAACCTCCCGGAAACGCACGAGTTCCTGCGGAAGCTGCGCCGTATGGTCGATGAGGAGTTCCCTGGAAAGATTTTGCTTGCGGAGGCAAACCAGTGGCCTTCCGACGTGGTGGAGTACTTCGGTTCAGAGGAGGACCCGGAGTTCCACATGGCCTTCCACTTTCCGCTGATGCCACGCATGTTCATGGCGATGCGGCAGGAAACCAGAACGCCGCTCGTCGAGATCATGGAATCAACACCGGCTATTTCCGAGCATTCCCAATGGGCCATCTTCCTCAGGAATCATGATGAGCTCACCCTCGAGATGGTGACCGATGCTGAGCGGGATTACATGTACTTCGAGTACGCGAAGGATCCCCGGATGCGGATCAATGTCGGCATTCGTCGGCGCCTGGCGCCTCTCATCGACAATGGCCGCCGGCAGATCGAGATGCTGAACTCGCTCCTGTTCTCGATGCCCGGTACGCCGGTTCTCTATTACGGCGATGAAATCGGCATGGGGGACAACATTTACCTCGGTGACCGGAACGGTGTGCGGACGCCGATGCAGTGGTCGATCGACCGCAATGCCGGTTTTAGTCGGGCGGACTGGGCGCGACTCTACTCACCAGTCATCATGGACCCGGTCTATGGGTATCTGGCGGTCAATGTTGAGGCCCAGACCCGTGTCGCCACCTCCCTGCTGAACTGGATGAAGCGACTGATCGCCGTGCGGAAGCGGTATCGGGCTTTCGGCCGCGGCAGCATTCGCTTCCTGCATCCGGACAACCAGAAAATACTAGTGTATGTGCGGCACTATGAAAATGAGACGATCCTCTGCGTGGTGAATTTGAGCCGGTACGTGCAGGCCGCGGAAATCGACCTTTCGGAATACGAAGGGTGGCAGCCGGTGGAGCTTATGGGCGAAACGCGCTTCCCGCACATTGGTGCGCTACCGTACTTCCTGACGTTCGGGCCGCACGCTTTCTACTGGTTCCGGCTCGAGAGCCCCGAGCAACAGCCACACTAACGCTGGAGGGCAACGGTGATATTCATGTCGTTTGAAGAGCGCGCAGTTGAGGCAGTCAGACAGTCTGAATCGTGGATCAAGAACCAGCGATGGTACGGCGACAAGGGGCGTTCTGCTCATACCCTCACACCAGAGGTCGTCGTCCCCGTAAAAATTGCACGGCTCGATGCTGCCCTGGTGATTGCGCGTTTTGCCTTCGACCGTGGGGCTGATAGTCGCTATTTTGTGCCACTGGCGGCAACAACTGGACAGATACCGACTGACGGTGGCGTGGACCTCCGTGATGCGATGGAGGATTCGGATTTTCTGAGTTGGTTCATCAAGGGTTTCGAGGATGAACGCCTCATCGAGGGTGAGGTCACCTGGCGTTGGCGCCGGCTGACGCACGATTTTCCGTCGACCCACGGCCTTAACTTTGCCAATGCGCGGATCATCTCGGCGGAGCAAAGCAACACCTCTGTCGTCTTTGACAACCAGTTCATCAGCAAGGTGTTCCGGCGCTTGCAACCGGGCATCAATCCTGACCTTGAAATCGGTGAGTTCCTGTCGGCCGACGGTCGCTTCTCGCACGCGCCACAGCTGTACGGAGTCGTTGAGATGGACTCCGGCGAGGAGCCGATCGCGGTAGCCGCAATTCAGCAGTTCGTGCCGAACCAGGGTGATGGCTGGAACTGGCTCCTTGGTCAGCTGAGCTCGCTGAGTGTGGAAACAAGGGCGTCGCTTGTCGACTCGGTCGCGCTCCTGGGGACGAGAACGGGAGAGATGCATGTTGCGCTTTCATCTGATACCGACGATGAGGCGTTCTCCCACGAGGAGTTCACGCGTCAGGACGCTGAGGACTTGATCTCGCGGGTGATCGCCGAAATCCAGGAATCAGTTGAGGGCCTGGCAACGCGGCTGAGCCCTCCTGACGTGGAGCAACTCCATAAGGGACTTGGACAACTGATGGGTGGCGCATGGTCCCTCGTCGGAGCCGTCAAGACACGCGTACACGGGGACTACCATCTGGGGCAGACGTTGAGGACGTTGGATGATGACTTCTGTCTCATTGATTTCGAAGGCGAGCCTTCGCGCCCGATGGAGCAGCGACGGACCAAGCAATCGCCGTTGAAGGACGTCGCTGGGATGTTGCGGTCCCTTGACTATGCAGTCGCGACCGTCAGTGGATCGACGGTCGACGAAGCACAGCGCGATGCCATATCGGCGTGGCACAACGATGCTTCCACGGCATTCATCGAGGCGTACAGGAGTGCAATCGGTGGGGCGACCACGGCACTGGTCCCCGAGGATGAGCAGCGGTTTACCAACGGACTCAATCTGCTCATTGCTGAGAAAGCGCTCTACGAGGTTCGCTACGAACTCAACAACCGGCCTGACTGGCTTCCGATCCCGCTCAATGGCATTCGGCGACTGGCCGGCATACCGATTCCCCAAGGGACATAGCGAGTCGTATACAGTAGTGAGCAACACTGCTCCGCAGAAGCTGCCCGCTAACCCGGGAAGATTGGCTCCGCTCATGCTTGCCGCTATCGTGCTCGATGTGCTTTTGGTCGTCATTATGGTGACCATGATCCCGCTCGGATTCCTGCGCGGCGGTCTGCGTGAGGTCTGCAGCAGCGCGGGTTTATTGCTGGGAATCCTGCTTGCCCTCAACTGGTCGGACCGATGGGGTCGCACGATCTCCGGCGGAGTCGCGTTAAGCGAAGGGACCGCACAATTCCTGGTCGCGATTGCACTTGTGGTGCTCTGCACAGCGATCATCGGGTACGGCGGAAGCGCGACTTTCGCGTATCGACCGGGACCTGGCGGCCGGATGTACGGCGCGTTCCTGGCGCTGCTCAACGGCATCGTTTTCACTGGTTTCCTGATCAACCAGGTGACCGACGACGTTTACGAAGGCCAGCTTCCGAACGCCGTGCAGGAGGGCTACGTCTCACGGGCCCTCTCTGTTGGCTTCGAGTGGGTATTGCTGGTCGGTGCTCTCGGTGTGATTGCGGCGACCGTGTTCGGCATGTTCGTTCGAGAGCGATCTGACGATGAATTCGCTTTCGCCCCGGCGCCGGGACCGGCCATGCCGGAGCCCCTGCAGGCGACACAGCGAACAGCGGAGGTGCCTCTCGATGTGCCGCCAGCCGGAGATGCGGAGGGGGAGACAGGTGGACGGCCATCGTCACCCGTCCGTATCCGTGAGGTGCGCCATTGGGAGGACCAGACCCCTCAGCGAAAAGGGCAACCGGATTATGGCGGTGGTTGGCGCCAGACGTGGCCGGAGGCAAAGGGAAAGGGATCGGCTCTCCCTTGGGAGCAGCAGCCACCATCAACTGAACGCTCGTCCAGACCTCTGCCTGGCCCTCCAGGCAAGGGAGGACAAAAATCTCCATCGCGACGGGATATCTTGCGCGACTGGATGAAGGAGGACTCGTCGCGGGGCGAAAGCTAGAGCGTGCATCCTGTACAACGGCTGGCGTCCACCGTGGATATGTACGCGGAGAGCGGTCAGATACGTTCATGCCAGGCCGGCAACGTAAGGCCGCTTCTGCTGAGTTCGAATCGTGCAGTGTCCTGCGCATAGATACGGACGAGCACCGTGCCCAACGGTTCCTGTACCTGAAGGGTGAGGTCGTCACGGCTGTTCGTGGCAATGGCACCCGGGCCGATGGTGTTCGCTATATCTCCGAGGGGCGATACCGGTACCAGAGCCAGTGACGGCGAGGTCGCGCCCAGTTCCACGAGCGCCTCTCCGCTTGGAGCCAGAACAATTTTGTGCTCTCCATAGCGGATGATGGCCGCCCATAGCGTATGTGAGTTCACCGTCTGCTTCCAGGCGCCTCTCACAGCAATACGGAGATCCAGGGACACGCCGTTCCCTACATCGATCATGAGGTCGTCTCTTACCGTCGTGAGTGTTTCACTCGCGACGGGAGGGGATGCAGGCTCCGCGATGGCAAGCGTGTGAACAAGTTGCCAGCGGTTTCGGAAGCTTGATCCAAGTGCGTTCACGGAGGAGGAAGCGCCGACAAGCAGGTCAACTCGCTGGCGCAGCATTGTCAACATCCCCGGAATCTGACTCTGAAGATCATCGTCCGGTGAACCAAGGAGAAGGAGTACACGGACTTCCGTGGTGTCCAGCAGGACGATCTGCATGTCCTCCTTGCCGACTACCGACAAGGATGGGGCAGAAGGCGTGGCAAGTGCCTGGATGGCGGCGCCCCATGTACCTCCTGCCAGAATGCCAAGTCCGACGCTGGTGAGCAGCGCTCTTCGTGTGATTCCTGTCGCGCGCTCCATGATCCGATCCGGATGCTACTGGATTTTGACGGTCAACGGTGATGTGCGGAAAGGAGCAACAAACAGCTGTTCGCCTGGCTTCAGCGATCCCTTCATCCGCTGTGCGACCTCATGCGCCAAGTTTTCCGTCTCGAATATGGAGTAATGTGCAGGTCCCGCGCCGCTAAGTGCCACGTTTCCACATCCAGCCTGACTCATGCGCCTGACGAGATCCCTGATACCTGGCACGATGGCTTCAAGCGGACGCTCGAATGCGTTCGTCAGAAGCTCTGTCGGGATGCTCTGGCCGGCCCGTATACACTCTGCGATCCGCTCGACGTTCCTGCCGTCGGTGAAGTTCATCGGCCTGATGCTGCTATAGAGGGCGGCGGTCTTTGCTCGCAAATCCAGCGATGGGACAACGATCAGCACCCATCCTGCAGGAGCGGGGAGGGGGGCAAGGGTCGTCCCAATTCCGCTTGCCAGGGCGGCAGGAGATCCGAGAAAGAATGGCACATCGCTGCCAAGACTTGCACCGAGCAGGTGGATCTCGTCTTCACGAAGGGGGCACCCATGCGACTGGTTGAGGACCAGGAGCGTTGCCGCGGCATCGGAACTTCCGCCACCGAGTCCCGAGGGAGCAGGAATTCTCTTCTGTACGCCAACGTCGCAAGCGGCCTCAATGCCGGTACGTGAGGTGAAGGCGACGATCGCACGGGTGACAAGATTGTCCGCCTGCGGTATATGCGGCATGCCGTCAATGCGGGTGGCGCGTGAATTTCCGCGGAGCGTGAACGTGAGTTCGTCGTTGAGATCGACCATGGCAAGGACCGATCGGATATCGTGATAGCCATCCGCCCGGCGTCCCGTGATCTCCAGGCCGAGATTGATCTTGGCGGGGGCTAGCACGCGCGCCTGTGAACCCGTGCTCATGCTGGGAGCGCACCTGCGATGGTGAGCCACTCGTCTACGGAGAGCGTTTGGGGCCGTCGTTTCGGGTCGATGTCGAGCGACCTCAGGAGTTGATCCAGTTCCGCCTTTGGCCGGCTCAGACCCATCGAAAGGCCGTTACTGACCGTTTTGCGCTTGCGCTGAAACGCCATTGTCGCGAGCTCGAACATCCGGTCTCGTGTCACCTGGCTGCCCCGCAGCGCCTCGCGAACCAGAAGATCGATTACGGCGGATTCGACCTTCGGCGGCGGCAGGAAGACCTCGGAGGGAACAATGAGCGCTATTCTGGCTTGCGCATACAGGTCAGTCGCAAGGCCGAGCAGGGACATCTCTCCCTGTGGTGCCGTCATTCGCTCGGCAACTTCCTTCTGCACCATGACGGTCATACGGCTCGGGGGTGTAGGCGACTCCATAAACCGCCGGATAATGACTGTGGCGGCGCTGTAGGGCAGATTCGCAACAACACGGTAGGGGCGACCCGCCGTAATATCCTCGACCACCACGTGTCGAGCGTCTTGCTCCACCAGTGAGAAGCTCCCGATGTCCCGGAGATCCTCTCGCAGGAATGCCGCCAGCTCGCGATCCAGCTCGACACCGATCACTCTTGCACCGAGAGAAAGCAACTCGCGTGTGAGGATGCCCATGCCAGGGCCGACCTCGATCACCAACTCCTCGGGCCCAACCTCGGCAATCTCAACGATCGCCGACACGATCGATGGATCGATCAGAAAGTTCTGTCCCATGGAGCGAGTCGGCCGAATATTGTGCTTGCGCAGGGTGCGCTGCCAGTTCGCAGCGGATCGCTGCAGCGTCGGTGTCATATGGGCTCCAGCCATGTCAGCGCATTTGGTACCAACGAATAGTGGTGCGGCATAGTGTCCCACTGCTCGCCATCCGTCTCGACGAGGATGCTTGTCGATGATTCGATCGTCACACCGGTGCTCTTCCAATGCCGCACGATCGGGTGACTGAGATGGGTGGATCTCAGGAGCCGCGGCAGGGCACGCGCGATACCAAACGCTCCAGCGTCCGCTACAGCGATAATATCGAGGAGTCCGTCTACAGCGCTGGCG
>DASYWM010000322.1:0-3914 GCA_035936075.1 Thermomicrobiales bacterium
GAGGTGATCTGCCATAACGATTTCGCTCCGTACAATATGGTGTTCGAGCAGCAGCGGATCACGGGCGTGATCGATTTTGATATGGCCTCTCCCGGACCACGTCTCTGGGATCTCGCTTACCTCGCCTACCGTCTCATCCCCCTCACGGGCGGGACAAATCCCGACGGGGTTCGCTCTGATGAGAAGACGCGACTATCCCGTCTCGATACCTTGATCGCGGCCTATGGCAGCCCGTTCTCTCGGTTGGCCTTTCTTGGGATGGTGCAACAGCGGCTCCGGCACCTGGCGCGTTTCAGCGAGGAGCTTGCCGATGAAACGGGTCGGGTGCAACTTCAGGAACATGCAGCGCTCTATCGTTCCGACAGTGAGTACATCCAGCAACTGCTGGCCGGGCTCACTGCGGAACCGGGCACCACCGCCTGATCCGGGAGAGTGCGGCAAGCGTGTGTGCGATAGTTGATGGATATTGCACGCCGCGGCCAGTGCGGATCACGCTACGTTCCCGGAGCCCAGTTAACACATGGACAAGATTCTGCCAAAGGATCAGGGCAAGCACGATATCCTGATCGTCGTCCTCATCGCGGTTCCCCTGATGGTGGCTGGCTTCGTCTGGGCGATGATTGACGGCGGCTACACTGATCCGGCTGAGCCAGGGAACGGTATTTCGATTCCGGCTCCCTCCCCTGCTGCAAGCCCGGCCTTCCTCGCCACCCCGGAAAGCTAGAGGTTTTTCCAGGCCCATCCGGGAAAGGTTCAAACATCCTCTGAACCTCCAATTGGGTCGTCGCCTTGCTCTCATCAAGCGTGCAGCTCCTAGAGAAAATCTCCTTTGCCGGCGGCAGATGCAACACGGTCATCACTAGAGGTCCGTTCACTTGGCACCACATCAGCTGGTCAACCAAACACCCCTGGAAGGACCCATTTCGGGGTGGCGACACGTGCTCCGGCCGTTGTGTCAAGATGATTTGCACCGGATTCCGGGCATGTCATGTGCGCACGCCTTGGCGAGAAGCAATTGATCTGCGTTTCATATCCAGTTGGATGAAAGGACAAGATGAGCGAGCAGCGGCAGTCAGGTGATGGACCAACCCTGGAGCGGTTAAGGACCGGAATCGCGGGCTTTGACGCCATTACTGATGGAGGACTGCCGACTCGACGTACGTTCCTGGTTACGGGGGCGCCCGACACTGGCAAGACCACCTTCGGCAACCACCTGGCGTTTGCCCACGCCGCCCGGGGCGGCCAGGTGATCGTTGCCACCTTGCTAACGGAATCGCACGATGTCCTCCTGCAGGACCTGCAGGGTTTTCGCTTCTTTGATGCGGACATGGTGGGCCACCGGGTTCACTACCTGAGCCTCCTGACCCCGCTCATGGAAGGCGGGCTGAATGCCACCATCGATGTCCTGCGCCAGGAAGTACGGCAGGCCAACGCGACGCTGCTGGTCGTTGACGGCACGGCGATCGCAGATGATTTCGCCTCGTCGAGCTTCGACCTCCGCCGCTTTGTGCAACGACTTGAATCCCAGGCTTCACTCCTTGGCTGCACCACCGTGCTTCTTACCAGCACGGGTGCCAGGAACTCCGACCCACTGTGGGCGCATGCCAACGGTGTGGTCTTGCTGACAAACCATCTCGTCAGTTCCCGTCATGTGCGCACGCTGGAGCTGGTCAAATTGCGCGGTGCCGGGTACGCAAATGGAGCACATGAGTTCGCGGTCAGGGAGGACGGAATCACCGTCTTCCCCCGCCTGGAGTCCTTGGCAGGACGCCATCGGCGGGCCCAAAGGACGCAGCATGGGCTGGGGACTGGTATTCCCGGACTGGACTCGATGCTGGGGGGAGGGCTCATGCCCTTGTCAACCACCATCGTCATGGGGACGCCGGGAGCCGGCAAGACCATCCTCGGATTGCACTTCCTGACGGAGGGGGCAATTCGGGGAGAACGCAGCCTGTTCGCCGGCTTCCACGAGACGGAGGACGATCTGTGTACCACGGCTGAAGGGATCGGGCTCGACCTAAGCAACCACATTGACAGTGGGCTGATCCGGGTCCTCTGAAGCCCGCCCCTGGAGCTCTCGGTCGACGATTGGGCTTGGCGGGTCTTGACCGCAATCGAAGAGCACAAGCCCACCCGCGTCTTCATTGATGCGATCACGGATGTGTATCGCCTCATAACCGAGCCTCAGCGGACGCCAATGTTTGTCTCTGCGTTGGTCAATGAGCTACGCACTCGTGGTGCAACGGCCCTGATCGCGGCGGAGATCGACGAATACACAAGTGAGAAGCTGGCAGTACCAATCCCCGCTGCATCAGCTGCGATGGATAACGGCATCTTGCTACGGCACCCCGAAGTCCAGGGAGAGCTACGACGCCTGGTTGCGGTGCCGAAGGTGCGCCAGTCGGCATCTGATCCATCCATTCGCGAATTCCAGATCACGGACCGTGGTATGGTCGTCACTCGCCCCTTCTCGGCAACCTCTGGCCTTCTCACTGGCCGCGGCGAACCCACAAGTAAGGAGGGCGGGGACGAGCCGTCATGAAGCGAGTGTTAGTGGTAGATGATGAGCCGTTCATCCGGCAGGTCATCGGCGATGTCCTCCAGGACGAGGGGTACGACGCTCTCTTCGCCAGCAGTGGCCACGCGATGCTGAAACTGCTCGAAACGGAGCATCCTGACCTGGTCCTTCTTGACCTGATGATGCCCGACGGCGATGGACAGGAAGCGCTGCAGGCCATGCAGTCGCAACCGCACCTGGCAGATATTCCCGTCGTGGTCGTGAGCACGGGCGTCGCCCGTCAACGGCTGGACGGGGTGACTGTAAGGTTCCTTGCCAAACCCTTTGATCTTGACAAACTGCTGCAGATCGTGATCGACACTATCGGCCCCGCCTTGGCGCCTGAGTAGTCCTAGCCAGCCACCACAAACGCCTCCTGACCGGCCCCGGGTCGGATGGTCGGGATACATGCCGATATCGGGCACCGCGGCGTTGACGGGCTGGTAACTTCCTTACCTGCTTCCCATAAAGGACTGCCGCTCAGGCGTGCTTCGGCAGCGCCAGCGTAAAGGTACTGCCCTGCCCTACCTCTGATTCGGCCCAGATTCGACCGCCATGAGCTTCGAGCAACATCCGGCTGATGTAGAGCCCCAACCCCAAGCCCCCCACCCCCGTGACATCCGCCCGGTAGAACCGGTCAAAGAGTCGAGGCAGATGTTCAGGGGCAATCCCTAGGCCCTGATCCTTCACCGTCACCCGTGCCTCGTCACCGCAGTCTTCGACCTGAACCACGACATCGGAATCCGGTGCCGCGTACTTCAAAGCGTTCTCCATGAGGTTGGTCAATACCTGCTTCAACCGCGCCCTGTCCCACGCTCCAAACACCGCGGTTGCAGGGGTGTCAATGGTCACTCGGCGCGCCTCAAACGCATCCTGCAGTTCCTTCGCCACCTCGTCCACGAGAACCGTGAGGTCGACAGGCACCTTCCGCAGGGCTACAGAGCCCCCTTCCAGCACCACGACATCGGCCAGGTTGTTGATCAGTTGCTGCATCTGGGCAGTGGCCGCGAGCACGGCATCCACCTGCGCTGGCCGGTACTCGGCCCGTCGCTTCAACAACTGCGCATTACCCCTTACGGTCGTCAAGGGAGTGCGGAGATCGTGGGTCACCATCGCAAGAAAATCTCGTCGCAGCCGCTCCAGCCGATGACGCTCGGAGACATCACGCAGTGCCGACAGATACACGGGCCCGGTCGGCAGCTCCACTACCGTCGCAAGGACCTCGACCGGCACTCTCTTCCCACCTTTGCGGCGTAGCTCTATCTCGCCCAGCCAGGGACCTTCGGACAGATACCGGATGTACTCTTCGTCCGTCCAGTCCTGCCCGTCCACCAGCAAATCCTCCACCCGCATCGCC
>DASYWM010000323.1:0-4345 GCA_035936075.1 Thermomicrobiales bacterium
GCTGTGTGGCTCTCGCGCGCTCGTGTCTAGGTATTTGATTGGCAGCGACAGCAGTCACGGCTCCAGATCGAGATGATGCCAAAGCGCTTGCCGGCTGCGATCACTCCCTCGTCCATAGACGTCATTGAACCGGTCGTAGAAGGTTACGGCCTCGTGGATCTCGGTGCTGATCCAGCCCAGAGCTTCGAGAATGTGATCGTGGTCAGCCTGGAGTGTGGGCCGGTTCCAGATCGGTTCGTAGTGGAAGATGCGGTTGCGTAGCGTGTTGGCAAGTTGGGTACGGTCGTAAACCGCACGAAGTGTTCGTCGGTGCTTGGGAAGATTGGGGAAGGCGCTCAGAAGCAGGATCGGCCGGCCGGTGTGCCAGAGGGGCTCTTCAAAGGGACGATTCAAGAGGCTTGTCCAGAAGCCAAACATCAGCTCTGCGACGAGCCGGCCTGAGGTCAGTATCTTGTTCTTACGCTCCAAATCAGCTTTCGCCTCGGCCACCGTCTCCAGCTGATCCTGTCCCAGCACCTGGGGAAGGTCGAACCACCACTCCGTTTCGAAGTGATCACTCAAGGTGTGGTGGATCGTATTGTGCAGCGCAACCTCGTAGGCCTGGAGGAGTGGATAGAACGCCTGGGACAACTCAATATTCCAGAAGTAGTTGAGCAGCTTGGTCGCCAGTTCGTCGCTGGGAGTGCCGTAGGAGTGCAGCCGTGGTGAGGAGATGGGGCGCTGGATGGCTTCCAGGAAGTCATCGACCACGGGCAAATCCTGAGCGAGGGGTGACAGAACCCCGGGACCATCACCGGCTCTAAGGCACGGGAGAGGATACCCGGGGAATGACACCTGCAATTCTAGTTGCGTAGTTTAGGCAAGTCAATGCATAAGATGTACCCCACAGTATCTGAGTGTCGCTGTATGGGATGGCGTTCTTTCATAGGTTGGGTGCGCGGCGGTCGACCTGCGCATCCATGGTCAGGATCTCTCTGATGAAAGGCCCGGGGCCGATCTGAATCTAAGCTCCTGAACTTGTCCCCGTAAGGATCCCGACTCCCTCCACGGTACTGATGATCCTGCCAGCCACCCTGCGGATCTCTTCAACGTTGGTCTGAAGGCAATCCCTAGCTGTGCGACGGGCACGACCGCCTCCGCCGCTCCTTCGCCACACTCACCGACGATGCGCTCGATCGGCCCCGGATGACGAACTGGGGCGAGCCGAAAGAAACGTGCTGGATCGTGACGGTGATGATCCAGCGCGATTTCTATCACGCCGGGGAGATCAACCATATACGGGCGCTGCACAACCGCGCGGACCGCTGGGCGTACGACAGGGACAGGTGACGGACGACGGCCCAAAGATTCTCAGGTTCCACGCTGCTATGCGACGCCCCCGATCCTTGGGAGAGGTGTGGCGGGAACGCATTGTGAAGTGCATAAGAAGGAGCGGATGTCACGGGCGGCTCCGGACCCGACCACAGGGAACCGCGTAGGTGCTGACATGCTGACCCGCTGCCATGACGATCGGATGTGCAGCGTAGCGCTTCGCCCCAAGGCGCACCGCACCGATGCGATCAGAACGGCGGCGGCCCTGCACGCTCCGTGGGAACCGGCGCAACTGGTGCAACGGGCGTTACCGGCAGCGACGAGACCTCGAACCACATATGCGGGACCTCGCCCGGAGACGCGACAGGGACCATATGCGGATGATCGGCGATCCACCCGGCAAGACGCGCGGGTACTCTGATCAGTTCCGGCATCCCGCCATCGCCCATCCAGAGGAACCAGGCACCGTCCGGATCCCTGACCAGGAGGCGCTCGCCAAACTCCCGGTGACATGCCACCGGACAGACATAGACCGTGTTCGGCATCGTCAAGAACTCTCCCGGATCAACGTATCCAGCCGCGAGCGCCGCAAGGGTAATCGCGCGCATCGCGCATGCTGAGGGGCTGCTGCGATCGGGCCCCTGACCACGCCTGAGCCCGTTTGCCAGGCGGCAGGAACAGGCCGAGCATCTGGACCGGAATTCAGCACATCAGGAAAAGGGCCGCGGCGGGTGATGTTACGACCGCCGGAGAATTGCACGGCGTGGTGCCGTACCAGAACGGGTGGATCGAATGCGGAGGGACCTTGCGGCACTCCGGGCCCGAGTCATTGCGGTGAACGCAATGCGCTTGCCATGTCACCGACAGAACCGAACGAGGGATCGCCCAGGTTATCGACTGCGCCAGCTGAGCCGGCAGGTCAGGGGATGGTCGCACTTTGAGATTTGTTGTGATCCCCGTGCGTTTTGAATCTGGATGCGGTCGAGCGTAAAACATCTTGCCGCGGGGAATTACGAGAATGGCCCCTGCGACTGGATGTCGACGGTCAACTGGGTAGGATGGCTGCGCCACCGCCTATGCGCGGGAGCTACCGGTCGACTGGCGTCTAATCGTCCATTGGGATCGCCGCCATGACATGGACGCTGGCGGTGGGCCGGTTCAGCTCCCGACGCTCCGGGTGAAGCGCTCGATTGCCCGGTTGAGCTCTTCGAGCGTTGCTTCCCGCTCATCGGGTCCGGCGTTGACGACACAGCCGCGGATGTGATCCTCCAGCAGCAGAAGGCCCACCGAGCGGGTGGAGGCGACGATCGCGGAGATCTGGGTGAGGATGTCGATACAGTACTTGTCCTCCTCGACCATGCGGGAGATGCCCCGTACCTGACCTTCGATCCGGCGCAACCGCTTGAGGATCTTGGTCTTGTCCTCCCCGTAGGCATCGGGATGCGGACGGCGTTCCGTCACCCCGTCAGGGTGCTCCGCTGGCGGTGCCGCTGCCGGTACCGCTGCTTTGTGGGATTCGGATTGGGTCAGGGCCGGATCGGCGGGTGCCGGGCTGAGATGGCTGGTCGCCATGGTGATGGTCTCCTGGATGGTGGCGTCGCCGGAGCAAGGGTGAGATGCACGCTTTGGCAGCCCCAACCACGACGCCGTTGGTCTGTCTCTAGTATGCCACTACTCCATGGGGAACCCGGCAGCACCGACGATCCGCCGTCCCGAAATCGACGTTCCAGTTTGGCCGATCCGATCAGCAGAGGAAACGTTCCGGGCATGTGCGGACCCCTGTCTTGCCGATGTCATGCGCAGGCCGCATCCACTGGTCACCACCCGTGACCCCTGGAGGAGCGGGACGCGCTCCGCCTGACGACGATTCCCGCGGTCAAGGACCTGACGGACCAACCATACCCGTTCCTCTTACCTGAGCATGCCGGGCGATGTCACGGGCTCCATCGGTCAACGTAGGCACGGCACTACCATGCGCAGCAGGATTCTCACATGGCGGCGGAGCTCCACTGATGCCTCGCCAGGACAAGACAGGACAAGAAGGATATGAATCATGCGATCGATCATCATCCGTGGGATGCTCGCCGGCGTGGCGGGTATGGCGGCCATGACGGCTGGCGAGATGCTGGAGCAGATGGTCACCCATCGTCCGAACTCCTTTGTCCCGGCACATACTCTCGAACGATTACTGGGTTTGCCGCGCAAACGCGACAGCGAACGACTCTGGTTGAACTGAACGATGCACTGGGGGCAAGGCATCCTGCTGGGGGCGGCGAGAGCGTTCATGGCTGAACGGGGGGTGAGGGGTCCGGTCGGATCGTTCCTGTTCTGGAACCTGCGGCTGTTGACCGATCAAACGCTGGAGAACGCAACTGGTGCCGGCGCGCTGCCCTGGACCTGGCCAACCGATGAGCAAGTGATCGATATCACCCACAAGGGTGTCTACGCATTCACGACCGGGATCGTCGTCGATCGGCTTGTGGCCGCACGTCACTAGCCGACCATCCCGGTCCTTCCGCTCAATGGACCCCGATGGAACGCCTGCGATGCTTGGGTTCCCATCCCCGACCGTGCATGTCTTATCGCCGGAAACGGGCAAGGAAGTCAGGGGTGAACCGCCTGTCAATGTGATGCATCTGCGGACCGAAACACGGACCATCCCTCCCGCATGTCCTATCTGATGCGCGCCCGATTCATCCCGCGGGAGGTGAAGTTGTCTCGTTCGTTATGTCCGGATGCGGTCGAGGGAGAGTTCGATCACCCTGGCGACCGCCTCGCAGCCATCGATCGCCGCTTCAAGTTGTTCGTAGATGTCCTTCCAGCGGATGACATCGAGCGGCGCGAGATCGCCGGAGAAGAGCGCGGCGTACCCCTCCATCCACAGGTCGTCACCTTCGTGCTCGTACTCGTGCAGGCGGGCGACATAGGGACGATAGCCGGTCCCGCCCCCGATAAAGCCGACGAGCGAGGCGACTTCCCGGGCGGATTTGACGAGCACCGATGTCATGTTCTGAGCGATCGGGGTCGCCTGGCC
>DASYWM010000324.1:0-19124 GCA_035936075.1 Thermomicrobiales bacterium
CCATGCAGGAAGTCCTCGACGCCGCCGGCCCGTTCATCGTCAGCCAGTAGCGCACCGGTTGCCAATCGCTTTTCACGCAAGAAAAAGAACTGGAGTCTCTCATGACCACCACACGCGACAAGATGCTCAACAGCCTGCTCACCTCAACCATGAACCGCCGTCGCATGCTCATCAACGCCGGGATCGTCGGCGGTAGCGTTGCTGCGATGGGCACCCTCGGATCCGTCGGGGCTCAGACCAATGCGACGCCAGCGGCCGACGCAGGCGCAGGTGTCGCCTTCCAGAACCCGGTGGAGGTCCTCAATTTCGCCCTGACACTGGAGCATCTCGAGGCAGCGTTCTATCGTGACGGCCTCGCCCAGTTCGGCGTCGAAGGCATCACCGCCCTTGGCTTCCAGCAGTCGGTCTTCGATTCCCTGAACGAGATCGCCCAGCACGAGGTTACGCACGTTGATACCCTGACACAGGTCATCACCGACCTTGGTGGTCAACCGGTCGCCGAAGCCCAGTACGACTTCGGATACGCCGACGCCGCTGGTTTCCTGACGACGGCCCAGGCGCTTGAGGACACCGGTGTCTCCGCCTACCAGGGCGCCGCTTCCTCCCTGATCGAGAGCGATGAGCTGCTGACCGCCGCACTGACGATCCACGCCGTTGAAGCGCGTCACGCCGCCTATCTCGCGCTCCTGAACGCAATGATCCCCTTCCCGGAGGCCTTCAACCCGACGCTGACACCTAACCAGGTTCTTGAGATTGCTGGTCCGTTCATCGTCAGCCAGTAAGGCTAACTCCTTGCATTCCCTATCCCCAGCACAGCGGGCGAGATCAACGTTGATCTTGCCCGCTGTGCTGTTGTGTCTGGACGCGCAGGCAGTCATCATCACAGTGCGGTGAGCAGGGGTGCCCCCTCTTTCAGGGCATCACAAGATCACCGTCAGCAAGGCATTCAAGGACTACTCACTGAAAAGCGGCCGTTCATCCTGGATCGTTGCTGGGGCCGGTGTGTCAGTCGGGTAGGTGAGGGATCGGCACCGTGAACGTGGTCATCGGCTCCTCGTATTTCGAGATGCGCGTGACCACCTCGACGGTCCATTCCCCTTCGAACGGCACCTGGACCTGGCTGGCATAGTGCCCGGGGTGGCCAGCCGATGTCGCCGTGGATGTGATCGGGCCAAGTCCCGCCTCGGGGAGTGAGAGCCGTATCTCCGGGTCGACCAGAAGCTGAATCGGGAGTCCGTCGGCGTCGTGGACCATCAGCGAGATCTCGTTCTCGCCCGTCATGGCGGGCGTGATGGTGATCTCCAGCGACCCATCACCGAGCGCCTCAGCCTCCTCGAACGGGACAGCTGCCACCGCCTCCACACCATCCGATCCGGCAACCGCCGGATTCTGCAGCACCAGGAACCCGGTCAGCGAAAGCACTACCACGAGCAGGCCCGCCTCGGTCAGGACCGTGGTCCGCAGCCGGTTCCAGGCCGAGGAGGCCTCCGGATCGCGCTGGACGGATGGCACCAGGCGCAGGCGGTTCCACACCGCGAGACCAAAGGGGATCACCACAAGCGAGAGCTTGGCAATCAGGATGCGCCCATACGTCGTGTGGAGCAGGGCATCCCAGGACCCGAGAATCTTGAACGCAATTACCGCCCCGGAGATTGCCAGTGCCGCGAAGGCCCAGCCGGCCAGCCAGGAGAAGCGGGCAACAACCTGTGCGGCATCCCCTGGCCCTGGGCGGTTGCCGGACGATCGCGTGCGGAGTGCCACGTACAGATATCGCCCCAACCCGAGCAGCCCCCCGAACCAGATGGCTCCGGCCGCGCCATGCACGAAATCGCTGCCATGCATGAGCCACGTTGGAGGGATGTCCGCGGTATGGCCAACGACCGTCAGCGATCCAAGCGCCAACAGGCCGCCCAGCGCGACCGCCCGGCGCGTGCGCCTGGTTGCATCGGATGAGCGAGCGAAATGGATCTCGATGGCTAATCCGGCGACCACGAAGATGACCGCGCGCAGGGTGACCGACAGCGGCTCCACTTCCCACATTTCGGGATCGGCCAGGGCACCGATGCTCTCACCCACCTGGCGGATCGTGGTTAGGGGGATCAATAGCAGATGGGCGATCGCCGAAAGGATCGCTCCACCCGTCGCCAGGGAGATGGTCCGCCCGTCGACATCCCGGACAACGAAGACGCGGAACCAGATCAGGCCGACTGTCGAGAGCAGGGAGAGATAGGCGATGCCCTGGACGATGCTCGCTATTGGCGTCACATCCGATGAGCTGGTGGCAACCTCGACCGGTGCGCCGCTTTCCTCTCCGATGGAGAAGGTGAGGGCGCCGGTGATCGGATGGGAGTCGAGCGAGACGACACGCCAGTCGACTACATAGGTACCATCCGCCAGATCGCCCGGCAACGCGATTTCGAGGGTCTCTCCCGTCGCCGGCGTCTCCAGCGTCGCAACCAGACCGTCACTGTTGAACAACCGGAATGCCTCTTGCACAGGTTCGACGGCTTCGGTGAAGGTCAACGTCACCTGGTCTGGCTGGGTCTCCAGCAGAGCCCCCTCGGCCGGAGTGGTGTTGACCAGCTCGGCGTGCGCCGAGACCTGGGAGGGCGTGAGGAGGCCACCAACAAGGAACGCCCCCAGGACGACGATGATCGTCAGCCACCGGGAGCGCCCCACCTGAAGACCTGTTGCCCGCGAAACCGCCATCACTACTGATCCTTCAAAGCGGGGACACGTCCACAGCGACACCCCGCACACATGATGAACGGTACCAGATGCGAAGCTCGGTAACCGGCGAAATGCCGGTCCCAACGGGAATGCGTGCGAGACCGCACAGAAGGTAGAGTCACCTTGCGGTCACCGCTGATGGAGACCGGGGCAGATTCTGCGCCTGCCCCTCGCCGTTCAATGCACAGATGGCGATTGATTCTGGCCCGTGCCGGTCGGCTACTCTTCACTCTCCTCCTCCGGCGCGGCGATCGTCACGCCCGGAGCCGGGGCCTCGAGTTCGTCATCGTCCTGTCCCTCTTCCGGGATTTGCACCCAGGCAGTCTCGTCCTCCTCGCAGGTCTGGATGATCGGGAAGTAGAGCGTTTCGCCCTCGCCATCCTCAGGCAGTTGCACGGAGAGCAGGAACTGGTCGTAGAATCCATCCGGCAGCGGCTCCTTGGCGGTATAAATGATCTCGCTGACGCGACCGCCCTCACCATGGGCGCCCTCAGCCGGCGTCGCGGCTGGCGTTGCCTCGCTCTCCATCACCTTCTCGACCGTCCAGCCGTAATTCATGCCCGGTGCGATGCTGGTGATCTCCTCGGGTACGGAGATGGAGATCTTCGTCGTTGGGGATCCCTCGCATCCATGCGAGAACCCAACCGTCAGCAGGGTGTGAGCTCCCGCTGCCGTCTCATCCGCCGTGATCCCGACATGGGCACTTACTGGCGCCACCCCTGCCACAGCAAGCAGCGCCGCCCCCCCAACACCCAGCGCCAATTGGCGAACACGCCGCATTGCCTCATTCGTGAGCACACCTCGAGTCTCTGACTATGGACTACCGGAGTGGCAAGCACCACCTCGCCCCCTACAATAGATCGACTCTGACACGGCGGCATGGCCGACGCAATACACTCAGGGGGCATCAACCTGTCGAGGGGACGGGTGCGACCAGGTCATCGAAGTGCCGGCGAAAGGGAGCTATGGCTTGAGTTCAGTCGCGGGGTTCGTCCTCAGCCTGGCTTCGAGACGCTCATAGTCACCCAGATGGACGCGCATGAGCATCTTCCATAACCTGCCATGATTCGGGGCGGAGAAGTGCAGCAACTCGTGAACGATCACATAGTCACCGAGCTCGCGGTCCATGCCTGTCAGCTCATCATTGAAGTTCAGCCGGCCATTGGTAGAGCACGACGCCCAGCAGAATGAAGTCCTTGTACTTGGCTCCTTCTCTCGCTCCACGAATCGAGCATGCAGCGTCCCACAACCATGATTCGAGCGATTTCTGTTTCTCAACAACAGCCACAGGTACCCCTTCAACAACACGGGATCAATTCAGACACTCGTGCGAGAGACGACCGGTTGCCGTCCAGTTCGCGACGGTTGGGTTGGCGCAAAGATCCAAAGTGATTGTATCCAATTGGTCGCGGACATGCCGCCGCACGGCAAGCGCCCCCTTTCACACTGCCACTATCTCCCTATACCGACAAATTGGCCATCTAGGCAGCCTAAGTCAAGATCGACGCTTAGGCTGCCAGATTTCGCCCGCGCTCTGAACAACTTGGCAGCCTGAAGAAATCCCTGCTATGTCGGCGAAAACCGCCTCAATGGAGCCTTAGGTTGCCACTGGCCAAATTATTTCATTTGGTCATCTAACGCGCGCTCCACCGGACCCACCAGCTCATTGAAGAGCCGATCGAGGGTCAGCTGTGGATCGGTCGTCAGGCCGGAGTGAACGGGGGAGGGCTGGATGATCGTGCTGCTGGGGGAGGTGATCCAGTGGAACCGCTCGGCGGGCTCCAGCGCAGCCATCGGACCAGCCGCAGGATCGCCCGCGGCGACCGTCTCCAGCGCGACAAGTTGCTCGCGGATGATCTCCGGATGTACCCCCGGTGCGAGGACCGCGAGTTTTTCCTCATCAAGATCCGTCCGGACCGCGAGGAAGCGCCGTGACCGGGAGAGCATCGCCACACCGACGTTGAAGCATTCGCCACGCTCGACCCGGGGCACGAGCCGCAGGACCGAATAGAAGTAGGACACACGATCCGGGCTATTCACGGCGGCGGCCCCGTGTCGCCCGGTGCGGATCGATCGCGCCGACACCTTCCGAGGTGCGGGAGTGCTCGCCCTCCTCGATGAACGGGCGTGGCGCCTCCAGCCGAGCGGTGAAATAGGCCATGTAGGCCTCCCGCTGCTGCTCGGCGTTTCCGATCTCCTGGTTCTCCGGCAGCCAGGCCTCGGGGATGCTGCCGACGATGCTCCAGAGCACGGACTCATCCAGCCGGGCGGCCATCCGCGCATCGGCGTCGACCAGCGATCCCGCCACCGGCAGGAGCACATGATCCTTGATCGCGGCGAAGGATCGGCGACCCTGCGCCGCGGGATCCTGCCAGCGATGATGCGGATAAATCGCGGCGCCATGATCGATCAGCCAGAGCCCGTCGTGCCAGCGCAGCATGTTCGGGTTCCGGGTGGTGCGATCAACATTCGCAATGTACGCATCAAACCAGACGATATCGGCGGCAAGCACCGGGTCAACCGGCGTCCGCGTCGCGGGGTCGAACGGCAGTGCGCCCGGGAGGAAGTCGAGGCCGAGGTTGAGGCCAACGGATCGGGCAAGATGATCCTGAATCTCGAGGTCCGGCTCGCCGATGCTCAGCTCTACGGGAAGATCGACAAGCACCAGCTCCGGAACCCTGAGTCCCAGCTTGCGGCCGATCTCCCCGGCAAGCAGCTCGGCGGTGAGTGTCTTCGGCCCCTGGGCAGCGCCATGGAACTTCACCACGTAAAGGCCGTCGTCGTCCGCCTCAAAGAGACCGGGAACAGAGCCCCCCTCCCGCAAGGGGAGGACGAACCTGGTAGCGGTGACCTCCCGTACCTCCGGGGTCACCAGTGGGAGATCTGTCATCGTCGTCGCATATCCTGCGTGAATGGTGATCGCGTCTCTGGCCCGCAGTATCCCATACGCCGAGCGCTCCGGACGGCGAGATGTGGGACGCCTGTCGACATCCTGCACCGGGAGGATCGTCAGGGGAGCAGCAAGACGGGGCGGGCGGCTGGCCGCCCCGTCTTGTGACATACGCTACGCGAGCGCATCAAGAAACGCCCGGAGTGTGTCGTCCGACATCTCCGACGACTGATCGATCAACCGTTCGATCAGTTTCGTTTCCTCAGGAGACCGCGGTTGTTTCCTCATAGCCGTGGTCGGCGAGAGATCATCGTACATCCTGTCGAGCAGCGCAATCATTTTCCGATTCGTCTGCTCCCGTTGCTCGACGACGGAGGCGATGGCCGTTGCCTTCGCCTGAGTCCCGATATCACCCGGGCTGCCTGCGTCGCCCACCCCGGCGCTCTCGATCTGCTTGAGCGCGTGCACGCTTTCGCGCAGGTACGCGGTCTCCGCGATCAGCATATCGATGCGCTCGAGGATATCGCTCGCCGCGACCGGCCGCGAGGATGGCGTTTGCGATGCCGGTGGTCCGCTGTTAACGCCGAACGGCGCGGTCGTCGTTGTGTCCTGGTCCTGTGATTGGGTCTGCATGATCGTCTCCTCGCCCTGGGGGTCCGGAGGACGCGTCAGTTCTATGGTATCCGGGTCGATGAAGCGCGCCCTGCCGTGCTTGACAAGACCCAAGGCTCTTTTGCGATAGGTTGACTGCAAGGAGTTTCCGGCGCCGTCAACAACGCGAACGTTTTTTGTGATGGGTGTCCTCCCCTGTCATATCAACGCCGATGAAGGGAACCGACCGTTTTTTGTAATGGGTGTCATCCCCGCGGTTCCATCGTATCGTAGCATGCACCTTTGTCGAATGGACACGTCAGTCGTTGTTCGCAGGCGTAAGTACGGTCGACGCCGAGGCGTCAGGAGGCCGGGGGCGAGCCAGTCGATGCGTTGGGCGTTGCGGTGAAGAAGCCCGGAGCTCCTTCCGATGTGCGCGCATCGGTGCGGGTACCATTGCAGGGACAAGGGGTCGCAAGCCGGCCTCGGGCCCTTCCTCTCGCCTTCACCCGGAGACCTCCCCGATGACCCATCGCCTCACGGCGTCGACACCCGATCAGCATGTCCCGGCACTTGCCGCACCCATCATCGAGATCCGGGGGCTGGTCAAGCGCTACAAGGGCTTCACCGCTGTCGACGGGATCGATCTCGAGGTTCGCGCCGGGGAGATCTTCGGCATTCTCGGGCCGAATGGCGCCGGGAAGACCACCACGCTGGAGATGATCGAGGGGCTCCGTGTACCAGACGAGGGAAGCATCCGCGTGGCGGGGATCGATGCAGTGACCCGCAACGACGATGTCCGCAAGATCATCGGCGTGCAGCTGCAGACGACGGCGCTCTTTCCCTACCTGAACGCCCACGAGCTGGTGGAGCTCTTCGCCCGGTTCTACGAGGTCGAGGACGCCTCGTCACGCGCGACCGAGCTGCTTAAGCTCGTCAACCTGAACGAGAAGAGGGACGCCCGCGTCGATGAGTTGTCGGGTGGCCAGCAGCAACGGCTCAGCATCGCCCTTGCGCTCGTTAACACGCCGAAGATCACCTTTCTCGATGAGCCGACGACGGGTCTCGACCCGCATGCACGCCGCAGCCTGTGGCAGACGATTTTGGATGTCCGCGCCGCTGGCACGACGGTCGTGCTGACGACGCATTATATGGAAGAAGCTGAGGTCCTCTGCGACCGGATCGCGATCATGGACAGCGGCCAGGTGATCGCCTGCGACACTCCGGAGGGCTTGATCCGGGACCTGCCGCAGGACGCTGTTGTCAGCGCAACGATCGCCGGACATGGCTCCATGTCGATCAGCGCAGCGGATATCGAGGCCATTCCCGGCGTCACCGGCGCCACCATCGCACCGGACGGGACGCCCCCAACGATCACGGCGCAAACGCGCGATGTGCAGGCAACACTGGTGGGTCTGTTGCAGCTCGCGGAGCAGCGGAGGATCACGCTGGGCGAGCTCACCAGCACCCGCGCGAACCTGGAAGATGTCTTCCTGAGTCTTACCGGCCGGACCTACACGCAGGCCGACGACCTCCCGCATGGAGAGGAAACCGCATCGGCTGGCAAGAAGAGACGCCGACGCGGCCGGAGCTGATCAGCTCGCGATCACCAGGGATTAGGTCCTCTTAACCCTTCCCGGCCTCTCCTTCGGTCCTACGTTATTTCTGAAGATTCGTCTCCCGGGAGCGCACATCACATGCAATCGTTCGTCGCCATGGTCGTCGCCAACCTGAAAATGACCGTTCGCAACCGGCAAGCCATCTTCTGGAATCTCGCCTTTCCGGCGATCTTCATCCTCATGTTCGGCGCCGTCTTCGGCAACGGTGATCTGGACCAGTTCACCGTCGGTATCGCGGGCGGGGAAAGCGAGTTTCGTGCTGCGGTCATCGACTCGATGAGGAACACCGACGCCTTCGATATCCATGAGGGCAGCACCGACGAAGAGCTCGCCGCCCTGAAAAAGGATGACCGGAGCGTGGTGCTGGTCTTTCCGGAGGAGGGGAGTGATGGAGCGGTCGAGATGTACTCCTCGGAGGCGAGCGGCCCCTCCGGGCAGATCGCGACCGGCGTGACGCGCAGCGTCGTCATGGAGGTGGCCGGTCAAAGCAGCGGGATCTCCATCGAGCAGAAGCAGATATCGACGCTCAACGCGAGCTACATCGACTGGTTCATCCCGGGAATTCTCGGCATGAGCCTGATGAACTCAGGCATCATCGGAATCTCGACCGCCTTCGTCTCATTCCGCGAGAAGGGCATCCTGCGACGGATCAAGGTGACGCCCTTCGCGCTCTGGAAGTTCATCCTCGCGCGGATCGTGGCGGCGCTCGTCATCTCCCTGGTCACCAGCGGCATCCTGATCGGAATCGGCTGGCTGATCTGGGATCTCACCGTACGCGGCAACCCGCTGCTGGTCATCGCGGTCCTGGTCGTCGTCTCGATGGCAATGCTGGCGATCGGCTACGCGATCGCAGCCTTTGCCCGCAACACCGAGACAGCGGCAACCTACGCGAACATGGTCACCTTCCCGATGATGTTCCTCTCCGGCGTCTTCTTCCCGCTCGGATCAATGCCGGATTGGCTGCAGCCGCTGATCAGCATCATGCCGCTCAAGTACGGGGTCGAGGCCCTGCGAGAGCCGATGCTCTACGGCAACGGCCTCGGCACCATCTGGCAGGACCTGCTCATCCTCGCCGCGATCTTCGTCGCCTTCATGGCCTTCGCCATCCGCTTCTTCAAGTGGGACGCGACCGCAAGATAGAGAGCAGCCGTCGGCTTGGGATGTCACCATCATCCCGCTGAAACGCTATCGCCCCACGCCTTCGACGTTGCCCGTATCCCTTCCAGAACGTGCATCGACCACTCCGTCATCCTGAGCTTGTCGAAGGATCCCCCGCGGAGCGCGTTGGGTCACACACCGACGCGAAGTAGCAATGCCCGTCCGGTGATTGTGCCCATCTAATACATCCGTGCGATATCCAGCACATTACGCATCTCATCGAACCGCCCGTCGAGAAAACAGGCGAGGTTGTGGACGAAGATCTCGACAATCCGCCCGTTCTCGTGGATCGATGTGCTGGCCGAATGGGGATTGACGATCACGTTCGGCAAATCCCAGAAGGGGGAATCGGCCGGCAGGGGCTCGATACGAAAAACATCCAGCCCGGCAAAGCGGATGGTGCCGTCTTTCAGCTTCCCAAGCATCACCTCCTCATCCACCAACGGACCCCGGCCGATATTGACGAGGATTACCCCGGGTTTGAGCGCGTCGAATGCGGCCTGGTCCATGATGTTCTCGGTCTCCGGCGTATGGGGCGCGCAGAGGACAAGGGCATCGGCCATGCCCAGCATCTCCGGTAGCTCATCGCGCGTGAAGAGCCGATCGACGCCGATCCGGGCTGCCCGCTCGGGACGGACATCGCGGCCAAGGGCGACGGGATGCATGTCAAAGCAGCGGCCGATCCGGGCCACCTCCTGCCCGATCTTCCCCGGACCGATGATGGCGAGGGTCTTGCCGGAGAGTTCGTCGGCGCAGAAGCGCTCCCAGTGATGCGCCTGCTGCCCGGCAGCCAGCCGCTGGTGATCCTTGACGGCCATCAGCAAGACCATGAAGACGAACTCGGCCAGGGGCCGGGCATGCACGCCGCTGGCGGTGGTGATGATGAACTCACCCGGCGTGATGCCGAGCCGGGTCACCATCTGGCCGACACCGGCACTGGTCGTCTGGACCCATTTCAGGTTTGGTGCGTAGGCATGTGGGTAACGATTGGAGTCAGGAAACTCGAAGGCGATATCGGCGCTGGCGGCCATCTCCTGCCACTGTCGCTCTTGCTCGGGCGTGCGCCGGAACTCTGCAGGACCGTGATGATCAGACACATAGCGCGTCGGCGGGAGCAGCGTGGGCTCGTGGAGCAGCTCGACGTGTGCTGGCAGGGCACGCCGGATCGTCGCGATGTGCTCGGGTTCGAGTGGTGACGCGATCATCACACGCACGGTCGGCTCAGTCATCAGTCCCTCTCCAAACGCTCATGTTGCTCATTGGGCAGGGAAGTCTACCCGTGATTCACTGCTCCAGACGAACCGGATCTCTTTCCACCTGTATATTCGCTGCATCTCTCCCAGCATGGGGCATTCGCCCAGCCCATTGTCCACCTCCTTGCAGCAGGGGGATGAGATGGAGCCGACCCCATACCTTTCTTAGTCCCGGCTAAACGAAGTAAGCTCAGTGGTCATCGAGCTCCAGTGTCGAGCCTTGGTGCCGAAGCTGATGCCCGAGGAGCATTTGTCTCATGCAACACGCTGCATCAAGAGAATCCTCGCTCACGAGATTCGCTTGGCTATCAATGGCGGCCGCCGTCGCGACGATCTCCCTCAAATCAGGGGCGTACCTCCTGACGGGGTCAGTCAGTCTCCTTTCCGATGCCCTGGAATCGCTCGTCAACCTCGTGGCGGCCATCGTTGCCCTGATAGCGCTCATTGTCGCCGCCAAGGAGCCGGACGAGGAACATACCTACGGGCACGCCAAGGCGGAGTATTTCAGCAGCGGCCTTGAAGGCGTGCTGGTGCTGTTTGCGGCACTGGTGATCGCCGTGACTGCCGTACCCCGCCTGATGGACCCGGAGCCGATCGAGCAGGTTGGCGCGGGCCTGGCCGTTTCAGTTGTGGCCTCGCTTGTCAATGGAGCTGTCGCCTGGCGTCTCTTTCGTGCAGCGGCATCCTACCGGTCGATCACCCTGCTTGCCAGTGCCCGTCACCTGATAACGGATATCTGGACGTCGGGCGGCGTACTCCTTGGTGTTACCCTGGTCGCCCTTACCGGATGGAACCGTCTTGATGCGCTGGTTGCCCTCGCGGTAGCCGCCAACATCGTCTGGACGGGCTGGTCCCTGGTACGGAAATCGATGCTGGGTTTGCTGGATACGGCGCTTCCACCGGAAGACCTGCAGCACATCCATGACATTCTTGCTCGCTATCGCGCAGAGCACGGTATCGAAACCCATGCCCTCCGCACCCGCGCCGCAGGAACCCGGCGGTTCGTCTCCGTTCACGTGCTGGTACCGGGAGACTGGACGGTGCAGCGGGGACATCGCCTGCTTGACGAGATGGAGCACGATATCCATGCCGTCCTGCCGGAGACGACGATGTTCACCCACCTGGAATCGCTCGATGACCCGGCGTCGTGGGACGATGTGAGGCTGGATCGATCGACCGCCGACGCGGCTCAATAAGATCGGGCCCACCCAGCGCTTCAAATCTTGAGTGGTTCGCCTTGGGATGACCGTCAGTGACTCACCTGTCCCAACGGCGTGATGGCGTGCCGTCTCAGACGCCGGGTGTGAGTTCGGGAGATGCTTCCGGGCTCCCGGGGAGCAGGATCGGTCCGACCGGAACGTCCGGCTCAGTCGTGGGTGTGGGCTCCGGTGAAGGCGAAGGCGAGGGGACAGGTGTTGCCGCAGGCTCCTCCGTCGGTGTGGGCGATGGTGTCGGGACTGTAAAGAGGCCCGGCTGCAGGCTTGTCTCGCGATCGTAGGTGATCTCGACCTGGGTATTCTCGGTAATGTCGTTGAACGCCGTAATTGTGCCAAGCAACAGGTAGATGTCATCCTGGTTCACAATTCCCTGCGGCAGGTTTGCGCACTGGCCATCGGAGTAATCAAGCCGCGCGAGGACAGGACCCCATTTCGGGGCAGAGGGGCGAATCACTGTATCGTCATAGGCAATCGTCACCCGGGTAATCCTCCCTTCGAGGACGGCCTGCCGGGCGCTCTCCGCATCGACCGTGGTGCAGATGGGCTGCTCGGGAAGGTCCCGGTCCGACGAGAAGTAGATGATCAGCAAGAGGGAGAGCAGGGCGACAATACCGACGGCAAGGACAGCGTAGACGGATCGTGATCGCTGACGTGCGCCACCCTCGGAAGACCGGGCCAAACGACCCCGTCGGCCTGATTCGCCCGCCCGTTGGTGCTGTTCTTCCTCCGCCATCGGCCCGGTCTCTCCTTCCACGACCATTGGCCGCACATGACAGGGCACGACCACACCACGTATTCCCACCCGCCTGCCGGCATCATCCTATGCAGACCCCGCCTGTGCAACGCTGATTACCGGCCGAAAGAATCGCTGTCCTTTTTTCTCCACTCGCGGAAGCGATCTCCAAGCGTCTTGTTGCCGGTCTGCGGGTTCGGCCATGAGTGGCCGCGACCACTCGATCGCCGATCACGGAAGTTGCTGAACAGTCCGTAGAGGATCAACCCGACGAAGGCGATACCGAGTGGCCAGCTGATATAGGGTGGGAAATCGACCCGCAGCTGCTCTCCGGTGACGATCGCATAAATCAGGATCGCCGCAACCACTGTGCAGGCGCCAAGCAGCATGATCCCGATAGCGTTGTCGCGGTTGAACATCAGGTGATCCTCATCGATTCCGGCCATACAATGGCTTGCGGCTGGGTACCGGCAAGCATCTGCGTGGCGACATTGATGACGTCCTGGGTTGGATTGCCACCGAGGGCGTAGCCACCGACACGGTAAAGAATAGGGCCCTGTTGGACATAGAGCGCGACGAGGGTCCCGCCGTCCTCCTGATCCAGTTGCAGCATGCGGGCGCTCTCACCCAGAGCCGGCGCCGGGACGTCGTAATAGCCGTTCGCGGCAAGGACATCCGAGTAGAACGGCAGGGCCTGCGCGGCGGAGGCAGCATCCTTGAACCCGTGCAGGCTGATGGTGATGTTGGAAGTGGCGCCAGCTTCGGGCGCGGTGTTGTTGAACGCGCGCTCCACATTCGCGGTCCAACCCCAGTTGGCGAGGTTCTGTTCGGCGATGCGGCTACCACCCAGGGCGTTCACGACCTCCTCCTGGGTTCGGACAGTATCGGCGCCCTCGCCGAATCCCGGTGGAAGCATGGCAGCGTTCGGCAGGGTGGCGATCAGGGAATCCTGATCGGTAGCGACTGCCTGGCCCGCCGGAGCGGGAGGGACAGGGTCGGTCGAGGCGGGTTGGGTTGGCGCCGGAGCGGTGGTCGGGGCTTCGGTGGCTACGGCGGGAGTTCCGGCGGCGTTCTCACCGGGAGCCGCCGCCAGATCGCCGCCGGAGGGGGCCTGTGTCGCGATCGCTGCGCGGTTCTCGTCGTCCGAAGGGGTTTCGTCCCGCAAGAGGATCCATCCGAAGACAATCAGCGCCCCAACGAGCACCACGCTGAGCGCACCGATCGCGCCGGCGATGAACTGGCGGCGGCGACGCTGACCCGGCGGTGCGAGATCGAGAGGGCTGTAGTCGTAATCCGTTCGCGGTGGGGGGACGACGGCAGAAGGGTCATAACCTTCTGGATAGACCTGCTGGTGAGGTTCAGCAGCCGGCCGCGCCCGGTAATGCTCGGTTGATGCCGGTTGCCGGGAACGGCCACCCGGCGGGGACTGGCCGGGCGACTGGCTCCGCTGCCCCGACGGTTGACGCGGTTGTTGCGGTCTTGGCTCCATAGAGTCTTTTCTCAGGTCCTTTCGTAGCAATCGGTGGTAGAGGCCGCGGAATGCCGTGTGTGCCCGGATGAAACGCTGCGAGCGAGCGAGGCCGGGAGGGAGGGTGATGCGCGCAGGGCGAATTTCGGGCCAAAGGACATCGCGGATTCTGCCCCGATGCCCTGTCCAGAGGGAAGTATACCGGGCAGGCCGCGTGTCGTGGCGAAACGCTCCCACCCCCGCATACGCCCCGGCATCGCTTACCGCGCCGAGCCGTATATAGATGGAACGCGTGTGCAGGGATTGCGTTTCCTCGTGTCACCGGCTCATGCCGGCGAACGATAGGGTATTTACATTCGCGCCCCAACCGCGTAGGATACTGGTATGCAATTGCAGAGTGCCTTGGCATCCGGACGCTGGCACGCATCTTTACTCACCGGACGCCCTCCATTTCAAGGAGCTTCAATGTCGAATCCGAACCCTGAGACCGCAATGGACACTCCGACTCCAGGATCCTACAGTCGCGATGACCGCATGGTAAGCGAAGCTCCCGCGACCTCACGCCGTACCACCGATGCACCGCTGGCTCGCTTCTATATGTCGGGCGATCTCCGCGCCGCTACCGGCCTCAGCCGGACCCATCTCGATTTCTATCTGCGCGAGGGCATCATCCTCCCCACCGCCCGCACCGAGAGTGGGTATCTGCTCTTTGATGACAGCGAGGTCGCCGTGGCTCATCAGGTCATCAGCTGGCGCGAGCAGGGGGTCAGCATTCGCGACATCCGCAAGCGCCTCCACCGGGACT
The DNA here is from genome assembly GCA_035936075.1 of Thermomicrobiales bacterium. Lineage (GTDB taxonomy): Bacteria > Chloroflexota > Chloroflexia > Thermomicrobiales > UBA6265 > UBA6265. Next base: position 14,465 of record DASYWM010000324.1, read on the forward strand.
GTGAGTAGTCCCGATGGCCTCCTCGACGCTTTCCCCCACTATCCTGGGATTGAACGATAGACCCGGACGCGGAGCGCGGATTGCTGAGGCTTTCGCCCTGACGGGTGATCCCTTTCCGCTGGACAGTCATGGCGACATCTTCGTCGCCACCTCCGTGCATGGGCCGGCTCGCGAGGAGCTGCGGCGCTGGATCGCGGAGATGCTGGAGGACCCGAACCGGAACGACCGCCTCGCGGTCGTCACAGGGGAAGAGGGCTCCGGCAAATCGCACCTGCTTACCGTGATCGCTCACGAATTCGCGTCCGATGCACGCCGCCGCCTTGTCATATTGCCGGGCTCGCCCGGACAGCGGACGGACGCTCAGATCCTGCGCGCGATCCTCTCCGCCCTCGGGGCAGACCCGATCGGTCGCACCGGTCTCGAGCTGCGCCGGGAAATCCAGGGCGCCTTGCGTGCCGTCGATCAACAGGGCATCCAACCGGGGCTCCTGGTCGATGGCGCAGATTTCAAGGGCTCGCACCTGGAGCTGATTCGCAATCTCCTCCGGGACACCGAAGGCACGGGCCTCTGGATCGTGCTCTTTGGGACCCCGGATCTCCAGCTTCGCGTGAGCCGCCGCCGCTCACTCCGTGGGTTGATGGGCCCGGCGATCCCCCTTGGACCATTGCCGGTGGCGGATCTCGACATGGTGCTTGACGAACGGATCGACGCAATGCGTACCGACCGCACGCCGACGACGCTCTTCCCCCCGGGCGTGCGCACAACCGTTCACAGCTGGTCAGAAGGAAACATCGCGAAGCTCGTAGGGATCGCTGGAGCGTGCCTGCTTGCTTCCGCCATACAGGGAAATGAGGCCGTCACACCGGAGATCGCCCGCCAGGTAGCGAGGGATCTCACGATCGATGAGGCCAATGGTGTACGTCCCGTCAGCACGTCCAGTCAAGAGGGGAACGTCGTCCAGACACAGATCCCCCTGCTGCTCGACGGGCCCCCGCCGAGATTGTCGTCCACAACGACACAGCAGGCGCTGTGGAAGGAGGACGAATCATGATAGCCGGGGCAGGATTAAGCGTACGTACAGAGCGTCGGAACGGGCGAGCAGGACGTATGCTGGAAGCTGCGGTGAGTGTACCGGGTAGATTCGTGTCGGGCTTCGATCGCATTCGCATGAGCCGAAAGGGACAGGCGGCTGCGATCGGTGCCGGAACGCCAAACGGCAGCGACAGGCGAGCAATGTGCTCAGGTGATGAGAAGGAAAGGGAGGGTTGCCAGCACGCAGAGTGCATCGTCGAGCGGATGCATCATGGGAGATTCGGGTACCGCGATATGTGCGCCAACACATCTCCGGTTAGGGAATCGTCCCTTCGTCCATTCGAAACGACGATACGTATCAGCAAGACCGGCAGGCCAATGACGGTTGCAGACAAAGAAAAAGACCGGTGCGCCAACACCGGACTTCTTCGCAAAGTGTCATTGGTTGTCACATTCGGGATTCGATCGGACCGTCGCCAAACCGCCTGATCAGGATTCCGAACCGGAGCCGCTTTTTTCATCCCCGCCAAGGGAGGGTTCTGTGTACCCAAGCGACGTTACGAGGATTCTAGTCACACCACCTGCGATGTGTCAAGAGGCTGCGTGCCTCACCGTCACAGTTGCGCTACGCCCGTGGGCGCGATAGCGTCGTGACACCTCGACGACCAGACAACCGCGAGCAGCGGCACATACCTTCACCCCGGCTGGATGAGCCATCGGCCATCCGGGGCGACGGCATGCCCGTGAGCACGGAAGGCCAACTTACCGGTATCGTGGGCGATGAGTCCGCAAGCAGCGGCCAAAGCCGCTCCGGTGAGGACACACGACGCCGCGGCTGGTTCTGGCACTGGAACAGCATCGTCACCCAGTTTGCCCCGATCATCGGGCTCAAGGGCGTCGGCCTGCTCAACTCCTACACGGTCTGGACCGATCGCCGCGAGGAGTCGCCACACCGGGGCTATGCCTTCCCCTCTCAGCAGAGTGAGGCAGCCTTCTATGGAGAAGACCGGAACGAGCTGATCACGATCAACAAGATCCTGGTCGCGCTCGACCTGATCGAGATCCGCAAGGAGATGGTGCCGAGGACGGACGAAAAGGGCCGCCGCTGGAAGGTCCCGCACAACCTCTACCGCGTGAAGGATCACGGCGACGACTTCAACCTCACCGCCAATGACGTCATGCGCGTGGTGCGGCTTGCCGACAAGGACCGCGCTGTCTACCGGTATATCCGTCGCATCTTCTCCCCGAAATTCGCACCGATCGATCGTGACAACATCTGGCACGAGATCCTGGAAGAGCTCCGGCCAACCGATGTCTGGCAGCGGCTTGCGGCCCGCACCGAGCGGGATGAAACCCGGGCGTCGGCACGGAGCAAGGCCGGTCACGCCTCCCGACGAACGTCGGACACCGAGACGCTTTTTTCTTTGCCTGACGACAGTGACAGCGGGGCATTCGAAGCGACAGCACCCGCCAGCAGTAATGACAGCGCAACTGGCGACACTAATGACAGTGACACATTTGCTCCAACCTCTGATGCAATTACCAACAATGGTTCAGCGACCTCTGTTGCAAAGAGCAGCAATGGTTCATGGCGGAAACCGACAAGCGGTGATGCTCCGGCCAACAGAGGTAAGGCAACCAGTGTTGCCCCGACCAGCACTACGTATTACCAAGAGTTAACAACGACAACCACCGGTAGTGAGGGAAAGAAATCGGGTGAAGACACGCCGGCAATGGCAGCTTCCATCCAGATGAATGGACCTGGTTTTGTGCCGGATGACCGCCGCGACGAAGATGCGACAGTGCGATTGTTCGATGAGGCGAATGGACGGCCCTCGACCGCGGCGGCGCGGCGGCACCTGAAACGAATCGCCGACGATTATGCCGATCTGGCCCGGTCGGCCGGTGTCTCCGGATGGGCGCTCGTCGGCAGCGCGATCGATGAAGCCGTCTCCTCGGGGAGCGCCTTCGTCGCCCCGAAGCGCGTGCGAGAGATCGTCGCCCGCTGGGATCGCGATGGTGTGCCAGGGATGTATGTCCCGAAGACCCAGTTCGGTGACCCTGTGGCAAGCCGTGGTCCGCAACCTGTGACAAGCGGACCGGGTGCTGGTCACAGGTCTCTTCAGTCGGTCGGGTTGCCGGGCGAGGGTGACCCGGTCGATGTCTGGTACGCGACCTGCCACTCACTCTCCCCTTCGCTTCCGCAGAGAGTGGTCGAGGCGTTGCGGTCGGGAGTCTCTATCGTCGGGTATGAGGCTGGAGACGTGATGCTACAGGTTTCGACCGACGAACTTGCCAGGAGCATCCGCGATGAGTGGGCGGAGTTGATCCAGCGCAAGTTGGGTGTGGTCCTTCGCCGGCCGGTGCGAATCCTCTTGGGTGGGCCGGCTCCGCAGGACCCGGATGATCCCGCTCCGACTCCGACCAGCACGCCCTCACCAAAGCCGGGTACGCGACGGACCGGACCGATCGGGTCACCGCCATCGGCCCGTCAGCCAGTGCCGGTCTTCAGGATCGAGGAGTGTGGCATGAGCAGCGCGCAGGTCTGGACCTCCGTGCTTGATGACCTGCGGGGCTCGGGGGCGGTTCCGGGAGCCGAGATCGATACGTGGCTCCGAGACTCCGAGCTGATCGGTCGCGACCCGGAGAGTGACGCCTTCATCGTCGGTGTCCCGCACGCACTTGCCGAGCGTCGTGCGGCCCGGTTCCGCTCCTCGCTGGAGACCGCGACGATGCATATCGTGGGCTTTGACTGCGAGATTGAGATTGTCCGCACACAAGCATGGCTCACCGCACAGGACGTCTCCACAGGTACCGGTGGATAGGAACCTCGCGGATCACCTGGAATCGAGCGGCCGGTCTCGCTCATAGCTTGTCGTGGAGTCCCGCAGGGTCGGGATACGGTCGACCCGTACGGGTCACAATCCCTCCTGAGGGAGCGCAGCAGCTCCCTCAGGAGGGTAGGCTGGCCGGAGTGGCCCAGCGTAAGCTGCGGTAGGAGTAGCATCGCGGAGTGGCATCGACGCACTCGTTACTGAGATGGAGACCACCATGACCCCAAATCGAACGGTTGACGAACAGGCTCGCGATGACGCGTTCCGGAAGCGCTCGGGGAGCCACGTCGAGCGGTATATCGCCAGCGATGGGAGAGAGGGGTATGACGACAACTCCCACAGGGCGCCGACGCTGCTGCTGACGACGATGGGGCGGCGGACCGGTAAGCTTCACATCGCGCCTCTCTACTTCGCGGAGGATGGCGGGCGATATATCGTCATTGCGTCAAAGGGTGGCTCGGACCGGGATCCCCAGTGGTACCTGAATCTGGTCGCGCATCCCGAGGTTGGCGTGCAGGTTCGCGATCAGGTATTCCGGGCAATCGCACGAACGGCCGATGCGGACGAGAAAGAGCGCCTCTGGCCGATCATGGGGAGCGCCTATCCCTTCTACAACGACTACCGGCGGGCGACGGACCGTGACATCCCTCTCGTCGTTCTGGAGCCGATCTCGGCGCAGGGCGACTCCCGATAGACCGCATCTCGCGAGGAAGAATTGTTCCGGCCTTGGCTCACTGGCCCGGCCACCGGTCATCCCGAAAGAGGCGTCCTGTGCCGTGGCATCAGCGCGGCAC
>DASYWM010000325.1:0-2944 GCA_035936075.1 Thermomicrobiales bacterium
CCCCCCCCCCCCTCTCTCGTTCCAGCCTGAAGCACTGGAGGCAAAAAGGCGATGCACGAGGCCGCCCAGGTCGCTCAGGTCACACAAGTCAAGCATGCGCTGCCCGGAACCCTGGGCACGAGTACGAACCCCGATGACCTGGAGGTGATCGGCGAAGGGTTCAGTTCCCTGATCCTCGCGGCGGGCGACACGGTCTTCCGCGTTCCCCGTCACCGCGAGGCGGCGGATCGACAGGCAGCGGTCGTGCGTGTCCTGCCCGAGCTTCAGCGGTTGCTCCCGGTCCACATCTCCGCACCGACCGTGAGCGTCCCCGCCAGCGCCACGCTCCCCTTCGGTGCGGTCGCGTTCGAGCGCTTGCCCGGCATCCCGATGCGTTCGGGCTACGCCGGTCCCTCCATTGCCGGGGCGCTGGGCCGCCTTCTCGCCGCCTTGCACGCGATCCGGCCCCATCACCTCTCCATCCCGGTTCGCGGCCGTGCCGGCGTCGACCGGGCCCGCCACGTCGCGATGGACGCGGCTCTCGCCTTTCTTCGCGAAACCCTCTCCGCTCCGGATTATGTCCATATCGTTAGATGGTGGGCGTCGTACCGTGGATTTCGCCGACTGCCACTGCCTACCCCGGCGCTCGTTCACGGCGATCTCTGGTATGGCAACATCCTGGTCGATCCGGGACACACCCGCATCCTTGGTCTTCTTGACTGGGAGGAGATGGCGTTCGATGACCCGGCGCAGGATTTCGCCACCCTGCGCCATTCCGGCAACGCCTTCAGCGATGACGCGCTCGCCGCCTATGCCCACGCAGGCGGCGCGATCGACGTCGGCCTCCTCGCTCGCCGGGAGTGGCACTGGGAATGTCGGGAGGTCATCGGGATCGCCTCCGCCATCAAGACCGGAGATACGGCAGAGATTGAGGAGACGCTTGACAAGCTCATGAGCGGGCCGGTGATGCGGTCGAGGCGGCGTTGATGATGTACCCCTTCCAGCACCGGCTGATCTCAATCCAAGGCAACCCTTGTCTCGGCCTTCCGTCGACTGTTACAAGGTGGATCACTATGAAACTAAACGGATGCGAGCCGACTGCCACGCCCGTGATTACCAACCCTCGCTGCGCAAGTACGCGGCAAAGCTCAGCGTGGGGTTAGTGCCGACTTCGATTAACCAGGTATCGGCGGCAACTTCTAATTGAGACCGAGCTGCGCTGTAACTCGCTGAGTCCATAATCGGCGCTAAAGCATCGAAGCCGAGAAAGATTGTGAAGACTTGGTCGTTCGGATGAGCAGTCGACGGCGTTGGCACATAACCACCCTGACCCATCAGAACTTGGTAGAGCAGATCGAGATTGAGATTGTGGAACTTCCCGGACGCGCCAGGTGTGTAGAGTACCTGCATCAACTCACGGTAGGTCGCAAGGAGCTCATACGAGTTGAGGTGAGGTCTATTGGCCACAAGACTGGCAAGGGCGCGAAGGTGTGCGTCCGCAGGAAGACCCTGCTCCTTTGCTACGGATGCTTCGAACTGAGCAGCGAAATAGTTGTCCGTCCCGCTGGACAAAAAGTGATCTTGAAGCAGGCGTGACGAGGTACTTGTGTCGCCGGTAAAACGGGAAAGCGATGTGCCGATCAGCAGGCGGGAGTCGCTCGGATCGATGAACGCGCCGTTGGGTTCCGGTCCTCGACCGCTGGCATCGACGAGCAGGCAGGAATAGCACGTGGGCTGAAGCCCCCGTTCGGCTTCGATTGCCATCCAGTTCTCCCAGGTCCACACATTCATCGGACCGGAAATGCTAAGACGTGACGCAGCCAGACTGTTCTCCAGGTCTTGAGTTTCGCGCGAGAAGGAAGGATCCATTTGCTCAAGATCGCTTAGGCATTCATGGTCGCCGGGCCCAACGAGTCCCGTGATGTAGCCGCGGTACCCGGGATACCCAGGATAGAGTTCAACCAGTTCGCAACGTGACGAACCCGCGCTGGATTGGGCTGAGGACGAGGGAGCGGTGGGTGCGACAGACTCGACATCGGCATAGCGGGCGATCTGCGTATCGACGAATTCCCGGCTGCGACCGAAGAACCAGCGCCAGGAACCTGCGTCGTCCTGAACCAGACGAACGACATCCGTGATCGAGGTGCCATCCCCGAACGATTGCTCGAAGGCCACTTCAGCCGTGTAGGGATACGTTTTTCCGGTTACGGGCCACACCCACTCCACCATCTGCACGTCAGTGACGGTAATCGGTTGCGGCTGCTTCGGGCCGAAGTCGTTCTCATACCACTCGACCACGGCCTCTCGGGGAATGAAGACCTGGGCATCTGGGTGCATCCGGTCATATATCGCGTTATAGGAACTGAAAGCTTCTAGCACCGAGATGTCATAGGCAGCCGTGGCGGCATTTTGTTCATCCGCAGTATCGCCCTGAGCAAGGGCGGGTGCGACACGAGGAAGCATCGAACTTACAAGTGCGACGATGACCGTCAGGAATGTGAGACGAGACATCGCTTACTCCCCGACCAACGAGCAACGTGATCCTCTGTACAGCCTAATTCCTGGGCGCTCCAACGGTGAACGTCTGAGGACAAAACACCATGGTCTCGGCTCCCAGTTGCAGCGGTGAGGTTAGTCGCCTGGGGAAGTTCCCAACCTTGGCACACCGCCAACTACGTTATGTCTTGGCAACATCAATATACTGGAAAAATGTCAGAAAACGAGTGCCCTAATGCTGCTTTCGCTGGTCTGGCCCGATCCTAGCCGCCCTTCCGCCAGGACGCCAGCAACGGCTTCTGGTGAACAGATGCGGGAAAGTTGGATGATCGGCAAACTCACCACCTGTCCTCGTCAGCCACCATGTGCAGCAGCCGCCACTTGCCTGCCCTGATTTGGTCGGCACAACTGTATGGGCCGGCCACTACCAAACGGGCCATGGCTCTGCCCGCGAGAGAGCCCCGGGGGG
>DASYWM010000326.1:0-4664 GCA_035936075.1 Thermomicrobiales bacterium
CATTGTCGGCGCGATCATCATGCGCGCGATCCTGATTGCCTTCGCCGGCGTGCTGCTCGGCAGCTTCCACTGGATCATCTATGTCTTCGGTGCGTTCCTCATCTTCACCGGCTACAAGTTCCTTCGCGGAGGGCATGAGGCCCCCTCGCTGGAGTCCAACCAACTGGTGCGGTTCGCCAAGCGGTTCTATCCGGTTACGGATGGCTACGAGGGACAACGGTTCTTTGTCGTAAAGAACGGCGTGCGCTACATGACGCCGCTCTTCCTCGTCCTGCCCTTGGTCGAGAGTACCGACCTCGTGTTCGCGGTCGATTCCATCCCGGCGATCTACGCGATCACTGACGATCCGTTCATCGTCTTCACATCCAACATCTTCGCCATTCTCGGCTTGCGCGCGCTCTATTTCGTGCTGGCCGGGTACCTGGCCGACGTCAAGTACCTCAAGCCGGGACTCGCAGGTGTGCTGGTCTTCGTCGGTGCCAAGATGCTGCTGGTCGATGTCTACAAGGTGCCTGCGCTGGTAAGTCTGGCTGTCATCGTAACGATCCTTGCAGTCGCGTTCGGCGCCTCCGCGCTCGTGCGCCGCAGGGAGCAGACCGCAACGGGAGGCATAGGTGTGGGTGCGCCACATGGTCCGGATAGCGCGCTGGAGAAGACCAGCTAACGAGGGGACGAGGGGACGCGACCGAGAAGCTCAGACTGATGTTGGCCCAGCAGACGTTGGGCCAACGCATTCGCGGACAACATCACGGAATCCATACTTATACACAGCGGCTTTCGGGAGCAGTTGTCCTGCTCTTGCGGCCGGTGCGAGAAATGTGGGCCGGTTTCCAGGGGCTGGCCCAAAACCACCATCTGGCAGCAGGTACCAACCGGGGATGTCACGCGCTCCTTCGGCTTTGTACTTCCAGATGTTTGCGCACCGAGCGTCCGGGCGTCCTCCACACGCGTGGGCCGGTTACCATGAGCCCTCTTTTGTGGCACCTGTACCCATGGCAGAAGCGGGATTAATAGTCGACGACCGGATAAATCCTGCTCAAGAGGACGGCTCCACCAACATAGATTCCGGTGGATGCAACACGAGGCCGGAAAGGATTGCGCAACCGAGGCGCATGGACTGTAAAATGCATTGAGTTTGCTCAAGATACAGACGACGCTCGTCGCCTGAAGGTAATGGTTGCTGGAGCGCAATTACTTGAAGACTCGCCCTAATGTGTCCAGTCGCCACTACCCGACACGCATGCCAGTCCAGAGCCCTACGCCTTCCAAACGGAAGCGCAGAGGAACCACAGGCTCCGCCGTCGGTCACTGGTTGCTCAAGGGGCACCCACGTGAGATGGCTGGGCCCCACGACCGCGCGGGAGAGCACGAGCAGCACTCATGGTGGAAGGTGATGTGCCTGACAGGTGTCGACTACTTCTCGACCCTGGGCTATCAACCAGGCATTGCCGTGCTGGCCGCAGGCGCTCTCGCCCCACTTGCCACCCTCATCCTGGTACTGGTCACCCTCTTTGGCGCCCTGCCAATGTACAAGCGCGTAGCCGCCGCGAGTCCGCACGGAGATGGTTCAATCTCCATGCTGGAACATCTGCTCCCCTGGTGGCAGGGCAAGTTCCTCGTTCTCTGCCTGATCGGCTTTGTCGCCACTGGCTTCATTATCACCATCACGCTTTCTGCCGCCGACGCCACGGCTCACGTGGTGGAGAACCCCCTCACCCACTGGGCCCACGGGCACGAGGTTCTTGTCACGCTGTTGCTTGTTAGTCTTCTCGGCGCAGTCTTTCTAAAGGGTTTCGGCGAAGCGATCGGTATCGCAATCGTACTTGTCGGCGTCTATCTCGCCCTCAACCTTGTCGTTGTGGCCACCGGACTGGTCGAGATCGCCCGGCATCCCGACGTGATTTCGAATTGGCGTAATGCGCTGACTGCTGATTACAGCAACCCATTGGTGATGATCGGCGCGGCGCTCCTCCTTTTCCCGAAGCTGGCCTTGGGTCTTTCAGGATTCGAGACCGGCGTTGTTGTCATGCCATTGGTCAAGGGAGACCCCAACGACACCGGCACCAATGTGCAGGGTCGAATCCGGAACACGCGAAAGCTGCTGACGAGCGCCGCCCTGATCATGAGTGTCATGCTTATCCTCAGCAGCATCGTAACCACCTTGCTCATTCCCGCTATTGAGTTCGAGGAAGGTGGGGAAGCGAACGGGCGTGCACTTGCCTACCTTGCTCATGGAGATCTCGGCAATCTCTTTGGCACAATCTACGACATCAGCACGATTTCAATCCTCTGGTTCGCGGGGGCCTCAGCCCTGGCCGGCCTCCTGAATATTGTCCCGCGTTACCTCCCGCGCTACGGGATGGCCCCCGACTGGGCCTTGGCCACCCGACCACTCGTGCTTATTTTTACGGCCATTTGCTTCGTGGTTACGATCCTCTTCAATGCAGACGTGGACAAGCAGGCCGGTGCCTATGCCACAGGAGTTCTGGCGGTTATAACCTCCGCGACGGTGGCGGTCACCCTGGCTGCCCGGCGAAAACATCAGCCTCGCGCCACGCTGGGCTTCGGCCTCGTGGCTGCGATATTCATTTACACCACAGTGGTAACGATTCTTGGGGATATCCAGGGTCTCAAGATCGCCGCCATCTTCATCGTAGGCATCGTGGTCACGTCGCTCGTATCGCGTGTCTGGCGATCGACCGAGTTGCGCGTCGGCAACGTCGAGCTTGATGCCACAGCGGAGCGCCTCATCGCCGATGCCTCATGGCGCGGCACGATCAGGATCATCGCGAATCACCCGGATGACCGCTCCAATCGGGAGTACTTGATCAAGGAACGAGAGGAACGGGCTGCCAGCCATATCCCGGCTGGGGACCCTGTCCTGTTCCTGGAAGTCAATATTAGCGATGCCTCGGAGTTTGCGCCTTCACTCTCCGTCCGGGGCTATAAGGTTGGAAAGCACGCCGTCTTGCGTACAGAGGGGGCGGCCGTTCCCAACACCATCGCTGCGCTCCTCATGTACCTGCGCGATCGAACAGGGAAGCAACCGCACATATACTTCGGATGGACAGAAGGAAATCCATTGAAGTACCTCGCGCGCTTTATCCTGTTTGGCGAAGGCGATGTTGCTCCCGTCACCCACGAGATCATTCGACGCGCCGAGCCAGACCCGAAGCGCCGCCCAGCCATCCACGTCGGCTAGATGCTATCCGCGATGTGAAGCACAGGCGGCACAGGAAATCCCTGTTCACTTGGTACGATCTCGTGAGAATCGAGCCATCGTCCGGACCTGTCCGTGTCACCACGTTCCCATATCTTCTTTAACCGGGATATGATGGCGGCGTTGGAATCACCTACAGACAGGAGAGACTGGATTCATGACGGATGTATTAATCACCGGCGGACGGATTATCGACGGCACCGGCAACGCCTGGTTCTATGGCGATGTTGCTCTTAGCGGCGAGCGGATCGAGCGTATCGCACCGCCCGGCACGATCGACCCCGCGACAGCAACAAATGTCATCGACGCGACCGGGCACGTCGTAGCGCCAGGTTTTATCGATATCCAGTCCCACTCGATCATTCCCTTCCTCGACGACCGGCGCTCGGTATCCAAAGTGACGCAGGGCGTGACGACAGAGATCCTGGGCGAGATGTGGACGCCCGCCCCCTTCGGCGGCAAGATCGCTTCGCCTTTCGACAACGCGCTGGTACATCGCCTGCCGGATCAGGCGGAGGAATGGGAAGAGCGCGCGAAGGGATGGACCCGCTTCGGCGATTGGCTGGCCGACCTGGAGTCCCGCAAGGTCTCCGTCAATGTCGGCTCCTTCCTCGGCGGTGGAACTGTACGCGAGTTCGGCATGGGGAACAGCATCGGCGAGGCGACGCCAGAGGCGATCGAGGCAATGCGCACCATGACCGCAGACGCCATGGAAGACGGCGCCTTCGGCATCGCGACGGCCCTTATCTACCCACCCAACGCCTTCTCCAGCACCGAGGAGCTGGTTGCGGTCATGGAGATCGTCGCCCAATATAACGGCGTCCACATCACCCACATGCGCTCCGAGGGCGACCAGATCTTTGAGGCCCTTGCGGAAACCATCGAGATTGCCGAGCGAACCGGCGTGATCACGGAGATCTATCATCTTAAGGCTGCAGGCATCCCGAACTGGCCGAAGATGCCCAAAGTGATCGAGGAGATTGACGCCGCACGGGCACGTGGGCTTGATATCAGCGCCGACATGTACCCGTACGAGGGCTCAGGCACTGGCCTCGCCGCGTGCCTTCCCCCGTGGGCCGAGGCCGATGGAAAACGCCAGGAGAACCTGCGCGATCCGGAGATGCGCGCGAAGATCCTTGAGGAAATGCGTAACCCAACGGAGCACTGGGAAAACCTGGGCGCTCGGTCAGGGCCGGACAACGTCATTCTCGCCGAGTTCTCGAAACCCGAGCACAAGAAATACCAGGGCAAACGCCTCTCCGAGGTGGCGGAGGACCTGGGCATGGACTGGCATGAGGCCATCCTGCACCTGCTCGACGTCGAGGGGCACAACATCTTCACCATGTACCTCGCGATGAGTGAGGAGAACATGAAGCTGCAGTTCGAGCAGCCGTGGATCAAGTTCGGCACCGATGCTGGCGGAATTGATCCCGAGCGAGTTGCG
>DASYWM010000327.1:0-2991 GCA_035936075.1 Thermomicrobiales bacterium
CGCCCGTCATGCAGCGAATCTGGGTGTGCTCTGGATCGATACCCATCCGGATCTCAATACCCCCGAGAGCAGCTTCAGCGGGCATATCCACGGCATGCCACTTGGCACCGCGATCGGCCTAGCACCGGAGAGCATGCGGCAGGCGTCTCTTCTCGCCGGCCAGGTACCGATGATTCAGCCGGAGCATCTGTGCCTGCTCGGCATTCGGGATATCGATGCGGTAGAAGAAGAGGTCATTGCCGAGAAGGGTATCTTCGCCCGGACAATGGACGAGTGGAACGACGAGGGGATTCTCCCCGGCCTTGAGGCAGCCTTGAAACATCTGGAGTGCCAGGGCGTCGACGCGATTCACCTTTCGTTCGATCTCGATGTGCTTGATCCCGCCTTTATGCCGGGCACCGGTACGCGCTACCCTGGCGGGCTGACTGTCCGGGAGGCATCGCAGGTACTGCGCTATCTCGGTGCCTGGGAAGGACCAATCCGCTCAATGGATTTGGTCGAGCTCAACCCAACACTCGATGCCTCGGGCTACAGCACGGATATCGCGCTCCACCTTCTTGCCACCGCCCTTGGCGAGCGCATGCTGAGCCGCGGGTAGCCTTCCGCAGCCCAAAGTTCCTCCCTGAACCGGTGTAGGGGCTGACTTCCGTAGGAATCTCAGCCCGATGCCAGGGGATGACCATCAGGTTCCGGGGAGTTTTCAGTCCGATGCACGATCACCCCCAGCGACATCGCGAACCCGTTGAGGGCCGGCACGCCACGTACGGGACCGATCTCGCCAAAGGAGAACATCCCCGCGAAAGGGAGGTCCCGGAACGCTGTCCGAACGGCACGCGCGTCGTGATCCGGGCGACCGAACATGGCGCTGCCGCGACCTTTACAGGTGCAAATCATCCCGGCAACCACGTCGCTTTCGCCGACCAGCGCGCGGGCATCCACGAGCACCTGCTGCAGGTCCAGGGCAGAGCTCCCGGCATCGCGTAGCTGGAACTGCACCGTCTGCCCACAACGAGGGAGACTGCCCACGACCAGGGCGCCACGTTCCTCATCGATGCCAAGCAGTCCCCGGATGACGAAATCACCCCGGTGGAACTGTTCCTGATACTCGTCTACCGGGAAGCCGAGCATCAGGTTGCGCTCGACCTCCAGGCCGACGTCCCTGGGCAAGGCATTGATCGTCTCGCGCATCACATCGACAGCGGGACGATTGGAGATCGATGTGATGAGGTTCCGCTCGGCACCGGTAATGGTCCATGGCTCGCCGATCGGGTCCCCTCCCTGCGACACCACGACCTGAAGGTCATAGGGCCCGCCGATCGCAAGCGCGACACCTCCTTCATCGAACACCTGGTCGTCGAAGAAGACCCAAACCTGGCGATCCTGCTTCAGGGTCGATGCGAGAGCACCGACGACTGGAACACCGGGATACCGGGTGCGGAGGCGGCGCACGGCGTCCTGGGCGTCCATTCTGTACGGGTCAGCAAAGAGGATCCAGCCACGCGTTTCAGCCGCGGGTGGGCCATAGAGACCCTCCTGCAGATCGGGGTCGTCGAATGCATCCAGCATCGATTGATGCAACCGCACGGGTGTCAGTGTTGCCCCGGGTAGCCAGAGTGCCAGCATCGAGATCGATGGCTCGCTCTCATAACAGACTGATCCGGCAATGACTCCACGAGACGAGCTCCCGATCAGGCAACCTGCCCCCGAACGCTGCCAGACGTCACGAATGAGATCAGGGTAGTCATCGGCGTAGGCGCTGCTGGGGAAGATCACCACGAGGTCCGGCGCGGTGGTTTGGCCGTCGAGCGTTGCGTGCAGCAGGGAGTCGACCGCGGTGCGCCAATCATCACTTCGCGCTACGGCTGCCACGGCCTTTGGGCGTCCATGCGAGGAGCCTGCCGCATGATTGCCTCTGAAACGCTCCTGCATTCGCACTCTCCATAGGTGCCCTTGAATTGAATGATGTCGGTGAGCCGATGGAAAAACCGATCATACCCGCCTTTGCCACAGACGCAAGAGGCAAACCGGATACAGCTGCACGAGGAGACGCCAACAAGAAAGCGGCGATCCCGGAATCCAGGATCGCCACTCTTTCGTTTTTCGCTTAATCAGGGATCAGAATGCCGGAACGTAGTCCGGGTCGACGGGGCGGATACCGCCCTCTGGCGGGTTGAATCCGCGCTCGGCGAGATAGGCAACGACGTCTTCGATCACGTCGTCCGGGGTGGAAGCACCCGCGGTAATGCCGATATTGCCATCACCCACGGCGGTGAGCCACTCGTCCTGGATATCGTCGGCCCGCTCAATGTGATAGGACTGCACGCCCATCTGATTGCCGACCTCGGCGAGCCGTGCGGTATTCGAGCTCTTCTTGCCACCGATGGCGAAGACCAGATGCACCTGGTCGGTCAATCGCTTGAGGGCATTCTGGCGCTCGGTGGTCGGCTCACAGATCGTGTTACAGAGGCGGAATTCGCCGCCCTCTGGCATCACCATCCGCTGCAACTGATTGGAGAAGACCATCAGCTCATCGATATTCTTGGTCGTCTGGCTCACCAGGGCGACCTTGCGCGGTGGCGATACCTTGCCCTCACCCTTCTCGCCCCGCGCGGCGTTCCAGGGCAGGTCCTCCGCGTGCTTGGCGGCACATGACTTGGATGTGTTCGCCCAACCGAGCACGCTCTTTACTTCGGGATGATATGAGTCGCCGTAGACCACGAGGTAATAGCCTTGACGGACGAGCTTCTGTGCCAGGCGCTGGACCTTGGTTACCAGCGGGCAGGTGGTATCGATAAGCTCCATGCCATTGGTGTCCGCCTCGACGGCGAGATGAGGGCCCATACCGTGGGCAGTGATGGCAACGCGGCGGAAACCGCGATCTTTCGCCACCTCCACGGAGGTCGCCCCTTCAACGCCGCGCTCGCGAAGGCGATCCACAACCTGCGGGTTGTGGATGATATCGCCGATTGGTGCCACGCGGCTTTCTGGCGA
>DASYWM010000328.1:0-4512 GCA_035936075.1 Thermomicrobiales bacterium
CGCCAGGGGCAAGAACCGACCCGTGGCGTCTGCGAACCCCGCAACCTCCCCGGTCGGGTCGGATGTCGGCGTCTCGCTCACGGCGAATGCAGTGCCGCTCGTTCCCAGGCTGATGATGATTTCGCCTGGCTTGGCGCCCACCCCCAATGCAGCCGCCATATTGTCCCCGGTGCCTGGCCCGACAGGGATACCTGCCGGCAGCCCAAGCGCATTTGCCGCGAGCTTGGAGAGCAGGCTTGCCGGCTCTTCGGGCCCACGCAGGATCGGCAGGTTGATCCGCCCGGCATCATCCTCACCGACCGCAAGGGCCAGGAGATCCCGTCGATACTCGCCATCGCGTGGCGACCACCAGCCGGTACCCGAGGCGTCCCCCCGGTCCGTTGTCAGCTCGCCGGTGAGACGGAAATTCAACCAGTCATGTGGCAAACCGACGGCTGCAGTGCGAGAGATGTCTTCCTTCACGGTTCGGGAGATATGGGCGAGCTTGGTGATCGTAAATGACGCAACCAGCAAGGACCCGACCTCTGCTGAAAAATCGGCCATCGCGTTCAGCTGCTCGGCATCCGGAGCCGAAGCGACATTATTCCAAAGCGGCGCTGGACGAACCACCTCGCCCTTCGCATCGATGAGGACGCACCCGTGCTGTTGCCCGGCGACGGAGATTGCCTTGACTTCGATTCCCGATGACAGAACCTGGCGGACAGCGAGCGCGAGCGCTTGCCACCACTCTTCAGGAGACTGGATGTCCGCCCCGCTATGTGGTGCCCGCCCTGACCCGACAACCTCCCCCGTCTCGACATCCAGGGCAAGCACCTTGGTGGACTGCGTGCTCGAATCAACTCCCAGAACGACAGAACGGGTCATACAGTTTCCTTTGCTTGAGCTAGTGCAGGAGCCACTACTCTTTGCCGTTCAACACGCCGGAAAGTAGCTCGTCGGCATTGCCAGGGCAGATCATGGAGCCCGATGATTCCGATCCGCCCCCTATTCTCAATCGAGATCCTAGCGGGCTCCGAGCAGGAGATCCATCACGAGCTGGTCCAGCTCTTCGTATCGACGACCGCGCTGCGCCATCGTCTCCGTATCAAACGCCTGCTGCCTGAGTGCCTCGGCGTGGTCACCGGTGTAACCAGCGCTCGCCTCGGGGCCATCGTACGCGTTGTCCATCTCCTTAAGCTCGGCAATCACGCGGCTGATCTCCGGGTCGGCATGGAACTGCTGCACCTTCTCCTTCAGGATCAAGTAGGATCGCATGCACCCGCGGGCGAAGGCCCAAACGCCGTCCTGATCCTCGGTCCGGTAGGCGTGCGCGTCGAAATGACGCGGACCATCATAGCCGCTATCCTCGAGCAACTTGATGAGGAAGAAGGCACGCTTCGGATTCTCCGAGGCGAACCGGAAGTCCTGGTCGTACCGGCCTGGCTGCTGGTCATTGAGGTCAATGTGGAAGAGCTTGTTCGCTTCGAGCGCCTGTGCCACTCCATGGACGAAGTTCAGCCCTGCCATGGTCTCGTGAGCAAACTCGGGGTTCACACCCACCATCTCCGGGTGATCGAGCGTCGAGATAAAGTGGAGTGCGTGGCCAACCGTTGGGAGATACAGATCCCCACGAGGCTCGTTGGGCTTCGGCTCCAAGGCGAACCGCATGCCGTATCCCTGATCGCGAACGTATTCACTCAGGTAGTTGACTGCCTCACGGAACCACTTCAGTGCATCCGCGGCGTCCCGGTAGGCCTCGGTCTCCGAACCTTCACGTCCGCCCCAGAAGACGTAGGTCGACGCTCCCACCTCGGCACCAAGATCGATCGCCGCCATGGTCTTTTGCAGCGCGAAGGCACGTACCAGCTTGTCGGAAGAGGTAAAAGCCCCATCCCTGAAAATGGGATGCGTGAACAGGTTCGTTGTCGCCATCGGCACCACCATGCCGTTGTCATCAAGCGCCTGCTTGAACTCACGAACGATGCGGTCCCGATCATGGGGAGAGGCATCAAAGGGAACCAGATCATTGTCGTGGAAATTGACTCCCCACGCTCCCAGCTCCGCGAGTTTCTGCACGCTATGGACCGGATCGACCGCGTTCCGTACCGGATCCCCGAATGGGTCGCGACCCATGTTACCGACCGTCCATAAGCCGAAGGTGAACCTGTCGCTCTTCTGTGGAGCGTATGTATCCGACATTTGCCCTCTCCTCCCTTGTCCAGATGAACCGGTCGCCCCTTGGGCGTCAGGTGCCAAGGCACCACCACGGCGCTAACCCCGTTGAAATGCTGGTGAGCCGGTCAAAAGCACGTCCGCAGTGCGGCCCACGCTAGCTCAACCGCGGCTCCTTCGGTGATGTCCAGCTCCGGGACTCCGCGCTCCGCTCCACGGCATCAAGGATGGCCTGGTTACGGTACCCGTCCTCGAAGTCGGGGTGCGGAGTCACGCCCTTGCTGATGCCGTCTATCAGGTCCTTCACAACGTGCACGAAGGTGTGCTCATAACCGATGATGTGCCCGGCAGGCCACCAGTTGCCAGTGTAAGGGTGGACAGACTCCGTCACATTAATTGTCCGGAAGCCCTGCAGCCCCTCCTCATCCTCGACCAGGAATACCTCAAGCTCGTTCATGCGCTCAAGATTGAAGGAAATCGAGCCAAGGGAGCCATTGATCTCAAAGGTGTTGTGGTTTCGCCGGCCTGCCGCAAAGCGGGTGGCATTGAAGCTCCCCATCGCGCCGTTCTCGAATTTCGCCAGGAAGCTCGAGGCGTCATCGACCGTCACATCGCCCATCTCCTGCCCGGCACTTGCCGACAGGCCAGATCCGCCGCCGCTGCTTACTTCAAGCGGACGCTGCTTGACGAAGGTCTCCATCATGCCAACGACTTCGGTGATCTGGCCCACGAGGTATTGACCCAGGTCAACGATGTGGGCGCCGATATCCCCAAGCGCACCGGAGCCTGCCAGATCCTTCTTCATTCGCCAGACGAGCGGAAACTGGGGATCCAGAATCCAATCCTGGAGATAATTGGCACGGAAATGCCGGATCTCCCCGATCCGGCCATCGTCGATCAACCGCTTGGCCAGCTGGACTGCCGGGACGCGCCGGTAGTTGAAATTGACCATGGCGATCGTGCCGGCCTTGCGGGCCGCGGAAAGCATCTCCTGCGCTTCGTCGAGCGTGTTGGACAACGGCTTCTCACACAAGACATGCTTGCCCGCCTCCAATGCCGCAACCACAATCTCCTTGTGGGTAAAACCCGGCGACGCAACATCCACGAGCTGGATATCGTCGCGCTCGATCAGGCCATGATAGTCCGTGACGTAGGACTCCCAGCCCAGATCCTCGGCGGCTTCCTTGACTGACGCCTCATCCCGCCCCGCCAATGCAACCATCCGTGGCTCCGGATCGACATCAAAGAACCTCGCCACCTGGCGATAGGCGTTCGAATGGGTGCGGCCCATAAACTTGTAGCCCACCATGCCGACACCGATCTCTGCCATAGTTCATCTCCTAGCAAAAACGACCGAACTCCGCCGCTCGGAATCCTTATGACACATCAATTCTGCTGGAATGCCGCGTCGAACGCGACATCCGATGGCACGAGGTCTAGTCGCTTCACCAACTCCACCGCTTCCGGTGCGCCCTGATTCCGGTTCATGCCGTTATCCTCCCACTCGATAGACAGTGGGCCATCGTAACCGACATCGTTCAGCGCCCGGAACACGCGCTCAAATGGAACACCACCACGGCCCGGTGACACAAAATCCCATCCCCGACGGTGATCACCAAACAGAAGGTGGGATCCAAGAATGCCGTTGCGGCCATCGAGCACCCGGATCGATTCCTTAACATGCGCATGGTAGATCCGATCGCCGAACTCATGGACGAACGCAACCGGGTCGAGCATCTGCCAGTAGAGGTGACTGGGGTCGAAGTTGATACCGAACCCCTCGCGGTGATCGATCGCTTCCAAGGTGCGCTTCGTTGTCCAATAGTCATAGGCGATCTCGGACGGGTGCACCTCAAGCGCGAACTTGACCCCGACCTCGTCGAAGACATCCAGGATGGGGTTCCACCTATCGGCGAAGTCCTGGTAGCCGGCCTCGATCATTTCGGGGGGGACCGGCGGAAACATCGCGAGGACGTGCCAGATGGCGGACCCGGTGAACCCGGTCACGACCGGGACGCCTAACCGCGCCGCGGCCCGGGCCGTGTCCTTCATTTCCTCTGCTGCTCGCTGCCGCACGCTCTCGGGTTCGCCATCACCCCAGACATGCGGGGGCAGGATACCCTCGTGGCGCTGGTCGATGACGGCGTCACAGACCGCCTGGCCCACCAGGTGGTTGCCGACGGCGAAGCACTTCAGGTCGTTCTTATTGAGAATGTCCCAGCGGCTCTCACAATAATTCGGCTCCGTGATCGCTCGCTGGACATCGAAGTGATCACCCCAACACGCGAGCTCCAGGCCGTCGAAGCCCATCTCCTTCGCTTTGGGCGCAAGCTCCTCGAGCGGCAAATCGGCCCATTGGCC
>DASYWM010000329.1:0-2239 GCA_035936075.1 Thermomicrobiales bacterium
TTCTCGTCACCCCGCCAGTAGGCGCCGGCGACGGACTGGAGCTTGAACGGCCCAATCTTGCGCGTGCTCTCCACGTGCGGGCCGCGGCAGAGATCGAGGAAGTTTCCCTGCTGGTATGTCGATATCTCCTCATCGTCGGGAAAGTTTTGAATGAGCTCGAGCTTGTAGGGATTGTTCTTGAAGATCTCCATCGCTTCCTCACGGGAAACGACATTGCGCTCAAAACTCTCGTTGCGCTTCTGATTCTTCTTCATCAGCTTCTCGATCTCCTTCAGGTCCTCCGGCGTGAGAGGGCGGGGGAGATCGAAATCGTAGTAGAAGCCGTTGTCTATGGCCGGTCCGATCCCGAACCTGGCGTCGGGGAAAATCTCCTGCACCGCTTCAGCCATCAAGTGGGCGGCGGAATGGCGCATGCGGGCGAGCTCGTACTCCCTCGCGTCCTCGGGGTCGAGGGCGATATCCATATGTTCGACGTCTTGTACTTCGCTGGACATGATGTTCCTCCTGTGGAGAATACGGGACACAAAACGGCCCGGCAGTCCGCAAGGGACGCCGGGCCGACGTGGTTCCACCCTTCTTCCGAACGCTGACCAGGAGGATGGCGCAGCATTCGCTCGATTTCCCCGGTAACGGGAGGACCCGGGCAGCGATAGCCGAGGGAAAACCTCCGGGTTCACGTGCCTGCTCACAGGTGGTATCGCGACCGCTAACGATGGTCCGGCTTACACCACTCCCGGATTCGCTGTCATGTCCCGCCGCGCGACATGTCCTGATCAATGCATGAGTATCTTAGGTTGTACCTGCAAACAAGCTTAGGAACGAGAGCGCCTAAAGTCAACCCGTGCTCGTTCCGTGCGTGAGATCGGATCGCCCGAACCGCGCCAGTGTAGTGCGCCGCTCGCGCCGACCAGCGCAAATGCTGCAATAAATGCGAGCCACGTGGTTGCCCGAGTGGGATTCATATCTGTGGAGCGGCCATTCGCAGGCAAGATGTTACCCGACGGCCGGGGCGGATCGAACTGCGCGGTGACGGCAGCAGAACCGGAGATCGCCGCCTCCGGCTTGCCGCTTTTCGCCAGTTGAGCCAGATCCGGGTCGACGAATCCCACAATATCCCCATTGAACCGGTCACCTGACGCGGCGATCTCCGGCTTCCTGCGAAAGCCATAGTCGAGCAGGACGCGATTGTCATCGTACCAGTCATCTGGCGCCACTCCATCAAGCGTGACGGCTACCATCCGTGTATTGCGTGACTCGGCAAGGGTGACCAGGCACCAACCAGCGTCGTCGTCATAGCCGGTTTTGCCTGCCACCAGCGCGCCATAGCTGTTCAGCAATTTATTGGAGTTGGTGACGGTAAGAAGCCCGTTGGACGTGGTGTAGGAGCGAGTCCCCATGACATCGACGAGAAAGGGATATTCAATAGCGTAACGCATGAAGGCCGCCACATCGGAGGCAGAGGAATAGTGACCCGGAACGCCCCATCCATCCGGGTTTAGAAGGTGGGTGTGCTTCAGGCCCATGTTTTCTACACGCTGGTTTACCAGGGCCATGAACCGGTCTACCGCTTGTTTGTCGGTGTCACCCTTCTGATAGCCCAGGCTTCGCGCGATCGCGTAGGCAGCATCGTTGCCCGACGGGAGGAGCATGCCGTAGATAAGATCCTCGAGCGTATACGTCTCGCCCGGTCCAAAGCCCATCGTCGTCGCCTCGGCACTCTGGAGATCGGACGATTTTGTGGTGATCGGTGTATCGAGGGGAGCCATGTTGAGGGCCTGGACCGCAGTAAAGACCTTGGTCAGGCTCGCGATGGCCACTTCCTTGTCGGCATTGCGTTGGGCGTAGACTTCGCCAGTCTCAGCGTCCAGCAGAATATAATGGGAAGACGTGATCTGGAGCTCGGGAACCTCTTGCGCCACGCTGCTGCCCGCGGGGAGCGGCAAGGATACGAGGAGAGAGAGGATGATGAGAGCTTGCAGCCGGAGAAGGGTCATGGAGCCACCCTGGGATGTCTGTGGAGGAAATCGGGGGTGGGAAACTGCGGTCCGTGAGGGTCTCATATTCATGGGGAAATGATAAACAAAAAGCCAGCCGCGTTGAGGTGGCTGGCCTTGGGTGGGCGATACTGGACTCGAACCAGTGACCTCCACGATGTCAACGTGGCGCTCTAACCAACTGAGCTAATCGCCCTTCAGCACGCGAAGTATAGGGGCCACGACAACGCGGTGCAAGGGCTTCC
>DASYWM010000330.1:0-6130 GCA_035936075.1 Thermomicrobiales bacterium
CAAGAGAGACGCCGCTGACATCCCTGATCGTCGTCGTGGCCTCTACCACGAGAAGGAAGCACCGGGTGTGGCAATAGTCACACGGCCGGAGAAGTGTTTTCTGGCGGCCTCTGCGGACGTATCCGGCCCCAGTTCTTCCCAAATATGCGTAAGGACCAGCTCGCGTGCGCCTGCCCTCTCAGCAGTGTCACCTGCCTGCTGGGGAGTGAGATGGAGACTGCCAATTTTCTGCGGGTCGGAGTCAGGTGGCATGGCGGCTTCCGCGATCATGACGGCCGCGCCCGCTGCGATTGGGTCCAGATCCGCATCGGTGCCGGTGTCCGCCGTGTAGAAGAGATCGTCGGCGTTGTCGGCAGAGTGGACGCGGATTGCCCAGCAGGGGATGACATGAGCCGTTGGCGCGATGGTAAGCGTGAAGTCTCCAACGGTGACCTCGGAGCCCGGGTCGTATTCGCTCAGATCAAACACCGAGGAGAAGTAGTCGTCAGTGTCCTCGCCTGGAGTGACGAAAAGGGCCGCAGCCCTCTCCATAAAGGCGAGCCCGTCGGGAGGTAGGTGGAGTGGGATCGCCTTCGGGGCTGGCTCGGGGTTGTACTTGAGGGCAAAGCGAAGCGCGAACAAATCAAGCACGTGATCCAGATGCAGGTGAGAAATCACGATCCCGTCAAGTGTGCGGAAATTCGCGTGCTTGCGGAGCTCCAGCAATGTATCCGGGCCAAGATCAAGCACCAGGTTTGTGCTGTCACTCTGGACGAGATATCCGGAACAGCCCTGTCCGGTGCCAACGCCCGCGGCACTCCCGCCAAGCACGGTAAGTCGGGTCATCCTTCGAACTCCTTGATTCCCACGAATACGGCTGTCAGGCTAAGAACGATGTCATCGACCTTCCATCAGCGATGGTATCAGCTTCACCGGTCCTTCCTGTACCTCATCAAGGTGTTTGATGTCGTTCCACATCTGGATGAGCGTCTGCTCGGGCGTGACGATAAAGTGGCTGACGCTGCAGTTGGCGACAGCGTACCGGACAAAATCGTTGACCGGTCCTTGTTCCAGCTGGGCGTAGAACGAGCTAATGACGCCTCCATGGCAGACGACTACTATCTTCTGGCCCTCGTACTGATCGATCAGTCCCAGGAACGTCGCCATAACGCGCTCCACGAAGCCACGGCGTGATTCGCCTCCCGGCGAGGTGAGTTCCATATCATGTAGATCGTCAAGGTGGGGTTGGAGTTCCGGGAATTGCTCCAGGACCTGGTGAATGGTGAGCCCCTCGATCTGGCCGAAGTCGATCTCGCTGAGGCCTGGCACAACCAGAGGCTCATGCCCCGTGACCTCGGCGATCGCCTCCGCTGTCCTGCGCGCGCTGAAGCGGGCTCGTCACCACGGCGTCAATGTCTATCCCGGCGAAACGGGCGCCCACCATTCGGGCCTGGCGCTCGCCGAGCGCATCGAGCGGTATGTCAGTTGAGCCAACGAGTAGATGATTGACATTCGCGGGCGTCTGACCGTGCCGTACCAGGAACAACTCCGTCGTCCCTTCCCGCGGATGATTGACCAGATCGGAGGCCGTTGATCGATCGCTATGCGAGGCAATGTTCGTTGTAGTAGTCACAGTACTCCCTGAGAGGACATTCGGGGCATTTTGGCCGTTGCGCTCGGCAAATCCGGCGACCGTGCTCGATGGTTTCAACGTGAATGGCATAGACGGTGTCCGGATCAGGACCAATCAGTGTCTCGAGGATGCGCTCTTTGGTGATCGTACTCGTCCGGTCTGGAACGACGCCGAGTCGAGCCATGACCCGACCCACATGGGTATCGACTGGCATGGCCGGTCTTCCAAGGCTGAAGAGCAGCACGCACGCCGCGGTTTTCGGTCCGATGCCATTCATGCTCGTCAGCCATGCCTTCGCCTCTTCAAGCGGCATCCCGGCAAGAAAGGTAAGATCGGTATCTCCTTGCCTGGCAACGACTTCTTCCAGCACCGCCTGGATACGGGGCGCCTTCCGGTTGGCAAGACCGCCGGAACGAATTGCGTCGACAATATCCACCGTCGCTGCGTCTCGGACATGTTGCCATGTCGGGAAGCGCTCGCGGAGTGTCGCCATTGAACGCGACGTATTGGTGTCAGAAGTGTTCTGGGACAGAATTGTTCCAATAAGCTCCGAGATTGGGTCGCGGCTGGCACGCAGAACACGCGGTCCGTATGTGACATCGAGAAGTCGCTCGATATTCTCGAACTTGTCGATGATCTCCTCGGGGATGGGGATCGGGGGTTGCTGCATACGTTTTCCTGTCGGGTGCCAAGCGCCGGTGGTATACTCTCGTCGTTTGCGTGGTATGCGAGAGGCTACTCCTGAACATGATCTTCCGTCTCCCCAACACCATAACCCAGATCTCGATGCCCTCGGGTCCTGAAACGGACGTCGGGGGTGTTTTTTTATGATGTGCTGTATAGCAGATGGCCAAGACGGAGAGGCGGGACCGTGCCAACGCGAGCGATAGTCATTAGAGGCGGACGAGTGGTCGATCCCGTGTCCGGTAGGGACGAGGTGGCCGATATCCGCATCGAGGATGGCGTAGTCACCAGTGTCGGACATGTTGACGCTCCAGGGGATGCGGAGGTCATCGATGCGGAAGGCCTGCTTGTCAGTCCAGGTTGGATCGATGTGCACGTTCATCTTCGCCAACCAGGTTTCGACGCAAAGGAAAGTATCGCAACCGGGACGGCCGCTGCCGTTGCAGGCGGCTTTGTCGCGGTTGCCTGCATGCCGAACACAAAGCCGGCGCTGGACTCTCCTGAAGTCCTTAGGACCCTTCTGGAGGATGTGGATCGGACCGGTGTCGCGCGCGTCTATCCAATCGCTACGATCACACGAGGCCGTACCGGTGATGAGGCGGTGGATTTTGACGCCGTGATCGACGCGGGCGCCATCGGCTGGTCGGACGATGGTGATACGACCGCGAACAGTGCGATCATGCGTGAGGTACTTGTCGCTTCGAGGCGGCTCAACCGGCCGGTCATCGTTCATTGCGAGGACAAGGCGATTGCCACAGGAGCCATGCACGAGGGCGAGGTATCGAGAAAGCTGGGCATTGAGGGCATTCCTGCAGCGGCCGAGGAGATCATCATCGCGCGAGACCTGATGCTGGCGGAACTGACCGGTGGCTGGCTGCACGTCTGCCATGTCAGCACGGGACGCGGTATTGAGCTGATCCACGAAGCGAAGCAGCGCGGTGTCAACGTGACTGCGGAGGTCATGCCTCATCATCTCGTCATGAGCGACGAGTGGGTTGCCGGATCTCGGGAGTTGCACAACACGGATGAAGCAGCCGGAGCCCAGGCGCAGCCCTGTGACCCCAATACCAAAGTCAATCCGCCGCTCCGCTCACAGGACAACACGCGTAAACTCCTTAAAGCGCTGCAGGACGGATGGTTCGATTGTTTCGGCACCGATCACGCTCCGCATGC
Organism: Thermomicrobiales bacterium; assembly: GCA_035936075.1. Lineage (GTDB taxonomy): Bacteria > Chloroflexota > Chloroflexia > Thermomicrobiales > UBA6265 > UBA6265. The sequence goes on from DASYWM010000330.1 coordinate 3,470, forward strand.
TGATCCCGAGAAATCGGTGGAATACCAGCAAGCAGCGTTCGGACTGAGCGGGCTGGAGTTTGCGTTCCCGCTTTCCTACGCCCTTGTACGCGCCGGTCATCTCGGCGTGGCTGATCTCGTCCGCCGCTGGACGGTGGAGCCGGCAAAGATCCTCGGCGTCGATCCAATGAGTATCCGGGAGGGGTCGGTGGCCAATATCACGGTGTTCGATCCTGAGGAATCCTGGACGGTGACCCCTGAAGCACTCAAGACAAAAAGCAAGAACACGCCCTTGCTTAGTATGACACTGCGAGGCAGGGCGGTATTAACGATTGTGGATGGGGAGGTTCAGCACCGTGCCTGATGCGAAAACGCGATATGCGCCAGAGTGGGACGCGGTCCTTGCCTTGGCCGATGGCAAGGTGTTTAGGGGCAAGGGGTTTGGTGCCGGCATCGACGGCTCGGGCGAAGTTGTCTTCACCACGTCAATGACTGGTTATCAGGAGGTCTGCACCGATCCCTCGTTCCGGGGCCAGATCGTGTGCATGACCTATCCATTGATCGGTAACTACGGTGTGACGCAGGAGGATAATCAGTCACGCCGGCCATGGATCGCCGGGCTAGTGGTTCATGAGGTTGCTCCCCAGCCGTCGAACTGGCGATCGGAGGGCACGCTTGATGACTACCTCCGGCGCTACAACGTCCCCGGCATATCGGGTGTCGACACGCGCGCGCTCACGCGTCACATCCGCTCGGTAGGGGACATGCGGGCAGTGCTCGTCCATAACGCGAAGGACATGACCGAAGAGGAAATCGTCGCTCGTGCGCAGGCGGCCAAGCTGCCGGGTGAGCGTGACGTTGTTGGCGACGTGATGAACGCCGAAGAGGCCACCTTCGGTGATGAGAACGCCGGCCCGCATGTCGCGGTGGTGGACTGTGGCGTCAAGATGAACATCATCAACTCCCTGACGAGCCGGGGGGCACGCGTCACGGTGCTGCCCTATGGGACTTCCTACGATCGGGTGCGGGAGCTCGATCCCGATGGCGTGATTGTCTCGCCTGGACCGGGAGATCCCGCCAACCTGGACGAGGGGTTGGGCATCGTGCGGTCATTGCTCGAGGACCGGCGACCCTATTTCGGCATCTGCCTTGGACACCAGCTGCTCGCGCGGGCGATTGGTGCCGAGACAGGCAAGCTCAAGTTCGGGCACCGCGGTGGAAACCAACCCATCATGGACGACCGGAGCGGGCGGGTGACGATGACCGCACAGAACCACAGCTTTCAAGTGAACGCGGGCTCCGTGCCCACCGGTGACGGGTGGCAGGTCGCGCTGCGTAATCTTAACGATGGTTCTGTCGAGGGGCTGGCACATCGGGACTTGCCAGTGCTTTCCGTGCAGTTCCATCCGGAAGCGGCGCCCGGTCCAGCCGACAATGGCGTCCTCTTCGACGAATTTCTGGAGATGATCTCGGTTCCGCAGCAGGATCACAGGGGAAAGAACTAACGTGACAGCAGGATCCCAGGAACATGTCTCCAGGCGCCCCGAGAGCGTGCTCGTGATCGGCTCCGGCCCGATCGTCATCGGGCAAGCAGCAGAGTTCGATTACGCCGGTACCCAGGCGTGTCAATCGCTGCGGGAAGAAGGGATCCGGACGATCCTCGTGAACTCCAACCCGGCCACGATCATGACAGACGAGGATATCGCGGACGCTGTCTACATTGAGCCACTGACGCCTGATGTCATCCGGCGGGTCATACAGCGCGAGCGTCCCGAAGGGTTGCTGCCCACGCTCGGCGGACAGACGGGGTTGAACCTGGCAGTTCAGGTTTCCGAGCTGGGCATCCTGGATCGGTACAACGTCCGGCTGCTTGGAACGCCACTGTCAGCAATCCAGAAGGCGGAAGACCGCGAGCTCTTCAAGGATCTGTTGAACGAGATCGGGGAGCCGGCGATCGAGAGCGAGGTTATCCACTCCCTGGAAGAGGCACGGGAGTTCGTAAAGCGGGTGCCGTTGCCACTCGTCATCCGTCCTGCGTACACCCTCGGCGGAACTGGCGGCGGCGTTGCCTATACGGACCAGGACCTGGAGCGGATCGTGGCCTCCGGCCTCCGCGCCAGCCCGATCCGCCAGGTGCTGCTGGAGCGTTCCCTGATGGGTTGGAAGGAGATCGAGTACGAGGTCATGCGCGATAGCGCAGACACGTGCATTACGATCTGCAACATGGAGAATTTCGATCCTATGGGGGTGCATACCGGCGACAGCATCGTCGTCGCACCCTCGCAGACCCTGTCGGATCGTGAATACCAGATGCTGCGGACGTCCGCGCTGAACATCATCCGCGCGCTCGGGATCGAAGGCGGTTGTAACGTCCAGTACGCGTTGAATCCGCATTCGATGGAGTACGGCGTAATCGAGGTGAACCCGCGTGTGAGCCGCTCCTCCGCGCTGGCCTCCAAGGCGACAGGGTACCCTATCGCGCGGATTTCCACCAAGATCGCGATCGGAAAGCGGCTGGACGAGCTGACCAACGTCGTTACTGGTAAGACCACGGCGGCGTTTGAGCCTGCACTGGACTATGTTGTCGCCAAGATTCCCCGCTGGCCGTTTGACAAGTTCCCCCGTGCTGACCGCAGCATCACCACCCAGATGAAGGCCACAGGCGAAGTGATGGCAATCGAT
>DASYWM010000331.1:0-8418 GCA_035936075.1 Thermomicrobiales bacterium
ATTATTGCAGGACGTCCTTCAGCGCCACGGCAATAGTGAGCCGCTGCTGTATCAGGAGATCGGGCATTGGCTGGGCCGCGAGCACAATATGAAAGCGCGAGCGTGGTACGGCGTCCCATTCAGCAGTTTCATGGATGCCGCGCAAGAGGGCGGATACGTTACGCTGACGACCTCGGGCGGCAACAGTTACGCCTCGCTCCCCTCAACAAGTATCGAAGATCAAATCATTGATGATGGCGACGAGGATGAAGAGGAGATCGACACTGGCGCCGCCGTCCGACTGGAATCGCTACAGTCCGAGGAGCGCAGGGCCCTCTTCGATGCACTCAGGGAGCTCGACAACGACCCCCGCCTGAAATACTTCACCTTCCGCACAATCTTGCGGCATCTTCTCTCGACCAGCGCGCTTCCCCGCCTGAACGAGACGCAGATCCGCAGCCTCTTGAACGATCTTGCGAACCGCGAGCCACCGATCCTGATCCGCACAACCAGACGCGGACGCAATCCCTCGGGCGGTACCTACACCTTTGCCGGGTTCACGCTCACGCCAGATGAGGACGCGCTCCGGGTGGATGAAACGGAATACGATTCCGACTAGAGCGGCGTGCCGGTCGACACAATGAGCGATGTGATGCGCAGCTGAGCGACGAATGTCGTCAGGAATGGCAGGGTAAGCGGAGTGCCCCGCCCCTCAGATGTGTCTCACGGCCACAGGAGGTTCCTGGCTCTCCCCAACCCCCTCGCCTACTACTCCCGCGTAACTGTGACGTCCCCCGCATACGGGCGCAACAAATCAGTTATGGCCTGTCCACTGGTTTCCGCCAAGATCCATGAACCTGGTGTGCCTCCAAGGAATGCAAGCAGATCCTCGATGGCCCCGGCGATCGAGCGTGCGAGCGTCTCACTTGGCCGTACCCATTGCTCAAGGTGCAGCGCCTTAATCGTGAGGACCTCTGTCTTGCGGCGAAAGCTGGGGTCAAGGCGTCCAACAATCTTCCCCCGGTGCAGAATCGGCAGGGAATAGTAGCCGTACTGCCGTTTGGGCTCGGGCACGTAGCACTCCAACCGATAGAAAAAGTCCCATAGCTGCTCCCCCCGGGACCGGTTCCATATCAGATTATCGAAGGGGGAAAGAAGTGTCGTGAGCGTCGGGCGTGCCTTGCGCTCACGGAGCAGTTCCAGCCGCTCCTGCAATGCCGCATCCATCCACACCGGCTCAGCGATCCCGGGAACCTCGACGGGAACGGCGACCCCCTCTTCGACAAACTCCTTCAATAGCTCGCGCACCCTGGCAATAGGAACATGGGGCGGACCACCGGTCCGGAAGTAATCTGAAGCCCAACGTGCGGTGGTGATCCCCAATGCCCGCAATGCGTGGCCTAACAGCGCCCGCTGCTGTGTGTCGGTGGAGAGAACCTCCCCTTCCCAAAAGCCTGGAACTACCCGCTCTGAAAGATCGAAATATCGCGCGAAGCCCCGGTCTCGTTTGTGGACCATGACCTCGCCGCGAATCCACAACGTCGCAAGGGCCTGGCGCTCCGGTTTGTTTCCCCACCATTCCCATTGCCCGGCCCGCGTAGCCTCCGGTGGCGGCTCAAAGTCTCGTGAGGTGATCGGCCCTTCCGCAGTAATCCGATCTATGACCCTGCGCATGACCGCCTGGCTCTCAGGTTGCGCGCTCCATCCCGCGTGAGACGCACGCGCCTTCTCCATATAGGGGCGAAAGAGCGGTAACAGATCGGTCGGCAGGATCGATGCAGCGTGCCCCAGGTATTCCGTCAGCGCACTGTCCTCGGCATAGAGATCGGTTACGAAATTACAGTCATAAGACCCGAGCCGACTCCAGAGGACGGTTTCGTGAGAGCGGGAGATGACAGAGATGGTATCGAGCTGGATGGTGCCCAGGTGCTCGAAGATATCCAGGACATCGCTTCTGGTGGGTCGGCGGCGAAGACTCCGACGGTCCAGCCTCTGCGCAATGACCGCCAGTGCTTGTGCCTCATCCCTGGTGATTGTCCCAACCGCCACTCATGACTCCTCTCTGCATCGTCGAGCGAGTACATCCGCATGTCGAGCGTCGACGTTTCCCTGCGAATACACGCTGCACATGCTATCGCACACCACGGACACCTCCTGTCCGCGTTATGCTTGCTGCGGAATATTGTCGTTCTGGAGGATTCAACCTATCCATGCGCGTTGCGCTCGTTCACGACTACCTAACCCAATACGGCGGCGCCGAACGTGTCCTCGAAGTTCTCCACGAACGCTATCCTGACGCACCCGTCTATACCTCGCTCTACGATCCGAACCACCTGCCTGACTCCTTCAAGAGTTGGGATATCCGGGTGAGCATGCTCGGCAGTATCCCTGGATCCGCGCGAACGCATCGGCTTTGGGCACCGCTTTATCCTGCTATCTTCGGGCACGTCGGATTCCATGCGATCAAGGATGTCGATATTGTGATCGCGGACACCAGCGCATGGGCCCACCATACGCGGCCAAGGCACGACGTTCCGGTCATTGGCTATTGTCACTCGCCTGCCCGCTTCCTCTACGGCGACCCTAACTACCTTGGCGCTGCAAGGATTCCTGCGCCGCTTCGACCAGCGAGCAGCGGCCTCTTTACGGCCCTGCGCTGGCTGGATCGGCGTGCGGCAGAGCGTCTTGCGCACGTCGTCGCTAACTCAGGCGCCGTCCGTGAGCGCATTCTGAACGACTGGGGCGTGGACTCCACAGTGATCCACCCACCAGTCAATATCGATCGATTCCGACCTGCAGAACCAGTGGATGCTGAGGATTGGTATCTCGTCGTTTCCCGACTCGTCCCGCACAAGTGGATCGATCGGGCGGTTCGTGCATGCACGATTGCCAACAAGCGGCTAAAGGTGATCGGAAGCGGAAGGTCAGAACATGCGCTCCGGCGCATTGCCGGTCCCACGATCGAGTTCCTGGGTGAGAGATCCGATGCCTACGTCGTGGATCACATGCAACGCTGCCGCGCGCTCATTCTTCCCGGTATTGAAGACTTCGGCATGACATCGATAGAGGCGCAAGCCGCCGGCCGGCCTGTTATCGCCGCGCGTGGTGGCGGAGCGTTGGAAACGGTGATCGAGAACGTGACTGGCCTGCTCTTCGAACCTCGAAACGATGATGAGCTCGTTGGGCTGCTCCATCACGAGCAGACCTGGGATAGCGGGGTTATCCAGCAGCACACGCGTCAGTTTGGGACTGATGTCTTCCTGGAGAAGATGAATACAGTCGTGCAGGACGTTCTCTGTGAGGCCGCCAGGCCATAGCTTCTCTCGCATAGGAGAGGCGACTACCGAACGGGCTTGTCGCGCGGAAGAAGTACTGCGACCATATCCAGGGTTTGAGCCACCCGTAGGTAGCCTTGGGTCTTCCGACCGTCACGCCCGCCGTTTGACACGTCCATCGAAGGACGCAGGGTGTTATCCGGCAAGAAATGGAACGGACCCTACCACGGACGGCGAAAGAACTGTCGCAGCCTGAGTGGCCAGACCATCAAGGCAGCTTCAATCACCACGCGCCGCGAAAGCTTGGACGCTCCCGCCACCCGATCCGTGAACGTAATCGGGACTTGCTCGACCATATGTTTCCGCTGGAGCGCGCGGTAGGTCGTCTCGATCTGGAAGCTGTATCCGTCGGAATGAATGCTCATCAGGTCGATGTCACGGAGCGTCTCGCTCGTCCAAAGCTTCAGACCTCCCGTGAGATCGCGGATCGGCACCCCAAGTATGGTTCCCGCGTAGAACCCTCCAGCGCGGCTGATCAACTTCCGATGCCAGGGCCATCCGACTGTCCGTCCACCGGCGATATACCGGCTTCCAAGAACCAGGTCGGCGCCCGTCTCGGCGGCGACATCGATCATGATCTGGAGATCGGAGGGACGATGCGAATGATCGGCGTCCATCTGCGCGATGTGAGACGACCCCAGTTCCAGTGCCCGCTGGAACCCCGCGATGTAGGCGCGTCCCAGCCCTTCCTTCTCCGTCCGGTGCAGAACAAACACCTGTCCCGGGTGCTCGCGCGCGAGCTGATCCGCCAGCTCGCCGGTACCATCGGGCGAGGAATCGTCCACGATGAGCACCTGCGGCACTGGTTCCAGGGTCAGCACCTCTTCGACAAGCGCATCGATGTTCTCAAACTCGTTGTACGTGGGAATGACGACCGTCACGGCCATTGGGGAGCTTGAGGCCGGGAGAGAGGTAGGCATCAGGCGTCGCCGTCGCCCCGGCCGCGAGTGAGCAGAAACTGCACCTGAACCAGCAGCGCGTCGACATCGAACGGCTTGGAGAGCAAGGCGTCCGCCTGCAGCTCGGGCGTTCGGTCCCTCAGCGTCCGGCTGGCTGACATGGCAATGATTGGGAGATCAGCTGTCTCCGGTTCCTGGCGGAGACGAGCGATGAGCGTGCCTCCATCAACACCCGGAAGCATGATATCCATCAGGATGAGGTCCGGTTGCCAGTCACGGGACATCATGAGGCCCTGCGCACCATCCCGAGCAATGGCAACGGTGTATCCCTCGCCCTTCAAGACAACATCGATGAGCTGGGCGACATCATCCTGATCTTCAACGACGAGAATTCGTGACGACACGCGATTGCTTCCTTACGTAACGGGCGCCTCAAGGCGCCGGCGATTCTCCGTTCAACCTACTCTACCGCAATGTACGAACGCAACTTCCGGACCGGCCTCGTCCAGCGTCTATACCTTTGCGGGTTCGCCGGTATCCGTGAGATCTGCCCCAAGCTCGTTGAGCTTGTTGACGAAGTCGGCATAGCCGCGGTCGATATGATAAACGTCGGTAAGCTGGGTTTCCCCCTCAGCGACCAGCCCGGCCAGCACGAGACTCACAGCCGAACGTATATCCAGCGACGCGACGCGGGTGCCCCGAAGCCTGGTTGGTCCGTGAATCTCCGCAGATGTCGCAAGGAACTCCCCCTTCTCGCCGAAGCGGGCGACCCGGATGTCCGCGCCCATCTTCACCAGCTCGTCCGTATAGCGCAGGCGATCCTCGTACACCCGCTCGTGCACTGTAGCGACGCCTGTCGCCTGGGTCAGCAGCGGAACAAAGGTCGATTGGCTATCCGTGGGAAAACCGGGGAATGGCAGCGTCTGGATATCGACGGACCGCAGTTCCTTTCCGGCCCGGATCAACATTCTCCCATCGCGATGCCAGACCTCCGCGCCCGCTTCGAGCAGCTTCTCCGTGATAGGTAACAAATGGGGCTCAAAAATTCGCTGGAGCGTTACCTCACCGCCGGTGATGACCGCCGCGATCGCGTAAGTCGCCGCCTCAAGCCGGTCTGGAATGACGATTTCCGAGACGCCACGCAGCCGCTCAACACCTTCGACAGTGATGATGGGAGAGCCCAGCCCGCTGATGCGCGCGCCCATCCGGTTCAGCATATTGCCAAGCCAGACTATTTCCGGTTCCGCCGATGCATTGACGATCACCGTCGTGCCAGCCGCCAGGGTAGAGGCCATCATGATGGCTTCGGTTCCCGTATGGCTGGGATAATCCATGTAAATGCGGGCGCCTTGGAGCTTGGCGACCTTGGCCTGGATTCCCTCGGCATTGCGGATTATCTCCGTACCCATCCGCTGGAAGCCACGCAAGTGCATATCGATAGGGCGCTTGCCGATCTGGTCGCCACCGGGCATGTAGAAGGAGATTTCGCCCTCCCGCGCCAGCATCGGCCCGGTGACCACCACAGATGCGCGGGTTGCCTTGAAGAGATGTGACGGGGCGTCTGTGCGAACGATCTCGGTCGCTCGTACCGCGACGCGGTCGTGCTCCTTGTCGATGTCAACCTCCGCGCCGAACGCCCGCAGCAGCTCCGCCATGGAGAGCACATCAGCGATCATGGGGACGTTATTCAGTACGACCTCTTCAGTTGTAAGCAGCGACGCGGCCAGTGCCTTCAACGCGGCGTTCTTTGCGCCGCTGATACGAACCTCGCCATGAAGGACGTTGCCTCCCCGGATTTTGAGCAGGCGCTCCTCTACCGCGGTGTCAGCAATGGTGGTTTCGGGGAAGACGGACATGGATGCGACCCTTCCGGTCATGATTGAAAGGTGGTGGTTGAATCGGTGGCGGCGCGTGAAGACCACCGCACGTTGTCTCGCAACAACGGGCCCATGGCGTTCCGGCAACGGCCCGGACAAGTATAGATGTGCTACCCCATGGGACAAGCACGCACAGAGCCGGCGATGTCGGTGTAACATCGCCGGCTCCGCCCTCTTCCCCTTGATAGGTACGTTTAGCGTGGCGCTCCACTGCTGTTACGACGACGGCGCTCGCCGATCCTGAGCCGGAGCGCTGCGCGGCGAAGCGCCGCATCGGCCTCGGCGACGCTCACCCGGTCGGACTCGTTTCGCAGTGACACCTCTGCCGCATCGCGTGCGCGTACCGCCCGCTCGAGGTCAATCTCCTCCGCCCGTTCCGCACTATCTGCGAGGATGATCACGCGGTTGTCGAGGACCTCAACAAATCCGCCGAAGACAATCAGGGAGTCTTCCTGGTTGCCTTTCTTGACACGCACCTCACCGGCGGAAAGGAGGGAGATGAGCGCGGCGTGGTTCGGCAAGATGCCGAGGGTTCCCTCGGAGCCAGGTGCAACCACCATATCTACGTCATCTGCCTGGTAGACGACACGCTCACCTGTTACGAGCTCCATTGAGAGCTTTGCCACGGACAACCTCCTGTAGCGAGGAGGTCACACCGTTGTTCGGCGCGACCTCCATTCTCGCCCCCTTACCGGTTTTCGGCCTCAAGGCGCTCGGCGGCTTCAACGACTTCATCGATGCTGCCCTTGTAACGGAAGACGCTCTCCGGCAGGTGATCGTGCTTGCCGTCGACGATCTCCTTGAAGGAGCGAACCGTGTCTGCAAGCGAGACGAAGCGGCCCGGGTTGCCGGTAAACTGCTCGGCTGTGAAGTACGGCTGGGACATGAAGAGCTCGATGCGGCGGGCACGGGCCACGATCTGCTTGTCCTCGTCGCTCAGCTCCTCGACACCAAGAATGGCGATGATGTCCTGCAGGTCACGATAACGCTGCAAGATCTGCTGCACGGCGCGGGCCACATCGTAGTGCTCCTGCCCGATGATCAGCGGATCGAGGATACGGCTAGTCGACGAAAGTGGATCGACCGCCGGGAACAGACCGCGCTCGGCAATCGAGCGCTCCAACGCGAGCGTCGCGTCAAGGTGAGCGAACACGGACGACGGGGCCGGATCGGTGTAGTCGTCAGCTGGCACGTAGACGGCCTGCACGGACGTAATGGAGCCAGTTTTCGTCGAGGTAATGCGTTCCTGAAGCTGACCCATCTCGTTCGCGAGGGTCGGCTGATATCCCACAGCGCTCGGCATACGCCCGAGGAGGGCCGATACCTCGGAGCCCGCCTGCACGAACCGGAAGATGTTGTCGATAAAGACGAGCACGTCGCGGCCTTCGTCGCGGAAGTACTCAGCCATGGTCAGGCCGGTAAGCGACACACGGAGACGGGCTCCCGGCGGCTCATTCATCTGGCCAAAGACGAGGGCGGTCTGGTCACGCACGCCGGACTCGGCAAGCTCGCCCCAGAGCGCGGTTCCCTCACGGGTCCGCTCACCCACGCCGCAGAAGACGGAGTAGCCACCGAACTCGGCCGCAATGTTACGGATCAGCTCGGTGATAATGACTGTCTTGCCGACGCCGGCACCGCCGAAGACGCCGATCTTGCCGCCCCGGGTGAAGGGGGCGATCAGGTCGATGACCTTGGTGCCTGTCTCAAGCACCTCAACAGCCGTTGACTGCTCCTCGAAGGAGGGCGGCTCCTGGTGAATCGGCCGGAACTCGGTCGCGTTGATGGGTCCCAGCTCGTCGATCGGTTCACCCGTCACATTGAAGATACGGCCGAGCGTTGCCTGCCCGACCGGCACGGCAATCGCCTGACCCATGTCCAGGACTTCCTGGCCACGACGTAGACCGTCGGTGGTGCTCATGGCAACGGCGCGAACGCGGTCGTCACCGAGATGCTGCTGCACCTCAAGCACGAGTCGCCGCCCATCGGGGAGGTCTGTTTCAAGCGCGTTGTAAATCTGTGGGAGTTGGTCTGGCGGGAATTCAGCGTCGACCACGACACCGGTGATCTGGACGATCGTGCCGGTAGCGCCGGTTTTCTGCTGTTGGGGTGCGGTTGCTGGTGCAGCCATGTTGCGTTCCTTACCTGAAGCGGGTGCCGTGAGGCTGTAACCGCTCATGCCTCAAATCTCTCTTTGCAATATCGTCGTGCGGTACGGCCCTAGTCGGTCCGGAAGGCGTTCGCGCCCGCCGAGATCTCGGCGACTTCGTTGGTGATCTGTGCCTGACGCGCCTTGTTGAAAGCAAGGTCCAGGTCGTCAACGAGCTCTTT
>DASYWM010000332.1:0-3036 GCA_035936075.1 Thermomicrobiales bacterium
GCCGGTTGAGCCGACGACGGGCCGACATGGCGGCTACGCCCTGCGGCCAGGGTTCCGCCTGCCGCCAATGATGTTCAATGCCGACGAGGCACTTGGGTTGGCGATTGCCCTGCTGATGAGCCGTACGACCCGAGGTGCGGAGCTTCCTCCAGGCGTCGAGAGCGCCTTGGCCAAGATCGAGCGCGTACTCCCGCCAGAGCTATCGCGCCGGATCCACGCGTTGCGGGAAGGCGTATCGCTTCCGGTGGACGACCATCTCGGGTCGCCCAGCTTCCCCGACCCACATGTCCTCGCCAAACTGGCCCAGGCGTGCATCACCCGACAGCGCTGCTGGATGCGCTACAGCCGACCAGATGGTGACGAGAGCGCTCGGGAAGTTGACCCCTATGGAATAGGCGCCTTCTTTGGGCGCTGGTATCTCCATGGCTGGTGCCATCTTCGGAACGATCACCGCACCTTCCGGATCGACCGTATTCGCCGGGTGGATGTCCTGCCGCAGACCTTCGAGGCGCCCGAGGAGATGGACGTGATCGCGGCCATCGAATCGTCACTGGCCCTGTCATGGACGACGTGGCGAATCGAAGTCGAAGTGGAGGCATCCGTGTCAGACGTTCGCGAATATGTGCCACGGTCCTTCGCGATCGTCGAGGAGATCGGTGAAGGGCGCAGCCGGATTCGAGGATCATCGAACACTCTGGAGTGGTTTGTGTTGCGAATCGCCGAGCTGCCATTCCGGATGAGGATCATCGAGCCACCGGAGCTCCGCGACGCCTTCCGGCGATGCGCCGAACGCATGCTGGAGATCGCGGAGCGCCCGTAGCAGCGAGCAATGGAAATGGGGTGGCTAGTGTGCCCTACTTCCCAGGCCCACCACCCCATTGCATGCGTACATGAGTCTCCGTTTCGCCGGTCTTCTCAAAGCCTATCCGTACATAGAGGCGCTGCGCAGCGGGGTTCGCCTTGAGCACCTGCAGTCGCAGAGGCACCCCTTTCTTTCCTGCATCTGCAATGGCCTGTTTCAGCAACTCCGTGCCAATACCTCTGCCTTGGGCGGTTGATGCCAGCTCGATGTTGACAATCTCCACCGCATCCGCCGTGTGCTCGATATGGATGAACCCAGCTGGTTGGCCATCCACCTCGATCACCTGCAACGGCGATGCGGACGCATAGTGATGAAATCGTGCGAACTGATCATCCTCATCCCAGCCCCACGTCCGGTCGACATAGTCATGCATCGCGGACCAGTGCAACTCATACAGGGTGGGGATGTCAGCCTCCTGTGCCGCCCTCATGTGATACACAACGGCCCTCCATGCCAGCCATCCCGATGATCCGGCCATGCCAGAATGGCCCATCGCTTAACGAATAAGAGTTCTCGGGCTTGTACACAGGTCGGTTCCCGGTTCCCACGATCAGGAATACTGGATCTTCTCCGGCAAGTGCCTGTTCACGGCGCTGGTGCGGGCGTATGCTCGGCGTGATAATACACGCAATTCATGCATGTCTTTAAGGGCTATCCGCTTGCGCTTGTCGTGGGAGACACATGACCATGGACTTGGGTGCCTGGCTCCTTCTCCTCTCAACGCTTCTTGCCGGCGCTGTACTGCTCGGCGTCCTCGCGCGTCGAGCCAACGTTCCCTTGACGGTTGTTCTGGCTCTTGTGGGCTTCCTCGCCGGCTGGCTGGGCAACCTCCAGAGCCCGATCGGGGGTGAACGGTTCGAAGAGGTTCTGGTCTTCGTCTTCCTCCCCGTGCTCGTCTTCGAGGCCGCTCTTGGCCTCTCCACCCGCGCCTTCTTTCGTAACCTTGTTCCAATCCTCGTTCTGGCGATTCCCGCGCTTGCTGTCTCGGCAATCTGTGTCGGTCTCTCCCTCTACATTGGCCTCGATACGCCCCTGATCCCCGCGCTCCTCTTCGGAGCGCTCATTTCCGCCACCGATCCGGTCGCTGTAGTGGCCATCTTTCGTGAACTCGGTGTGCCGAGGCGCCTGCTGACGCTTGTCGAGGGGGAGAGCCTCCTCAACGATGGTGTCGCCATCGTCCTCTTTACGATCTTGCTTGCAGCGGCGCTTGGTGGGGACCTCAACGCGTTCGAAGGAGTGTGGGAGTTCATCGTCGTCTGCTTCGGCGGCGTGGCTATTGGGGCAGGAGTGGGCTTTCTCGCGGCCCTGGCGCTGCCATGGCTCGATCGGCTCTCGGCGGCCGCACTCTCCCTGGCCGTCGCTTATGGTGGTTTCGTGCTTGCCGATGATGTGCTTGGATTCTCAGGGGTGACCGCCACGGTTGCCGCCGGGCTGGTGCTGGGCGGCTCTGCCCCAATCCGCGCCACTGCGCCGGTCCGGGAACTGTGGGAGGGGCTGTGGGAAGCGCTTGGCTACGTCGCCAATGCCCTCCTGTTCTTGCTGATCGGTCTCGCAATTGATCCATCCCTGCTGACTGAGAACATTGGTGCCATCGGCCTCGCGATCGTTGTCGTGTTGCTTGCTCGCGCCATCGCCGTTGTGCCCCTAATGGTCCTGATTGAGCGGGTGGGGAATATTCCGCCGGTGGGTATGCGCAATCAGGCGGTGCTCATCTGGGGTGGGTTGCGGGGCGGCGTGGCGCTTGCCTTGGCGCTTGCCCTGCCGGAAGAGCTCGCCCAGCGGGATCAGTTCGTGGCGATGACCGGTGGTGTGGTGCTGGCCACGCTGCTGCTCAATGCCACAACGATCGGCATGCTCGTCCGTCGCCTTGGGCTTGACGAACCCAGCCCGGCTGATCGCTTTCTGGCGGGTGGTGCGCGCCTCTCGGCCATTACCGCAGCGAGGGAACGACTTGCTGACCTGCAGTTGGAAGACCCGATCGTCATGTCTGAGCTCGACCAGGCCGAAGAAGAGACGCGGGCGGAGTTGGCGCGCCTCTCACTCGACGAGGCAGCCGAACTCCAGCTGGTGACGCGCCGGGGGCTCGCGGTGGAACGGGAGACCTATCAGCACCTGAGCGATGTGGGCCTGCTACCACCAACGGCTACGCGCGTGTTGCTGCATGAGGTCGATGA
>DASYWM010000333.1:0-4162 GCA_035936075.1 Thermomicrobiales bacterium
GAACGGTATCCCGGTCGAAAAAGTCAGGGCCATTCACTAATCGGAAGATGGCGTCGAGCACCTCTCCGTACACGTCCAGCTGGATCTGGTCATGAGCGCCATTACCGATACGCACGGGCCGAGAACCGGCGTATCCCTCGAGATGATCCAGTTCGTCCTCCGGCAGGCGCGCCTTACCATAGACGTCGTAGACCACCTGGAGCTCGGGCCACGTCAGACGTGTCGCGTGGAGAAGCCAGCCGCAGTAGGCTTCGGCTTCTTCCTCGTAGCCAAGCTCGAGGAGTGCGCGGACGGTGTACGAGGCGTCACGCAGCCAGCAATAACGATAGTCCCAGTTTCGTACGCCCCCGATCTTCTCAGGAAGTGACGTTGTCGGCGCGGCGATGACGGCACCCGACGGGGCGAAGCACATGAGCTTGAGCGCCAGGAGGCTCCGCTCCACAGCCTCACGGTACGGTCCCTTGTAAGTGGAGCGGTTGGACCACTCTTGCCACCACTCGACTGATTGCTCCAAACGTGCACGGGCCGAAGCGCCAAGCGCCGGGACGACCGCCGGGCCGTCATCGCTCCAGGTGAGGGAGAGAAAGCGTCGCTCTCCGGCGAGGACGCGAATGGTAGAACTGGCGGACCGCTTGTCGGAGGAGATGTCGAGCGGCGCGTCGCTGTGGAGGACCAGCGCTGCGCGACCAGCACGGCACCACACTCCAAGCCTGCCGCGCTGTTTGAGGGAAACGGTTCGCCGGGCATAGTCCGGCCGGGGCTCATAGTGGATCTCCACCTCGACCGTTCCGGCCAGGCCTTCGATCTCGCGGAGGATCTCGTGCTCCGGAACCAGCGCGTCCTGCTTGTATTCCTCGGACGCCACGGTCATGACATCGCGCAGGGCCACCGAGCCGCTGTCGGTATGGAAGACGGTTTCAAGCACGTTGGTGCCGGGGAGATAGTGCCTCTCAGTTCGAAATGGATCAGTCGGTTGTAGTGAGAAGCGTCCTCCCTGCTCGGCGTCGAGCAGGGAGGCAAAGATCGACGGACTATCAAACTGTGGCCAGCAGAGCCAGTCGAGGGAGCCCTCACAAGAGACGAGTGCTGCACTTCGGCAATCCCCGATAATGGCGTAGTCGCCTATGGGAGGATAGCGTTCGGTGGTTTGGGCAGAGGAGATCATGTTCCCTCGCCCCCCGCACTCCACGGTGTCGTGGTCATGCGCGTCGTCCGATCGCTTTGATCGCCAGCACACATCCTACCCCGACTGCTGCCGCGAGGGAACGGGCATGAGGACGCAGACGCATTTGAAGATCCGGCCCTTGCTCCCGATCACGGTAGGGGCCATGCGCACCCGGATCACCCGGCAATGTCTCGAACAGGATATCGCCATCCTGTCGGTTAGGTTCATCCGTGAACTGGGCGTCCCACCCGTTTTTCCCCAGGTACCGGCCGAGCAGGCCCGGGATAAACTTCTGGGCCCAAACCGCCTTCATCGTTGGAGTCCCGACAAGCATCTCCCGCGGCGCATGGTCGCTTGCCCAGACAACCTGCCTGGCGATGATCTCCGGGTCGAACATCGGCGGTACGGGCTGGGACTGGCGCGGCATCTTGTTTCGCTGCCGGATCGCCTGCGGGGTGTTGATCGCCGGCAGATGGACAGCTGTGATTCGCACGCTGCTCCCCTCATGTATCAGTTCCGTGCGCAGCGAGTCGGTAAAACCGCGAATGGCAGCCTTGGCGGCACAATAGGCGCTCTGGAGCGGGATGGAGCGGTAGGCAAGTGCTGATCCGATCTGGACGATGGTCCCCTGATCTCGCGGTCGCATTCGTCGCAGGGCCGCCAGGGTGCCGTGGACGTACCCCAGGTACGTGACATCGGTCACGCGTCGGTACTCATCCGGGGTCATCTCGGCGACCGGGGCGAACACGGTCGCCATCGCACAGTTGACCCAGACATCGATCCGGCCCCACTGGGCTTCGATCTGGGCGGCGGCACGTTCAACCGCTTGGGAGTCGGCGACATCGGTCGGGCAAACCAGCGCCTCTCCGCCGGCTGACCGTATCTCTGCGGCTGCGGCATTGAGGGCATCCTCGTTTCGAGACAACAGTCCCACGCGGGCGCCGCGCTCTCCAAAGGCCCGTGCGACTGCGCGCCCGACACCGCTGGATGCACCGGTCACAACGACCACCTGACCGCCACCCGGTATTTCATCCATGTTGTTGCTCAAGTCCATGTCCTTCCTGAACCGCGATACGGCTCGCCGTATCGTCGACCCATTACACAATGTACGGTTGCCACCCGTCGTATCGCTCACGGACGCTGCCACGCGGCAGGCTTAGACCAATCAGAGCGAGGCCCGCAACGATATCGTTGACGGTCGATCCCGTCGTGGTGCCACTGAGGAACCACGGTGTGGAGACCAGCCAGAGCCCGATGACGACGTTGATGAAGCGGAGTGGACGCGCGACCTCGGCCATCGCGATGACGGCTATGACGGCCACAAGGGGGCCGGCGAGGAAGTCACTGTTCGCGACGGTGCCTGTGGAATCAAACACAGGCGGTGCTGCCATCAACCAGAAGCCTATCAACGCGCTTATCAGCAGGTTCCCGGGAATGGTCACGCCCCACACCATCGATGGAACCATCGGGAACCGGGGTCCGTCGAATTCAGGAGATCGCGTATCTTCCGAGCCGCCCTCGATCGTGCCGCCAATCCAGAAAGTTCGCCACATCGGCTTGCCTTCGCGGCGTGTGTGGAGCATGAACTGCACCATCGCCCAGATTTCGTCGACCGCCAGTGGGATCATCACCAGCATAAAGAGCGCTGTGGTAAGGCAGAGGGTGCACCACGTGCCGACCATCACCGGTTGCAGGATCACCAGGATAATGCTGGTGATGCCGAGTGGGACCACGAGGACGCCGAACATCACCACCATCCATGGCATCGTTCGCCAGCGACGAATACCACCCATGAATCCCGACAGTGCTTCCAGTAGATACGAGGTTGCACCGAGGCCCGCATCGGAGACGGGCCACGCTTTGGAGACATCCGACGTCAGAACCCTCGCCGTGCCGGTCTTGAAGAACGGGTCCCAGACTGTATCGATGTGGCCAAGCTGGTAGGCCGCCAGGTAGCGGGAGATCAGAAAGCTTATGAGGCCGAGTGCGATAATCGGTCCGCGCTGCCACCAGCTGGATGGATTGTAGGTCCAACCGGGCGGAACGTCTGGCCCAGGCTGCATCATCGCCATGTGATGCGCCTTGCCGGGCATCATCGGGGCGAGCACGGAGAACGAGATCACGAGTCCCCCGATCAAGGTGTCGTTGACGTACACGAACGCCGTGGGCGCCCAGAAGATCAACGGTGCGAACAGGAGCCAGGTGCCGACCAGGCAGATTCCCCAGCGACCCCAGAAATCCCCGCGCGGGAAGAACGCAACGATACCGAGTGCAACGATCAAGGCACCACTCAGGGCGTCACTCCACGCCAGCTGCTCGCTTCGATAGTCGAATATGGCCGGGCTGGTGAGCAGCCACAGACCCAGGATGATGTTGGCGAAGTACATCCACAGTGTTTGTGTCCGATGTCGGCGGATCATCTCGTCGGGATCAGCCTGCATCGCGGATCCGGGTCCGGAATGATCCCCGCCCGTGCTCGGAGTGACGCTAGGCGCGTCCGCCTTACCTTCCGGGGAGAATCTGTTCCCACTCCCGTGCGGTTCCTGTTGCATGGCTCAATGTCCCATTCATCGAATCACGCGAACTGAGGCTGGACGAACCATATCACCAACGGGGGCAGGATCATCCACTGGAGCAGGGGCAGCGTCGGCATCCGCTCAGCATACGCCCACCAGTCCAGCATGTCCGTGGCTAGCCACTCCGCGATCAGGGTTATCACGAACCCTGCCATCGTGAAAAGCACCATGTGCATGACGGGTGGATGCAGCACCACGCATGTCTCGACGCAACGAGCGTGACTGGCGTGAATGGGGCCAGAGCGACTATCGCATCGCCGTGCGCCCCGCCCGCATTCCCGGTGAGCACCAGCAGGGCGCATGATGGCTACTCTCCCAATGTGCGTTCGACGGTGACCGCGGGGAACATCACGTGGAGAAAGGGCTGCTCCATGCCGTTGGGGAGCATGAACCCGGTCGGGACCGGCTGCGGCTCGCCCTT
>DASYWM010000334.1:0-13328 GCA_035936075.1 Thermomicrobiales bacterium
ACCGTGTCCGCTGCTCCTTCCCTACCAGGCCGGGAGCAGGGACGTCGAAGTCGAATAGCAGGTCGTACTGCTGGTCGCCCTGATGAAATGAAACGCGGATTCGATCGGATACGCCATCGCGCGCGCCGGCGATATCAGAGAAGCTTAGCCGATTGACCCCCTCACCATCGCTACAGCACCAGAGGAGCGATGTCCTGGTGAGCCAGACTCGACAGGAACGCTGTACGGCACCATACCAACCGCCGACACAGGCCCTGGCCCTTCCCGCCCAGAGCAGTGTCTCGTTCTCGTGGACGCGAACCTCCTCCCAGGGGAGCGCGAGGGAGGGACCTCCCGAGAGCCGATGCAGACCCAGCCGCTGAACGCCCTGCTCTTGCAGGACACGGAGCACCTCCTCTGCCCGGTACCGGCCAGAGAGCCCACGTGCCAGACCGCGAAAATTCAGGGCGAATGTGCTGGTGACCGCGCCGTCCTGAAAGCTTACTACCAGGCCGGGGTTGGACCAGAGCGAGGGCCGAACCATGTCTGCCGAGAGCAAATCACTCATGCGGAGCGCAAAGCCGTCGTTCGTTCCCTCACCCACGACGAGGTAGCGAGAGGTGACGGCTACCGTTGTGCGCTCAAGAGCGTTCCGCGATCTGAGGGACCCAGGAAACCCACCCAGGGCGTCCACGGGCGCAGTCGCACGCGCGGGACCACGTTGCATGACCCAATGGGCCGGAATACGGCGGCCACGCCGCGCACGTGTGGCGTTTCGTGGCAGCAGATTCGCCATGCTAGCCACAAGGCGCTCCACGCCTCGCAACCAGCGCTCCGGGGCCGTCCCAATATTGACCGCCATGCTCTGCGTTCCCTTCCCCTAGGTTTGACGCGGCGCCGTCAACGCCATGAATTCCTGTCCCGGCAATTGTGCCAAAGAGGCAAAGAATCAACTACCAGTCTTGTCCGTACATTCCTTACGTGCCGATCCATAAGCCCCGGATTCATCGCATAATGTATCGGGACCGAACATCGGGGTTTCAACCGCATGAGGAGATATGGCGCGAATATCAACCGTCAATCGGAGTGATTGTCAGCAACCCGTGAGAAACCATCTCTTCATCCCGTTGAATGGCGGTCAAGGGCGCGCCACGGAATGGGGAAAGCACTATCAACAGGTTGACGAGGATCGAGGACATCGGCTTGCAGGATTCGAAATGACGAACCACAGATACGGGCCATCAGATTTCCTGGACACTCCAGTGGGCCAGGTGATGATCACCGTCACTGGTGCGGGTTTGGCGGCGATCGACTTCGTGCCCGGCAGATCGGTAGGGGACTTTGAGGCAGACCTGGTACGACGAGGGATCGAACCATCCCCCGACGAATCGGTACTTGCCGACGTCCTGGAGGAGCTAACGCATTACTTCGCGGGGGAACTCAGAACCTTCACCAGTCAGACGGACCTGACGGGTATCAGCGATTTCACCCGCCGGGTGATCGCCGCGACGGCAGAGATTCCCTATGGTGAAACCCACACGTATGGAGAAATCGCGCAGGCTATCGGTAGCCCGGGAGCCACTCAGGCCGTCGGCAACGCACTCGGCGCGAACCCGGTGCCGATCGTCATTCCCTGTCACCGAGTGATACGTGGCGATGGCAGCATGGGCTGGTATACCGGTGGCCAGCCCATCAAACGCACGCTCCTTGGCCTGGAAGGGGTGCACTTCCCGGTGCAACGGTCGCTCGAGATGTAGTTAGGATCCGACAACGTCGTCCCGCAGGCCAAGTCGTTCCAGCGCCGCCCAGGTTGCCGGGGAGTCCTTCCCGTCAGGCGACAGTGCCCGGACCAGGTGTTGGAGATCGCGTGCCTCATCGACATCGAACGTTGCGGGCATCTCGATCAGGGAGCGACCGAGCGATCGCGCCTGCCCGATGAGGGAATCAGCGGCGGAACTGGTGCTCATCGGGACATTCCGCAAGACATCCCAGTACCCCGCCATCCCGATCAGGTAATACCCACCATCATGGACGCGACCGAGGGCAATATCGTGGCTCTGCAGGCCCTCAAAGGCTTGATCGATCACTGCCCGCTCCAGATGCGGGGAGTCTGTGGCGATCAGGACCGAGCGCTCGTAGCCCTGCTCGTGTCCCCAACGCAGAAGGTAGTCCTGCCTTACACCCCAATCTTGCCCCTGCTGGGGGACCACATGGATTCCGGGTCCGCTCCTTGCACCGATGCGTTCAAGCCACGGAAGGAAATCGATCTCCGGCGGGGAGTAGGTCCAGGCTACGTCGTGCCCCCCTCGATCGCGCGTCAGGCGAGCCGCGAGGTCGCGCAGAAACGCCTCGTAGAGCTCCGCCGCGCGCTCCATGCCGATGACTCGGCCGAGGCGCGTCTTCGTTTCGCCGGGAACGGCGGCACGCGCCGCCAGCATCAGCAGGTTCGCTGATCGGCGCGCATTCATGCCGGGCCGACCGGGCCGCGCCGGGACTTGAGGATAGCGCCGATAATGCGATACCCAGCCTTGAGCGATGCCCGCAGATTACCGCTCACCTTGGAGACACCACCTGCACGGTTGCGGTACGTCACCGGCACCTCGCGCACCGCCAGGCCGGCACGCGCGGCCCTGGCGATCATCTCGACCGACCAGCCGTAGGTCATCTCCCGCATCCCGAGGCCAAGGAGCGTCTGCCGGCGGATGATACGGAACGGGCCGATATCGGTCACCCGCACGCCATAGAGGAGCCGAAGCAGCACAGCAGCCACCTTGTTCCCGACGATCTGCTGCGGCAGCATCGATCCTGGCTCATAGGTGCCAAGCATCCGTGAGCCGATTACCAGATCCGCCTCACCGGCAAGCAACGGCTCCAAAAGCAATGGCAGCTCGTCCGGCCGATCGCTGCGGTCGCCATCCATGAGAACGATCACGTCGACCTCACCGGCTGCCTCGACTCCGGTCAGGCATCCCCGACCATAGCCCCGCCGTGGCTCTGGTACAACTGTCGCACCTGCCTCTTCCGCCACTTTCGCGGTTGCGTCATCGCTACCGTTATCGACGACAATGATGCTCACGATCCGCACCGGGAGATCCAGATCGGCGGCAGCCTCTTGCACGTCACCGACAAGCAAGCCGATGGAATTTTCCTCGTTGAGACAGGGAATGATTACGGCTGCCGTAAGCACCTGATCCGCTTGTGTGCTCATTTGGGAGCAGCCTGACGAGACCGCTTGACCACCTGACGTGCCTTCAACCGGCGCTCGGCGGCGGCGAAATAATCACGGACGCTCCCCTGCTCCCGGATCCAACCCAGATACCTGTCGATGCCGATAGCCAGATCAACTGTTGGCACAAAGCCAAGCTCACCGATGCGAGCGATGTCGCTGATCAGCGCGCGCATCTCCCCCGGACGGAACTCTCCCTGAATCTGCGGCGGAATCTGCTTGCCGAGTTTCTCCGACAGCATCGATGCCAGATCACCGATGGCGACGGCATTGCCCGTACCGACATTGAAGACGCGTCCGTTTGCCCGTTCGTCCGCCGCAACGAGCACGTTCGCCCGGGCGACATCCTCCACAAAGACGAGATCCCGGGATTGCCGCCCATCCTCATAGACGACCGGCACCAGATCGTTCATCAGGCGCGTGCAGAAGATTGCGATGACACCCGTATAGGGATTGAAAAGCGACTGTCGCGGTCCATAGGTGCAGGAGTACCTGAGCGCCACGACTGGCATCCCGGTGGCGCGACCAAAGGTCATCACGAGGCGTTCCTGATCCGCCTTTGAGATGGCGTAGACGTTCTCGCCACCCATTGGCGCCTGCTCATCAGTGGGGACTGGTACGGCATCCCGATCGCAGGTGGGACAGTGCATCGCATAATCGCCCGCTTCGAGCCGGGCGATGTCCCGCGTCTCGCCATAGAAATGACCATGCTCCGGGCAGGAATACGCGCCCTCGTTGTAGACCGCCTGGGACGAGGCAATGACGACTTTCTGGACAGGCAGGTTGCGATTGCGGATCGTCTCCAGCATCAGCGCGGTACCGTAGGAGTTGACATGGATGAACTTGGCGATCTCCGGCATGTAGCCGCCGTAGGCTGCCTCGTGAAAGACGAGATCAACGCCTTGCAGGGCCCGCTCCCAGTCCGCGCGATTGCGGACATCGCCCTTGATGAAATCGACCTCGGACGGTACCCACACCGGTTGACCCGCTCGATGCGTCTGCCGCTCCAGGCTATCAAGCACCCGCACATCCCACCCCCGAGCGAGGGCAGCGTCAACGATGTGAGAGCCGATCAGGCCGGCTCCTCCGGTGACCAATGCGGTCGTCATCCTCTTTCCCTACTCTCGTCTTCGATAGCGGCAAGTGCCTGCGTGATGTCGGCAATCAGGTCTTCTGGTGACTCCAGACCAATTGAGAACCGGAGCCACCCGTTCGCCTGCCTCTCTTGCTCTCGTGCCTCCAGCGAGCGTGGCGGATAACAGACGGACGTTGTCACGCCACCGAGGCTTGGGACATAGGGGATCAAACGCAGGGCCGAAATGAGCGTCTCGGTAGCCGCATCGCCCCCGGCAAGCTGGATGGCCAGCATCCCACCGGCCCCATCCGGCAGCATACGCTGGATGATCTCCGCTTTTGTTCCGGACGCGGTTCCCGGATATCGGACCTCGGCAATCGCCGGGTGGCCTTCCAGCGCACGTGCCACCACTCCTGCCGTCTGGGCAATCCATGTCATGCGCGGCGCGAGCGTGCGGATGCCCCGAAGCGCCAGCCATGCATCCATCGCTCCGGGCAATGTCCCGACCAGATACCCCGTCGTCTGCAACCGATCGATTAGCGGGGCAAAACCAACGACCACACCTGCGGTCAGATCGTGATGTCCGCCAAGGAATTTCGTCGCGCTGTGGACGACCAAATCCGCGCCGTGTTCGATCGGGCGACAGAAGATCGGGGTGGCGAAGGTGTTGTCGACGCAAAGGAGAACATCATGACGATGGGCGGTATCTGCCAAGGCATCGAGATCGGGTACGGTCATCGAGGGGTTGGCGATCGTCTCGGCGAGCAGGAGCCGGGTCCGCGGCGTGATTGCACTCTCCACGCAACCGCCCTCAGCCACACTGACGACGGTGACATCGACCCCAAATTTCCCAAACACCTCGCTCAGCAGTTCGGCGGTATCGCAGTAGGATCCTTCGGCAAGCACCACGTGATCACCAGCAGAGAGAAAGGTGAGACAGATGAGGGAGATCGCCGCCATCCCGGAAGAGGTTGCGCAGCCCGCATCAGCACATTCCAGATCAGCGACCGCCTGCTCCAGCTCACGCAGGTTTGGGAACCGATCCCGGCTGTAGCTCGGCTCACCGCATTCGTGTCTCTCCGACGAGATTCCGGCCTCATCAGAGGCGAACGCGGTGCTCTGGTAGATGGGTGTTACGAGGGGGCGAGTGTTGCCATCCCGGTTCTCCCCGGCATGGACGGCGCGCGTCCGTTGCGTCAACTGGTTTGGCACGTGTTTCTGCCGTTCATGGCTCTGCGCCTCCAGCGACGTTTCCTGCTCTATGGACACCCATATTCCTTCCTGCAGACATCCCTCGGGATCGCCTGAGACGCGTCCGGTATGCCGGGCTAGTCCGATGTAGACGAATATTGCAAAATTCGGGCCCCTGTCTGTCAGGGAGGATCGAGGATTGGCCAGGGAGCATCGAACCGGCGCAGGAGGTAGACATCGCCTGGTTCATCGTCCAGCCATTGGTCGTATTCGCGGTGCGCAACCATGATGTAGCCGCGGTGGGCACGGAGAACGGTTGAAACGATGTAGGTTGAATCGGTCGGCTTGGCATAAAAATAGACCCACCATGGTGAGCCGGGAGGCGACTTGGCCTTGGTGATGCCCTCATCCAGCATGGAGGTATAGAGGTGGTATCCATCCCAGCCCGAGCCAGCATCCAGCTTCGTGTTCTCGACACCCCGCTCGTTCGCGAAGCGACCCATGTCCCAGACAGCATCCATGAAAACAAGATAATCGCGGGTGCCGGCCGTAGAGACGACCGCAAACAGGGCGATACCCAGCCAGGTCACCGGCTGCGCCAGCGAAATGTCCCGCACCGCCCATAAGAGAAGTGCAATGCCCAGTGGGACCAGCGGCAACATGTATCGATCCAGTGAAACACCGCGATTGAGGTAGTGATACGAGGGCGGTAGCATGCCGATGAACTGCCATGCCGCCACCATGGCGACCAGACCAGCCGCATGGTTGTCAGGGGTGCCTGTGGCGGGACGCCGTGGTCGCAAGACCTGCTGTCCACCTCTCACGCGCCGCAGCACCAGGAGCCCGATCAGGATCGCGCCTAGGATTGCCGTGATGGTCAGTGTTTCGAGGAGCATCCCTTCGCCGACGATCCTGCGCCGGGAGCCCTGCACATCAGGCGGGCCGAAGCCGGAGGGGCCGACGAACTGCGGCATATAGGGCATGACGCCCCCTTTTGCAGTCATCACGAAGAACATCGTCAGCGCGACGCCGGTAAAGCCAAGGAAAAGCCAGTACCCCAATGGTGATTCGAAGAACCGGTTCTGAAGCCGCTCACGAAACCCGGGGAGGATCGCGACGATAACAGGCATGAGGAAAACGCCAAGATACATCACCACGTAGAAGGGCAGCCGCTGGAGCAGCAACCATGTTCCCGACCACCCGGCCTCAATCACTCCCTGGAGAAAGCCCTCCTGGACATCCGGTACATCGTTGAAGAAACGCAACCACAGGTAGTATCCGAGGAGCATCAGGGCCGGTGCCAGTGCAACCTGGAGCGCGCGCCTGATACCAGGCCGGCTCACCGGGAGGCGCCTACTGACAATTAACCAGAGCACAACCGAGAGCGGAATGAGCGCCCCTTGCTGGCGAATCAGGAAGGCATACCCCGCCACGATGGACGCAATCACGATCACCCAGCCGATCTCGCGCCCGAGCCGCAATCCGTGCATGTAGAGCGCGAGCGAGATGAGCAAGATTGAAACGAAATGCGGGTCCGTCATGAATGTAAAGGAAAGAATGAAACCGAGGGGATTGAAGAGGTAGAGGGCCATACCGGTTGCGCTGCGGCCCCTCCCGATACCCAGCTGGCGCAGGATCGCATAGAGGGCAACCGCTCCCAAGGCAACCATCACCACGGTGGAGAGGCGCATCACGCCAAGCGTCATGCCGAAGGTGAGCCCGAAGAGTGCTCCCCAGAGGATCTGGCCCACCGCCGTCGCGGCCACGACCGGGAAGACACGCAAGTGCCCGTCGTCCAGCAGGATCTCCACCGACCGTGTGTAGCCCCAGTCGTCGGTGGTGGCGATGTTCGTCATGGTGGGGACGACCATCGCCGCGATGGCAAAGAGGGCCAGGGGAATCAGGACCGGCCAGTTTCGGACGACGGAGCGCAGACGAGAGGACCGGGGCTTTGTCACCGGCAGGGCAGTGACCGGACCATCAGGGTGCGCCAAGGGGACTGGTGTCGTCGCCTGGTCAGGTGGCTCCGGCCGATCCGGTGATCGCTCGGGCCAGGTCGCGATCGCCTCCCGAGGTGCTTCCGGCGACCGTTGCTCGATTCCGTCGGAGCCCGATGGTTCTTCTCTCACGCACCTGCCCTCGTATCGTCATTGTGTGTCGTGGCGCCTGCCCGCACATCGGCACTCTGGTCGATCTGGGGAGCCCGCATGAGGATTCCATGGTGCTGCCAGAGGGCCGAACCTACGGTGTTACCTCGTTCATCTCCATCCATGCACGAAGCTCACCATCGATTGCCGGGCACAGCCGCGACCACCCATCGAAGGCCGGCAACGGCAGGTAATGGTCGCCAGGCATCTCGCGGTACGTCACCGGCCCCCCGATCCGCGTGACCAATTCGCGGGTATCGCGGCGCAGGACAATGCGGTCGCTGATTCCCTGCAGGATGATGGTGGGCGAGCTCACCTTTGGGGCTGAACGACGGGTTTGCACCAACAGCCGCCTCAACTCGTCAAGCATACGTGCGGAATAGATGGCCTCATGTTCCATCACCTGCTGATGTTCGGGGTCACGCGTCATCATCGAAGGGCGGGTACGGTCGAACCACTCGTGCACCCGAGGGTCGTCCCACTTCAATCTGGCGTAGGGCCGAACCCCCCGCGTCACATACTTGGCCACCGGCAAGAAGGGGACTCGTCGATCGTTGATCCGCGTCAGCGGTGCGATAAGCATCAACAGGTCAGGCGATTCCTCGGCGGCGGCAAGCAGCGAGAGCGCTCCCCCCATCGAGTAGCCCACAAGCACCGTTCGCTCGTATCGCTGCCGGCGCTCTGCCCATTGCCGGAGGACCGCGTCGCGCCAGATCTCCGCAGTCATATCATTGAGCTGGTCGATCTCCGATGCCATCCCGGGGAGCCGCATGACATGGACGTCGAGCCCACGGGCATGCACCACCTCGCCGAGGGCGCGCATATCCGCCGGTGAGCCGGTGAACCCGTGAACCAGCAGGGCACCAGCTCTGTTCCGGTCACCATGAGCCAGGGCAAAGGGCTGGTGGATCGCATCCTGGTACCAGGAGCGCATTATCTCGTTGCTTCGTTCGCGTGATGTCCGCAAGGAAAGCCCTCTACTCGCCGGCTTCGCCGACCGGCGTGCGCTGCCGAAGGCCACGGTTGGTCGGGGCGAACCTTCGGTGGTACCCGCGGCCATTCGACCGATCAGGAACATCCTGGCTGCGATCCGTCGTGAACGCGGTGCTCTCCGGATCCTCGTACTCGTACTCCTCGCCAACCTTGGGAGCGATCTCCAGATCGCCCCCGGGAAGATCCAGCGCGCGGGTCACAAGCGGGTGTTCCCGATTAAGCTCGGTAGTGACGAGTTCCTGCCCCTGACCATTGATCGTCTGGCGCTTGCCAAGCACACCCTTGCGCAGGAACTCCATCACCTTTGCCTCGATGTGCTCCGAGGGCAGCAACGTGCGATCCAGGAACCGCCACAGCGTCCTGCTCATGTGACTCTGCGTCGGAACGAAACCCTCGTGCAACTGGCGGATATAGGCATCGATCGCCCGGATCACGGCGATATCGACCTCCGCCGACTGCGACATCTCCAGGGGATCCTCTTCTCCGGCGGCGATCACCAAATCCGGGCTCACCGACCCCGGCACGCCACAGATGACGACCCGCTTGCCGAGCCGGTTCCTGAGCGTGGTGACGAGGCGGATGAAATCCTTGTCGCCGGTAAAGAGCAAAAAGGTGTTGATGTCTGGCCGCACCAATGCGGTATTGATGATATCGATCACGAGATTGAGGTCAGAGCGGGAGGCGATCTTCTCACGGCCCGCCGCGTCCGAAGTCCGCTTGGCGGGATAGTGATGCAGCTCAAAACCGGCCACATCCAGCCGGGTACGCATCTGGGGTGGGTGCTGATCGAAGTCCGCATAGGCACGTGCCACAGACATCAGGCCGTATTTCAGCGCCTTGTCACGCCACACCAGTGGATCCGGCTCCCGTCCGAAGGAGTTGATCGTCGAATACCGGATGTTCTCAAAATCGACAAAGACCGCGAGTTCTTGGGCTTCACCGGACGGGCGTCCAGTGGATCCATCCTGATTCATCCATATCCTCCAAAACCAAATATCTGTGCATGGCCCTTGTACATCCGGAGATCTCATTCTTACCTGGTTCGGGAGCGTCGCACCGTACCTGTCCCCGGTCGTATCGCGAGGCACCATTGATCCCTGAAAACCGCATATCGATCAAGAGATTGTGCACATTGCCGTGGGGAGGCAACGCTATTTCACTCCCCACCGCTTCCGGACTCAATACATCTGCTTCCCGGGCGTGCCAGCATCTTAATTGCGGAGTGTACCGCACCTGCAAATGCACCTGTACCTGCATGGCAAGGGAGAAGCAAAGCGCTTCCCCTGTTCCTGGACGGGGCGATATTATTGCACCATGGTGGGTTAAAGCGTTCAACAACCTTGCTGTTGCGGGCTACAGAGAGCGTCATGCTGACAGAAGCGAAAACGCTGTGCGACGTATCCCGGCAACAACAATGTCCGAAACCCGCCACGCCGGAGCCTGCCCGGCGGCCTATGCCCCTGCGGCAATGACCGCCGCGCCGACCACACCGGAGAAGTCACCCAGCTTCGATCGTACGATCTCCACCTGATCACCCGCGTGCGGGAGCGAATCGTGACGCGTCCAATACTCCGTCTTCTTGAAAAGCAGATCGACCGACTCAATCACACCGCCGCCAAGAATGATACGCTGGGGATTCACGAAGTTCACGACGGATGAGAGCCCCATGCCGAGATACCTGCCGGCATCCGAGATCACCTCGGTCACGACCTCATCTTTTTTGGAAACCGCCTTCTTGAGAACTCCCGAGCGGATTGCCGCGTGGCCCGCCGTCGGATCAAGATCATCAATCAGGTCGGTCACGATCGACTTGCGGCCACGACGAAGCTCCCCCAGGATCGTCTTCGTGATCGCCGTTCGGGACGCATACGCCTCAAGATGTCCACGTCCACCGCAGCCGCAGATGCGGCCATCGGCCATGATGGTGGTATGGCCGATCTCGCCAGCGTTCCCGGCGGCGCCACGAATGAGTTCGCCGTTGACGACGATCGCGCCACCGATCCCGGTGCCCACGAAAACACAGATGAAGTTATCGACGCCCTTGCCGGCGCCGAAGTGATGCTCGCCGACCGCGGCGATCTGGACGTCATTGCGGATCTCGGCGTTGACGTCGTACCGCTTCTTCAGCATCTTCGCCATCGGCAGGTTGACGACCGACCGGCTCAAGTTGGCCGTCCCGATCAGCAAGCCTTCGTCGGCATTGACCTGTCCGGCAATACCAACGCCAATGCCCTCTATATCCCTTGTTTTCGCCCCGGCATCACCCAGGGCGCCGTCGACCACTTCATAGATGCGCTCCATCAAAGCGTCACCGGAATCGAAGAGGCTGGTTCGGACCTTCGCTGAACCGCTAATTTTCCCGCTCTTGACGTCCACGACCGAGGCAATCACCTTGGTGCCGCCGAAGTCCACGCCTACTGCATAATTCGCCATAGTGTCCCCAGTAGCAGCATCGGCGCCAGGGGAGCTCACCAGGAACTCCCACACGGGCCGAGCCGAACGAAACTCTTCCACTATTCAGTCGCATCAAACTTCTTGACGACTGGCTCGAATGAACGGATTGTCTCCGGAGTGCACGGGTCAAGCCCACACACAAAATGGGATAGTCCGAGATCGCGGAAGCCGTTCAATCGCTCCGCCATCGTGTCGGTATCTCCCTTGATCGCGTTCGGGCGACGCTCCAGATAGCCTTCCATCGCGAAGTTGCCGCCAGCTGTCCGGATGAGCGACTTCGGATCACGCCCGGCCTCATCGCAGGCGGCATCGACCTTTTCCATGAGCGGTTTCACCGCCTCCGAGTCGCTGTGCCAGACGGTGTTCCAGGCGTCGGCGTATCGCGCGATCAGACCAAGCATGCGGTCTCCCGAGGAGCCGACAAGAATCGGCGCACCGCTCTCGCGCGGACCACGGGGCCGGTTGACCGCCCCGTTGGCCTGGAAGAAGCGCCCCTGGTAGTCGGCCCTTCCCTCCCGCAGGAGGGGATGGATGATGCTGATCGCATCGTCGAAGCGGCTGACCCTATGATCGAACGGGAACCCGAACTGATCGTATTCGGGCTCATGCCAGCCGGCGCCAAGACCGAGAATAAAGCGTCCACCGCTGATCTCGTCGATCGACTCGGTCATCTTGGCAATGACGCCCGGATTGCGGAACCCGGTGCAGGCCACCAACGATCCGACCTGGACATCCGGGACCTCGGCCGCGACGGCAGCCATCATCGTCCAGCACTCCCAGACGCCGCGAACGTCTCCGGTTTCAGCCTCTGTGAACGAGAAGTGATCCGCCAGCCAGATCGCCTCGAAGCCGACCTCGCGCGCGACCCGTGCCATCTCCACCATGTCGGAGAACCGTGGGGTTTCCCCAAAATGAGATGCCTCTCCGACGGGAAGCATCAACCCAAGGCTCATCGTACGTTGTGATTGGAACCAGATTGGTTCGGAAACCACATTGGTATCGGTGTCAGACGTGCTCATGCTCTCTCCTGGTGCGTGGCGAACACATTTCCTGCGTCAACCTACCGCACGCCGGATGCCCTGCCCAGTGGCCTCTCGCATCTGGAGGCCAAACACAGCGACATGTGGCGCCCTAGGCAACCCCGGCCCCGCCCGCCGTGCGGTGCGGAGGCAGATCAGCCGGGGTGACCAAAACGATCATGATCACGATCATTCGCACGCGGCGTATCGATCATGTTGGGACGGCACCGGATGCGGGAGATCGGTGAACGCGCTCTGGCGGTCGGTCACATGCGTGCTCCGCGCTCTCACGACCGCCCCTACTGTTAATACGCGTCGAGGGGGCCAGCTGCGCCAGGGCCCGGGCACTCACCGAGGGCGTCAGCGTCGCAGTGCGAGACAGACGGATGCCCAGCCACGTCGATGATGGCGGCAAGACGACCGCCCCTTCTGCTGGCGGATACATACGGGCGGCGAGAGAGCCGTTTCCCGGGAGTGTAGGGAATGGCATGGGGACTCTCAATCGATTGTGGGGATATATCGCGCACCCCTTTCCATGCCCGCCTTGGGTCCGACTCGTTCCCGCCATACTCATGGGCGCATCCATCTGTGCCCAAGTCACGTTGTCCAGCCACCCCTTGGTGGCTGGCAAACCTGGCATAGCGGGTCTTTATGTGTAGCCGCGGTCCGATCGAGGCGGCCAGTGTGCTGCTGTTCCGCGCTTCTCGTCATGCCAACGCCAATCAATGTCGGGGGTGGCCCATTCACCGCGACCGCATTTCACCACAGGGACAGCGCATTGTGTGAGAGGCATGGCGATGATGGGTCAGGATGTCACGAGTTTGGACGGCAAGCGTGGGTGGGCCAACGAGAGCGCCTACTGCGCCTCAAAGTTCGGGCTGACCGGGTTGACGCAATCCCTGGGTGAGAGCTAGCCTGTCGTCAAACGACGTTGCCCTGGGAATTCGATATGAGTAGTGATGGCGGGCGTATCAGCGAGCGACGTCCCAAGGTGCGTGGTGAGCAGAGTAAACCGCTTCGTCTCTCCAGTCGTGGAGATGAACACACACTGTCACGGGTCCCCGCACTCGGCTTTCGGTTTAGGCGTCGTCCCCCCTTCTACACGTCGCTCTCTCCCCCTCGCCGCTCTCAGTTCTCGTTTTTCGCCCTGATCGCTACCGTGCTGGTCTATGCCGCGGTTCGAGTGCTCGATATCCAGCGTGTTGTCACAATCGATGAACCTGTTTTTCTTTCGATCACCGCCA
>DASYWM010000335.1:0-9065 GCA_035936075.1 Thermomicrobiales bacterium
CCAGAATGTGGGTGGCCGCACCGGGGACTGGTTTCCCGGTTCGCTTGATGCCGTCGGGCGGGAGGTAATGGTCCATCACCGACGGGCACCAATCGACCTGATGCTGGATGTCCACTTTGAGGGAGACCCCGGCAGCACGAAAGGCGTCTTCCTGATCATGCCGGACGGCGATGGCCTCCGTACCGTCACCCCGTACACTGGCTCCGATGCCCTGGCGGCGAATACGCTCGACCACAGCATGGCGCGGGAGATTGCCCGGGCAGTCTCCCGTAGCACCGGGCTCTTGATGCGCCAGCGTGGCGTCATCGAGCCGGGCGTGATGAGCGAGCGGGCGACCCACGTCGGCGCGGGCCTCGGCTGGCGGTTGGCGATGTTCGGCTATACCGCTCCAGCCCGGGAGCGGATGGTCCGCCTCGTTCTCGAGTGCGGCAACATCGAGGCGGATGCATCGATCATCGATCGGCCTGGGTTCGCCCACCAGGTGGCTGGGGGCGTCATGGAGGGCGTCGCGCGAGCAATGGGGATGGGGCCGGTGCAGGCTCCGGTGTACCCGGGGTTCGGAACGACCGGCACGCTGCGGGAGCCGCGACTGACGACAGTGACCCTGGATGCGGTCACGGTCAATGCCCGGCAATGGGCAGAGCTGGATGCGGCGATCCGTGGCGTCTGGAAGGCGGGTCGACGGTTCTGGACGCGTGGTTGGGCGATCGGGGAGGCGGTGGAGGGGAACCCGGTCTGGTGGATCACCGGCAAGGGGCTGAAGTCGGATCTCCAGTGGCGGGTCTGGTCGGGCGGGACGGACCTCGCGGGGATGGATGTGCTGGGACTTCCCTGCGTGAAGTAAGGATGCGAATCGGTTGGGGCTGGGGTAGTGGTTCGGCACCGGCTTCGCCCGGGAGTCTTCATATATAAACAATGCCGCAGGCATTAATCGGCCGCGTCCGCTCGACGCCTGCGGCATTGCCTACGCGCGAGAGTGGTCCCTTGCCGCAGCAGCGTCGTGCCGTGCGCCGTGTCAGGAGGACATTGCTGCGGCAAGTCCTCCGCTACAGATAGCGACATCTCTGAAAATAGCTCCAGGGTGGCTCGATTATCGGCGGGAGCGCTCGACGATCTGGTCCTTGATCAGGACGACGATGGCGCAGAGGAAGAAGAAGGCTGCACCAACATACCAGAGCCATGAGCCGACGTTGGCTCCGAGCCCGATCGTGATGCCTCCCGCGAAGATGAGCAGCATGGCGACGATCATCTGGACCGTTCGTGACTTCGACACCATGCCGATACCGAAGAGGAGACCGAGTGCGACGAGGAAGCTGCCGACCTGGATCGCACTGCTGGCGCTCTTCTGCACGCCGGTCATGGTCACGAGCGCGAGGACGCCGCCGACAAAGCCCATGATGATGGATTGGGCGGGCGTCGCGCCGGGCGATGGCGGTGGAGCGGAATATTCGAATTTCTCGTGGCGAGGCATGGTGTGCGCGGACTCCAGATGATGTACGTCAACCCGGGACAAGTGTAATCTGGCACGTTCCTCAATGGGGAAGGGATGCACGGTCGGTGTATGTTGTGACAACCCCCGAGCGGCAAAAGGCTTCCTCAGCCACCGGCGGGGTGGCAACGGGGGACACCTCGACAAGGGTGCTGGGCGGCGCATCGGCCTCGAAGAGTGAGGCGACAAGGAGGACAACTGGCTTGCCGGTCCGGTTCTCGCCGAAATGCACCATCCCCGCAGGCTCCACGAACCGGTCGCCGGGGCCGAAATCCGTCTCTTGGCCGCTTGTCAGCTGTTCCGTCAGGGCGGGCGTGCCCTCAGCCGCGGCGCGGGTGATCGGGACGCTTCCCTCAACGACCGTGTAGTGCAGGGTGCCTGACTCAACCACCACAACCTGTATGCCGGGATGGATATGCACCGGCAGCAGCATGTTCGGTGGGATGGTATAGCGCACGAGCTGGAGGACCTGCCCCGGCGCGGCATCCGGATGGCCTTCGTTGATCACTTCGCGGGTCACCGCGGCGGCAGGTGTTGCGGTGGCACCGTCCTGTGCGCTCGCCGTGATCCCGGCCGCGCCGATCACCATGGCCACACAGAGCAGGAGCAGTGCGAAGGGACGCTTCAGGATCAACTTCATACCGGTGTCCTCCTGACACTAATGCGCCTGCCGCAGCATCTGTGTTTATTGTGAGACCCGGCCTCACGCTATGCGAAGAGGCCTCCCGCTGCAATCCACCCGACTCCGGCATCCGGCCTGCAGACCATACGGCCCTTCCCGCTGATGCGGTCTGTCGTTGTGCTCCCTTGTTCGGGAGGCGCGAGGCCGCAATGGGCGGCATGCATTCAATGCCTACGGCCTTGCCTCCTGGTCCGTGCGAATCGTCCTGGCCACTGTCCTCCCTGTTGTCGGCAGAGCGCGCCGGCAGACGTGTGTTGACTCCTCCCGCCTCGGGAGTATCATGAAGTTGGGCCCCAGCCTAAACATACTGCGTCATCAAGGAGCGGGAGCAGTGCCATAGTACCTGGTGCTTGCAACCTGGATCGGCCAAGGCATCAAGACCGCCCGAAAGACGATGGAAGATGCCGAAGGGGTGCGCAAACTTGCCGAGCAATTCGGGGGCAAGAAGGACCTGCTGCTGTGGACACAGGGACGCTATGACCTCGTAGGGGTGATGGATATACCCAGCGATGAGGCCCTTGCCGTCCTCGCGCTTCAGATCGGAGCATCTGGAGCAACCCGGACCGAGACCCTGCGCGGTTTCACCGCCGACGAGATGAGTGGCATTCTGGAACGCCTCGGCTGAGCGCGCGACCAGTGCCAAGCCAGGTGCCTGATCCTCACGAGGGCTGCTTGAGCCTGATGCGGTCACTGCTTCGTTTGCTGCGCCCGCCATGTGACCATGCCGCCGTAGTGGGCACAGGAAGGAGAAGGGGATGGACAGAGCCGAAATCCCGGCATGGCTGACGACCTCCGAGGTGACCGTCCCTCTCCGCCGGAAATTCGGTGAGTCAGCCGTCTCCGTCGCAGGCTGGTCGTGCCATCTCCTTATCGGCGGCAGCAGCCAGATACTGGGTGTGTGGCGTGTGGCAGGCAACGCCAGGATCGGCGACACGCTCCAGCCCTGCTCGATGATCCTCAAGGGGTGGCCCGCACCGGAGGGGGGCATGTTGCCCTCCGCCCTGGATTGGCCGCACCGGGAACGGGACCTGTACAGCTCCGGGCTGCTTGCACATCTGCCAGGCGGGATCTCGGCGCCGGACCATTACGGAGAGGTATGTCTGCCTGATGGGTCACTGTGGATCTGGCTTGAGGACGTTACGGACGAGAGCGACGGTGTCTGGCCCGTTGATCGGTACGCGACGCTTGCTCGTCGTATGGGCCGGTTCAGCGGTGCCTACCTGACTGGCTGTCCTTTTCCCGATTCTGACGGCCTGAGCCAGCGGTGGCTTCGGCAGCGGGTCGAGGCGGCCGCGCCAGCGATGGCAACGTTCAAGCAATCGATACACCACCCGCAGGTCGAGCGTGTCTACTCGCCGCATGTCGTCGACACATTCATGCGCATCTGGGCCAGGCGTGACGCCTATTGTGCCTATCTGGAGGGGTTTCCCCAGACGTTTTGCCACATGGATGCATTCCGGCGCAACGTCTTCATCCGGAAAGAGCCGGACGGGAGCGAGGACATGCTCCTGATCGATTGGGCATTCGCCGGCAAAGGGGCAGTCAGCGAGGAGTTGACATCCCTGATTGCGGCGAGCGTAATCCTCATGGAAGTGCCTGTGGAGGAGGCCCGGTACCTCGAAGCAGAGGCGATTGAGAGCTACATCTCGGGCTTGGGGGACGCAGGCTGGCGCGGGGATCCTGAGATGGTTCGGACCGGGTATGGCGTTGCCGCTGCGCTGCGCTACGGTGTCGGGGCACTGCGCCTCTCGATGTCTATCTTGCTCGAGGAACGGTATCATCCCTATGTCGAGCAGGTGCTGAAACACCCTATGGACGAGATCCTTGCGAACATGGCGGCAGTGCATGCATGGATGGCGGACCTGGTTCCCGACGCGTGATGCCTGTGCCGCGTGGTCGCAATGCGTCTGCCTCCGCCGGGCCCCGCTTCATGCGTGAAGGTACTGCAGGACGGCTTAGGGAACGCTTCTGATAACGCCGCATGCCAGGGAGATGGCCGATGACGATGAATCCGCTGGTCGGCACCTGGAGGCTTCTGTCCTTCGAAGTCCGGGACGAACGTGGAGAGATCACCTATCCCTTCGGGCGAGACGTGCTCGGCTTCATCACCTATACCGCGGATGGGCACATGTCGGTGCAGTTCGGACGAAAGGACCGGCCGCACCTCGGCGCCGATGACTGGTGGGGGGCAACGCCCGCGGAGATTTCCGCCGCGGCCCGCGACTACTTCGCGTACTGTGGCACGTATGTGTACCAGGATGGGGAAGTTGTGCACCGGATCGGATTGAGCCTGATGCCGAACTGGATCGATGGGACGCAGCTTCGCCTGGTCCAACTGGACCGCGATACGGCCACCCTCTCGACGCACCCCATGCCGGTGTGCGGCCAGTTGCAAGTCGCCACGCTCGTCTGGCAACGGGTCTGAAGCTCCTGGTGTCGCACCGACCAGAGATGTGTGCTGACACCTGTAATCTCAATGGGCGGTACCACCCCCTGCGCAGCCGGTGGGGAGATTGGTTATCGCCGGCAACTGCACGAATTACCTACATGCTCCCGCGCCAATTAATGAGTATTTCTACCGATGCCCTCTTCCTTCCGCTCGTCCAGACTGGCGGTATGGGATTCCACATCCCGACACCTGTCCTTACTGGGCGTTTGTGTAACGCATCTATCCGGGGACACCGGAGATGCGACATCGCGAAAGGGAGGCTCTTCATGTTCCGCTCTATCCGCCTGCTCATCGTCCTTGCCCTGGCCATCGCCTCGTTGCTGCTCGGCAGCCTTCAGTTCGCATTCGCCGATCCGGACGTGAGTGATGCCCCGGTTCCTCTTCACCGGCACTATATCGTGACGTCTAATGGTGACAGGGTCGAGGTGGGCCCCCGGCTCTGTGACGACCTGGATAATCCGGCGTTGCGGTCTGCATTCAACCAGTTCCACTCGAACCTGCACATCGCTTTGCCCAACTCTCCGGGGCCAGCACAAAGTGCACCTGGCTTACACGATGGCCGCGGTGCGGAGATTACAGGGGTTCCCGGTTGCTAGTGGGCCCGGACGTCAGTCTCCAAGAAACCTGCACCCGTCGCGGTGGCTTGGGCGTCTCATCAGGCCACAGAGGCAGTCGACACGGCTCCCCAAAACGGGAGCCGTTGTCATGTCCCCGCCGATTGACAGTGGTATCAATTGCCAGATCTGTCTGCTACGATGCGAGGAGGGTCCCGGACAACCGGTCTGTTTGCGGCAGCGTGACCGCGCGAAAGAAAAGTATCGGACATGCGCAGATCCGTGGTGTCTCTGGCGTTCGTCTTGACCATGGTGCTTGGGGCTGTGCCTGGTCCTGCCCGCGTGGCGGTAGCGGCGCCTGCTGAGCCGGCCGTTTGTGTGGCCGAAACGATCACCGGGGTTATCAGCACTGCCGGTGGGCGATTCTTGGCAACAGCAATCGTCGTGGTAGATGCTTAGGTTGGGGGAGCAGGCGAGTTTATCGCCCCCAGGGCGGTGAATGACTTCTGCCCACCACCTGCTTAGAAATGTCTGTCATCTCGATGGAGTAGCCGTTCATATCCTCGTTCAACATGAAGGACGCCCGGCATTATGCCGGGCGTCCTTCCTTGCGCTAGCTGGCACCTTCCGGTGCCCGTCATCCTTTCAGGGCCGGTCAAGCTCGCGGGGATGGCACATTGGGTGCGACGGCGTGTCTCCATGGATATCGCTCAGTGAGAGGCAGGGGGATGACAGATCAGCATGGCGCGAGCTTGAATGGCAAGGTGGCAATCGTGACGGGTGCGAGCAGCGGGCTGGGCCGGGCGACGGCGATGGCCCTGGCTCAGCATGGCGCCCATGTCGCGTTGATTGCCCGCAGCGGTGCTGGCCTTCAGGATATTGCTCAAGAGATTGCCTCCGGCAGCGGGAGCCGCGCCCTGCCGCTGCCCCTCGACCTCGCCGATGAGACGGCGCTGGTCGGGGCAGTGGCTCGCACCGTGGCGGATCTGGGCCGGGTCGATATCCTGATCAATGCCGCTGGCACGGACAAGCCGGGTCCCGCCGAGACCCTGACGACGGAGGACTGGGACCAGGTCCTGGCTGTCAACCTGCGTGCACCCTTCATCCTCGCCAGGGAAGTCTTCCCGCATATGCGGCAGGCGGGTGGGGGAACGATCGTGAACGTGTCGTCGGTGGCCGGCAAGCGTGGGTGGGCCAACGCGAGCGCCTACTGTGCCTCGAAGTTCGGGTTGACCGGCCTGACGCAATCCCTGGCTGCTGAAGGCAAACTGCACGGCATCCGGGCGTCGATCCTCTATCCGGGCGGCATGGCCACCGGCTGGGGGAAATGGTCCGCGGCGGAGCGTGATGATGCATTGGAGGAACCGCCGCCACCCACAAAAGCCCTGCCGCCGGACGAGGTGGCGGCCCTGATCGTATGGATGGTCACGGCACCCGCTGAACTCGTGCTCAACGAGGCGGTCGTCAGCCCGCTCGAAGAAGAGGGCTGGCCGTAATGCCATGATCCCGATGGGCCGATTGCCTGGTAGTCGGATCGTAATGATGGCATTGAGATGGGCCGCTCCCGCTCAATGCCTGCGGAATTGCCTGATTGGCCGCAGGCCAGCGAACCCTACACGAAGCGTGGTGACCGGGACCGAGTTTGGCCTCGTGAACCCGGCAACGGAGCTTGCATGACCCACGCGGGTGCCTCGTTCGCGAGCACCGCTTCGCGTGGGATTCTTCGCTTTGCTCAGAATGACGGGGTATGAGGCCTCCACGGCACTCACGAATGAGATCGCCCCTACCAGACATCCCTCGCGCCCCGTCAGGAGGACCCGTTCGACACGCTGAGGGTAGGCTATTGCCCTCAAATCCCGCTTCCCTCGCCGCAAGTCCAAGGGTGAGCCCTCCGGCGACAGGCGGCAGCGACCCCTTCGCTACAGACAGACGACCTCTCTGAAAACAGCTTTAGCCGGCCCTCCTAATCGGCGATGTCTACCGCCGGGACGCTCACCGCCATGAACGGGCGCCTGTCGACATCTCCCGGGAGCTCCGGTATCGCCGCTCGGGCGTTGACTCCGCCGTCGATCGGCGTAGAGTGGGAGTGAGGCAACATCACGGTTTTGAGCTGGAGAGCCAGCAAAAGGAGGAACACCATGGCCCAGGAATCAGCGAAGGCGGCCACCGAACTCGTCGCCGAGGCGAAGAGCCGGACGGAGAACCTAACGCCGGACGACGTCACCCGGGAGATGGCGGAGGCGGATGCCGTCCTCATCGACCTGCGTGAACCTCAGGAGCGAGCCCAGAACGGCACCATCCCCGGTGCAATCCATGCACCACGCGGGATGCTCGAGTTCTACGCCGATCCGGCCAATTCGTACCATCGGCCCGAATTCGACCCCAACCGTCGGACAATCCTCCACTGTGCCTCGGGCGGGCGTTCTGCCTTGGCCGCGGACACGCTGAAGCAATTGGGCTACAGCAACGTCGCGCACCTCGACGGCGGGATCAACGCCTGGAAGGAAACCGGGCACGAGGTGGAAGAGGGCGGCTCCTCCTAGGTCAGCTGATGGCGCTAGCGCAGCATGCTCGGCGCGTTCCAGAGAAGGACCTCTCCTTGTGGGAGGTCCTTCTCCGTGCCCGGAGAGTCGGTTCCTAGCGGCAATTGCCAATGCTCGTTGTGGGCCACTATGGGCGGGCCCGGTCTACGTTCAGCGCCAGTAACCGCGACAGGATGGCGTCCTCCGCGTTCGCAAACGGGCGCATAATGCAGGTACGATGCCCTGGACGGGGCGATTGCAGGCTACCTCTCCGGAATCTCGATCGGTGGGCCGATCACGGTAATTCCGTAACGCTTCCCGATCTCATCCAGTGCCGCTTCGTCAGGTGGCCCCTGCAGGGATGCAAAATACGCGGCGAACTCGGCCCACATGCCCTCCAGGCCAGCCGGCACCGCGACACCCACCACGCGGACCGGATCGTTGGTGAGGTTGGCGAATGTGTGTGGTACCCCTCGCGGCAGCCACGCGATCCCGCCAGCCGGCACATCGAACCGCTCGCTGCCTAGCACGACCGTCAAGACTCCCTCGACGACGTAACTTGCCTCATCCTCATGTGTGTGGATGTGAAGAGATGGTCCCGCGGACATGGGTGGCATGGTTGCGTCGCCGATGATCAGTAGCCCGCCGGTCTCAGCCCCGCGGACCCGGGTTCGCCAAGGCCCTCCGCCGATGCCACGGGATTCGTCCGGCCCGAGGACAAACGGCTCGGTACCTGGTGTCACACGGTCTTCCATAACCATCCTCCGCATCGTGACAGGCACGACCGTGAGCGGTGCTCCGGCTGTTAGTCGGGACGTCGCCCTTGTTCGTGGATTTCGTTCGCCGAAGGGACGGGGTCGGGATCAGCGAGTATCCACCCGGCATCCCCTTTCTCCGAACCGATCGGAGTCCAGGTCACCTCCCACACGATGCCGTTGTTGTCGACGAACAGGAACTGGCGCATCGGTCCCTCATGCAACCACTCCGTGACCTCGACATCTGCGGAGACAAGCTGCGCCCGAAGAGCCTCCAGCCCCGCCTCCTTCTCGACCTTCAGTGCCAGGTGCTAGAAGGCACCGGGCAGAAAAGCGAATGCCCGGCTCCAACCCGCTGGCACGGCGGACATGGCATGGTCCGGATGCTCGAAGAAGCCGATCAGGAAACCGCCCGCATCAAACATGTAATGGCGTCCATGGATAGGGTTGGCTCCCACGCTGCCCACGAGTGGCATACCAAGCAGTTGGTGATAGAAGCGCACGGTCGCATCCATATCCCTCGTCGTCAGGGCGATGTGATGAGCACCGTGCCAGCGTGGCCCGCCGGGAACCATATCGTTCATGCGCGACTCCTTCAACGGTGTTTTGACTTC
>DASYWM010000336.1:0-3503 GCA_035936075.1 Thermomicrobiales bacterium
CAGCAACGAACTTCGCGGTTTCGTATTCCTCGAATGCCAGTTCCGGGTTCTCGTGGAGATGCCGCCGGTCGGCGACAACGCCGGGAAGAATCTCGTCGATATCATTGCGCAGTGTTGCGGTTACCATGATCGCGATTGCCCTTTCTGATAGAGGCGTGCTGGTCAAGATGGGATCGAACATCCGGGAATGTGTCTTAGTACGGGACCCCGCCTGAGCGAAATCCGACGTGCCCTGCCAGGAGCGAGACTATGGACCCGTCAGGTACGTGAGCACGCTCGTCGCCATCGTGCCAAGTCCGGCGCCGAGCGACTCCTCATCGATATCGAATTTCGGATGGTGGTGCCCCCACGTAAGCCCTCGCTCCTCGTTCTTGCTGCCAACGAAGAAGTACGAGCCCGGTCGCTCCTGAAGGAAGTACGAGAAGTCCTCTGCACCCATCTTGGGCTCCATCTCGATGACATTCTCTTCACCGACAACCTGGATCGCCGACTCCCGCGCCAACTGGGTCATCGCCTCATCGTTGACCGTGGCGGGATAGCCCCGGGTGTAGGTCACTTCGGCGGTCGCCTGCATCGACTCTGCGATACCGGTCGCAATCTCGCCAATTCGCCGCTCGATGTGGTCCTGGACTTCCGTCTTGAAGGTGCGGACGGTTCCCGCAAGTTCGGCGGTATCCGGAATCACATTGAACGCATCACCGGCCTTGAAGACGCATGTGCTCAGCACTGCGCTCTGCATCGGGTCGGTCTCGCGCGAAACCAGTGATTGAAGCGCGACAACGATCTGGGAACCAATGACGACCGGGTCGATACTTTCGCTTGGATAGGCGGCGTGACCGCCCTTGCCCTGGATGATGATCTTGAAGCCGTCGGCCGCAGCCATCACCGGACCAGCGCCGACCATGATCTT
Organism: Thermomicrobiales bacterium; assembly: GCA_035936075.1. Classification (GTDB taxonomy): domain Bacteria; phylum Chloroflexota; class Chloroflexia; order Thermomicrobiales; family UBA6265; genus UBA6265. The sequence goes on from DASYWM010000336.1 coordinate 911, forward strand.
GCCAACAGGATCTCCCTGGGACATATGCAATCCAAAGACGGCCTCGATCGGCGGGTCGTTCAGCACGCCCTCCTCGATCATGCCCTTCGCCCCACCCGGGGGAAGCTCTTCAGCGGGTTGGAAGAGCAGCTTCACGGTGCCGGAGAACTCGCTCTTTCGGTCTGTCAACACACGCGCCAACCCGAGCAGAATTGCCGTGTGTGCGTCATGTCCACAGGCGTGCATAACGCCATCGTTCTGCGACTTGTAGTCGACCTCGTTCTCCTCGTGAATCGGCAACGCGTCCATATCAGCGCGGACCAGTACGTTTCGGCCCGGTCCCTTGGCAGTGCCGCGGACGAGACCTGTCACCCCGGTCTTGTTGATCCCCGTGCGGATGTCCTCGACACCCAACGCCTCCAGCCGCTGCTTCACGAATGCCGCGGTTTTCACCTCCTGGAATCCCAGCTCCGGGTTCTCATGAAGATGGCGGCGATCGGCGATAACCCCTGGGAGGATCTCGTCGACATCCTGGGTCAGTTTGGTAACAGTGACCATGAACCTCGTACTCCTTGTGAATGTGGATGCTTTTGCCCGTACCGGAAAGTGAACCCGCACGGCACACGGGGCACCATACCAGACCTGGCGCTCCCCGCAAACGCATCGCGGCTGACATGGGGTGATAGCATCAGGGACAACCTCGGCCGCCAGGCACGGTCTGAGATCGACACGCTGAATGGGAGCCAGAAGTGACAGAGGAGCAGGAACCAGCAACACAGCCGCTGGACGAGAACGAGGCCACCCGGCTCGCGAACGCCGCGGTCGACTCGATTGGTGGCCCGCGCTCCGTCTATCGCAACCCGCGCATGGCATACGCCTTCAATGCCACGCGCATGGTTGAGATCGAGGGGCACCAGGTTGAAATTCGTTACGGTGAGATCTCAACACCGGCCATCGTGACCATCGAGGGATGGGTGTATCAGATCTACGATGAGGAGATCGAGCTCCTTATGAGGCCGCCGAAGAAAAAGAGCTAGTCTGCGGGCATGCTCATGATCCCCGGCGCGTCGCCGCCTGATGTTCAGCCCGACGTGTCATTTTTCCGCTTGTCCGCCGCCCTCGTCATTACTTCACCCGAGCCTCCGGGGGCGGATCCTCGCATGGCTCGATATGCCAGATCGTTTCAGAGCCGCTGCTCCAGATCAATTCCGAGAGGAAATCGGAGAGCCTCAGTGCTGGAACGTAATACGTGTTCTCGTGAGGCGTGGGGATTTGCTCTGTCTCGGAGCGGGTAACCACCTTATAGAAGGACGGAAGGGCTCCAGCCGCATCATCATGGGGTGCACCGTGCCGGTAGTGATACCGGCTGCCACGGACGGCGCTGACCCAGTCGATACCCGCCCAACCGCTGCCATCGGGATTGTCCGGGATCCACAACTCCTGACGCAGGTCGTCCTTGCCCATCAGGAAGCCTCGATCCCACGATAGCGCCCCTCATAGCTCAGGAGTGGATCATCGGTATCTTGCCCGATACCCGCGGCTGTCACTTGGAGGATGACCAGCGCGTGATCACCAGTCGCGTCGATTCGCTCTACCGAGCCCATGGCCCACGCCGATACTCCGGCGAGTACTGGTAGCCCGCCGCGCATCTCATAAGGAACCCCGGTAAAGATCCCATCCGGTAGCGGAGCTCGCCCCGCGAAGCGCTCGCTGAGAAATTCCTGGTCACGATCAACAATGTGGACGCAACACGCGTCTGCCCCCCGCACAATCCCAAGAAACTCCCCCTCCAAGGCCAGTGCAAACGCGAGATATGGAGGATCGAGGGATACCGGCATCACGGCAGTCAGGGTGATGCCCCGGAGCGAGCCATCTGCTGCCCGGGCTGTAGCAACAGCCACTCCACTCGCCCACCGTCGCCTCCAGCCGCGCATCAACTCCGGCAGGTTGTCCGCGTCGACGTCGCGTGGACCGGATCGCTGGCCACTGCGGGAGACGATGCCACCACCGCTACGCTGGGTGGGCCGGTCCTTCATCATGGCGTCACTCCTTTTCCGGGCGATCGAGATCCTCGAGCACAGTCCTCGCATACTCGATAATCAGGTCGAAGGCGTGAGCATGGGTCATGGCGCGGTCACCCGGTGATGTTTCCTTCACCGATATCTCGAATTCAGGATGCAGCACGTACCGCCGCCAGCTCTCCGTCTCCGGTTGCATCTGGATCTTCAGGATGACCGCGATGTCCTCCGGTGTAAGGTGCGAGAGTCGCTCCTTGATATCTTTCAACGAGAGCCGCTCATCCTTCAACTGCTGGATCATTCGCAGGCGAAGCAGGTGGTCCGGATCGTAGGTCGCCGTCGGCCCGCGCCCGTATGCCGGCTGCAGCAGCCCCTCGGTGATGTAGTAACGAATGGTGCGGGCGTTCACCCCCGTTTCCTGCTCAAGGTCTGAGAGGGTGTACCGAACAGGGCGGGGCTCCTCATAACGGGGCACGCTGCTCGCTGGCAATCGATTGGAATTTCGCACGGTCCACCTCCCTGCTCGGCAAGCACGGGCAGAAGTCAAACGACACTTCCCTGTCATTATGACCGGCCCTGATTCGGAGCGCATCCTA
>DASYWM010000337.1:0-11794 GCA_035936075.1 Thermomicrobiales bacterium
GGTCCTGGCAAATGAGCCGATCCTGATCATCGGCGCTGGCGGGCTGGGGCTCATGGCGCTGACCGTACTCCAGGGTATGGGCGGACACGGCGCGATCGTTGCCGATATCGATGCTTCCAAACGCGAGGCCGCCCTGAAAAACGGCGCCTACGCCGCGATTGATCCGACGGTTCCCAATGCGGTGGACCAGATCAAGGCGGCGTCTCCGCATGGCCGGGGGCTCCGGGCTGCGATCGATCTGGTCGGCAATCCCTCCACCGCTCAATTGGCAATCGATTCACTGGTGAAGGGAGGAAAACTGATCGCAGTGGGACTCATGGGCGGAGAGATAACCCTTCCGCTCCCGTTGATCCCGATGCGAGCCCTCGCAATCGAGGGGAATTACGTTGGCAGCCTCGAAGACATGCGAGAACTCATGGCATTGGTGAGAGAGAAACAGGTCCCCGCGCCGCCTCTCACCAAGCGTCCACTAGACCAGGCACAAGCGGTGATTGATGAACTTCGCGGCGGCAGGATTACCGGGCGGGCGGTGCTGATCCCCTGAGACTCAGCCACTGGGATTGCAATTGGGCCCAGGCTTCTTCGGTATCGACATCCGGCGGCGGTGCATCGGCTCCGCCGTCCACGAGCACCAGGGAATCCTGGTGGTCACGGACGATCTCGCGACCACCCGTGTCGGCGGTGAGGTTCCCCAACTTCGAAAAGAGTTCGCGGCCAAAGAGCACCGGGTGACCCCGCTGGTTCCCGTACCGGGCCATCACCACTGGAGCGCCCGACTCCCGGCGTGCCTTGATTGCGCGATTAATGACCTCTGGGGAAATTCCGGGCTGATCCCCGAGCAACACCACTGCCGCGTCCACATCGGCATCAAGCGCGGTGATCCCTGCCGCAAGCGATGATCCCTGTCCTTCCTCAAAATCAGGATTGTGGACAAGAAGGACATTCCTGTCCTCGGTTGCTGCTCGCACGTCGGCACCATGAGCACCGGTGACGAGGATCACCTCGTCCAGGGTAGAGGCCAGCGCGCGATCGACGACGTGCGCGATGAGAGGTGTCCCGTCCAGCATGAGGAGCTGCTTTGGTCGTCCGAGACGGCGCGACATGCCCGCCGCCAGCACGATTCCGAGGATCCGGCTCACCCGGCATCGCCGCGAATGTTGCCCTTCGAATGGACAAGATAGCCACCGCTCCGCCCATAGCGTACGGCGATCATCTCGGCCAGGATGGCGATCGCCATCTCTTCCGGAGTTTGACCTCCGATATCCAGACCAATTGGACCCCGGACACGTGCAAGATCCTCGTCGCTCACACCGGCAGTACTGAGGCGCTCTCGCCGATCCAGATTGGTTTTGCGGCTCCCTATTGCGCCGATGTAACGAGCATTGGTCTTGAGCGCGCCAAGCAATGCCGGTTCGTCGAACTTGGGATCATGCGTCAGGATTGCGATCCACGTATTCGGACCAACAGCTAACTGCTGGTAGGCATCGTCGGGCCACAAAGTGATGAGCTTCTCAACATTGGGAAAGCGCTTCCGGGTTGCCAGTGCCCGGCGCGCGTCCACAACTGTCACCTGGAAACCCAGCGCCTGGGCGAAGTTCGAGAGCGCCTGCGCCACGTGCACGGCGCCGAAAATCACCAGGTGCGGTGGCAACGGGTAGACGTCGAGAAAAATCTCCCGGTCACCATAGGTGCGTGATTCGGACCGCTCGGCCGCAAGCAGTTCGCGGCCGTCGGAAGCGACCTGATCATCGAGATCGCGAGGGCCAAGCGTTCCCTCGACGGTGTCCTGCATGATGATCATCTTTGACCCCAGGCCTTCGCCCCGGATGATCGTCGCGACTGCAACAGGGACACCCTGGTCGACCAGTTCGCGCACCCGCTCGAACCCGGGACGACTCATTCAGGGGCCTCCATAGGCTCGACAAAGACCTCGATCGTGCCGCCACATGCCAGACCAACGTCCCACGCCATCTCATCTGAGATTCCATAGCGAAGCAGCCTCGGTGTGCCGGATTTGAGCGCCTGTTGTGCCTCCAGCACGACGGCGTTCTCGACACATCCGCCGCTTACTGAGCCGGCCATCTCACCGTCTTGAGTCACAGCAAGCCTTGCACCGACGGGTCTCGGCGCAGAGCCCTCAATCTTTGTGACAGTAGCGAGGGCAACCTGTTTGCCATCCCTCTTCCACTCGTCGATCTCTGGTAACCATTCGCTCACGGGTATGCTCCTTTCCCGGCACGTCTCAATGCCGGAATGCCTCGGCCCCTTGCTGGCGTCGCAACGGTGGCTGATCGTCCAGCGCGCTCAGCAGCTGAGCCAGGGCCTCCAGGCTCCTGAGATTATGCACCGGCAGGAAGTAGTCAACGTACGGCAACGCCGCCCGGATGCCTTGGGTAAGCGGTTGATATCCCGGCGCGCCCAGGAGGGGGTTGAGCCAGATAAGCCGGCGACACGACCGCTGGAGCCTGGCCATCTCAGTTCCGAGAAGGTAGGGATCGCCGCGATCCCAGCCGTCGCTGATGAGCACGACTGTTGCATTGGATCGCAGCACTCGGCGACTCCACGTGAAATTGAAATCACGTATTGCCTCACCGATCCGCGTGCCGCCCGACCAGTCGTCGACGGCATTGACGACATCGGTGATTGCCTGGTCAACGTCCCGCTTGCGGAGTTCGCGGGTAATCCGTGTCAGGCGCGTGCCAAAGACAAAAACCTCAACGGAATCGAGCCCGGCTTCAAGCGTGTGCACGAATTGCAGCAGCAGCCGAGAGTAGCGGTCCATGGATCCCGAGATATCGCAAATGAGCACCAGTGGACGCATCTTCTCCTTGCGCTTGCGCCATTTCAGCTCCAGCGGCACGCCACCCTGCCGTAACGCCGACCGCAGCATGGCACGGTGATCGATGAACTCCCCGCGGATTGCCCGCTCCTTGCGCCGGGTCTGGCGTGTACCGAGCTTCCAGTGCATCTTCGACATGATTCGCCTGGCTTCGGCAATCTCTTCCGGAGTGTATTGCGAGAAGTCCTTCTTCCGGAAGGCGTCCCGGGCGCTGAAGATCAGCACATCCTCCGGTGGTGCCTCGAAGTCCTCCGCGTTGCTGTCATCGGTGGCATCGTCGGTGCCTTCAATCGCAAGCATCGTTTTATCGGACGAGCTACCCGCTTCGCCCTGTTTACTCTGGGGATCGTCGCTGGCTTCGGAAGGTTTCCTGGGCGCTCCGATGGATTCCTCGTCATCCTGCAGATACTCCTCCAGGAGCATGGGTGCACGGGACAGGAGGTCCTTCCAGAAGCGCGAGAACTCGATGTCGAATGCGGGTATCTGCTCCGGGCGGGTAATCAGCACCGCCTTCGCCGCGTGGTAGACGTCGTCGCGCTGACCAACCGTTACCGCCTGCAGGGCCTCGAAAAGGCTGATGATCTGCCCCGACCCAACCGGAAGCCCTGCCTCGCGGAGACGCCGGCCGAAATGGATCAGATTCTGGCCCACTCTCGACGCCCGTACGGCAGACTCATCCATAGTCAAACCGTTAGTCGCCTCCCGGCCGTTGTCAGCGTGAAGCATGGGTTGCCCGTGCAACGAGACGCTGGGCGACATCACCACTGACCTTGTCCACATCCTCCTGGTACTTCAGGATGACGCCCAACGTGTCCTGCACCACCTCATCCTGCAACTGGTTTGTCCCAAGTGCGAGAAGCGCCTCTGCCCAGTCGATGGTCTCGGCCATTCCCGGGGATTTGAACAGGTCAATCTGACGCAGCCCCTGCGTAAAGGCGCAGATTTGCTCAGCCAACACTTGGGGTGCATCTGGCACCTTGGCCGACAGGATCCTCAGCTCTTTCTGGTAGGTGGGGAAATCAACCCAGAAATACAGGCAGCGCCGCTTGAGCGCGTCATGAATCTCCCGCGTGCGGTTGGACGTGAGGATCACGATTGGCTTGTGGAGGGCACGGATTGTCCCGAGCTCCGGCACCGTTACCTGGAAGTCGGAGAGCAACTCGAGGAGAAATGCCTCAAGTTCCTGGTCCGCGCGATCAACCTCGTCGATGAGGAGCACGGGTGACCGGTCGTGGGCAGCATCGATAGCCTGCAACAGGGGCCGCTTGAGCAGAAAATCGTCGCTGAAGAGATCGCGCCGGATCGTCTCTGTGGTCACCTCCGTCGTTGCCTCGAGTGACCGGAGAAAGAGCATCTGGCGGGGATAGTCCCATTCATAGATGGCAGAGTTCGCGTCCAGGCCCTCGTAGCACTGCAGGCGGATAAGTGGCGTCTGTAGAGCAGCGGAAAGCACCTTGGCGATCTCCGTCTTGCCAACGCCCGCCTCACCCTCCAGAAGCAATGGCTTGCCGAGCTTCAGCGCGAGATACACCGTTGTCGCGAGGCCGCGGTCGGTAACGTAACGCTGGGCCGACAATATCTGCTCGAGCTGGTCGACGGAATCAAAGGTCGGGCGTTCTGCCTGTGTCGTCAGTGGGGTGGTTGCGGCGTTCAAAATAGTCCCTCGTTCAAGCGTTGTCATCCTGGTCGCGAACCGAAGCATCCCGCGTGGAGCACGTGTCATGACATCAGGTACTGGGAAGCGGTTGGTCCCCCAGGTGATAAAGAGACCAGCTTGGCCATGTGCTCTGGCGTCCGCTGTTCACCGGACTAACCAATTGTCTCTTTATGGAACCGCGAGATCGGTACCAACAGCGACGGTGGATTCCGGAGCCGTGCATTAACCGCTTCGGACAGCATCCAAAGTATCCCTGTTGCGCTATTGGCTGACCACACGGCAACAGGCGTTGCGCGCTTCCGAATCCCCGAAGTCGCAAGCGGAAAGCCCCAGAAGGTTGACGAGGACGATCGGCGGGCCTGCGCCTTGAGGAGCCCGTTCTCGTTCGCCATTCATGGCGGCTCTGACTCTAGCGAACCCACTTCGGTCCCCAGACACGGTACCGATAACGTTAGCCCCGCCAGCTCCCTTCCCCTCGTGCCTCCGTCCTGAAGAAGCGTGGCACCGTGCATGCGAAGACTGCCTTGTCGATGAATTGTCGGCTTTTTCACAATTTTAGTATTCGAGGAGTTCTTAATAGATGAGTTATGACCCAAATGAAAGGGTGACGACCCCCGACGTACCGTTTACCGGCACTGCGGATATGGCTCGCAGCCATGCCGATTCAGTTGAGGTTAAGAACCGGGTCCAGTTCGGCCCGATCGTGGCCGGTATCCTCACCGCCATCGCCTCCATGCTGGTCCTGACGGTGCTCGGCCTCGCAATCGGCGCCTCTGCCCTGGAGCCCCGCGAAGTTGGCGAGGGTGTTGGCACTGCTGCCACGATCTGGGGTATCGCCAGTGCCATTATCTCGTTCTTCCTCGGTGGCTGGGTCGCCGCGAAGACGGCCGCTGTTGCCGGCGTGGGTAGCGGAATGATCAATGGCTTCATCGTGGGCGCGGGAATTCTTGCCCTCGTCCTGTGGCTGGTTGGCTCCGGTCTTGGCGCGGCGATCGGTCTTATTGGCAGCAATGTCGGTGATATTGCCAACATCGTGCAGGACGCCGGTGTCACGACCGATGAAGCCCAGCAGCAGACTGAACAGGCGACGACACAGGTTGAGGCCCCGAACTCCTTCGAGGCTGTCCGCGACAGCGCTTGGGGTACGTTGGCCGGTCTCCTGCTCCCGCTCGTGGCTGGTGCCGCCGGTGGAGCAGTGGGACATAACAAGCGCAGTGATGTCATCCAATCCGGGAGGTAAATTTCGCTCTATCCGGCTACAAGCCATCAGCATAAGGAAGGAGGGGCCTCTCGGTTCCTCCTTCTTTATGTTCAATACATTAGTCCTCTTTACGAAGCCGATCACGCACCGGGCCCGCAATTACTGTCACCCCGTGCAAATACGTGGGTTCCAGTGTCACCGGGTCATCTGCCTCGCCTCGTAGCCACCGCTCACGCGCGCGCTCCAGCAATATCCCCGGCTGGCGATTCTCCCATCGTGTGTGCGTATGCGAGCGTTCGATGGTTTGTTGATGCTCAACGGCAAGCTCGCCGATGACCAAAACCTCTGGTATGTCGGTCAGGTATTCAACGAGCTGGGGCACGGTAGTGTTACGCGGTTCCTGATCCGCATAAGGTCCATATCGCAGCCACACGACCCGCCCACGTCCTGCCGGCAAGACGGCGATGAGTTCCGTCACATCGTTGACGGCACTCGCTGCGATGTCCAGCGTCGGGATTCCGATAAGAGGAAGATCCCGCGCCAGCACCAGCCCTTTGGCGATGCTCATGCCGACACGCAACCCAGTGAAGGTGCCAGGCCCAGTCGCAATGGCAATTGCAGCGAGATCACTGACCTTGATGCGCGCTTCGCGCAAGAGTGCGTCGATAGCTGGCAGCACGGAGGTCGTCTGTGTTCTTCCAGCCTCCCAGGATCGCTCGAAGAGGCAAGACCCATGACCCAGGGCAAGACCAGCCTGCTCGGTCGAGGTATCGATCGCGAGGACCCAATCGCCACTCGCGGGGATTGATGGTAACGTGCCGGATTCAAGATGCGTCACAGGTTGTGCGGACCTCCCACAACGGACTAGTATGTTAATGATTTAAGGCCACGCGACAGGTGATCATTCACGTAAACCTCGGCGTATGTGCGCTTGGGTTTCTGAAGAGCGCTGGCCTACTGGAAGCTTACGTCAGCGTCCTTCATCCCGGCTCTCGCAATAACCACCCGGGTTGATACTGCCTGACGGATTGACATCGGGGAACGTGCATGGCGATTCATAGCGGTACCGCGCCACAACCGCTTCAGGAACGAGCCGAGGACCCAGCCAAGGCATATCACACTCCCAAACGGGGAGTAAAGTGGTTTGCGGGCAAGGAGTGGCTCCTCTTCCTGCTCTTTATCTTCCCCAATTTTTTCTTCCTGTTCATGTTCACCTATTGGCCCCTCTGGGAGAACGTCAAGCTCAGTCTTCAGCAGACCGACCTGCTGGCGTTCAGCGGCACCCCCAAGTACGTCGGGATGGAGAATTATGAGTGGTTGTTCGGCAACAGGACCTTCCGATACGTTGTCCAGAACACCGTCATCTTTATCGTCTCCTGCGTCGGCCTGACACTGATTTTCGGATTGTCGATTGCGTTGCTCCTCAACGAGAGGCTAAAGCTACGAAACGGCGTTCGGGCACTGGTCTTTGCGCCCTACCTTCTCTCCGGTGCAGCCATCGGTATCGTCTGGGCCTACATCTTCGACCCGCGCTTTGGCCTGCTGGCGCAGATTCTCGATTGGTTCTCAATCCCGTCGCCGCATTGGCTGGACCGCCCTGCCTGGGCGCTTCCAGCGATCATCATCGTCTATGTCTGGAAAAACCTGGGCTTCGCTGTCGTGATCTTCCTCGCCGGACTCCAGGGCATCCCCAAGGATCTCTACGATGCTGCAAAGGTCGATGGCGCCGGCCCTTGGTGGCGTTTCAAATCGGTCACCCTGCCAATGCTCTCGCCGATCTCCTTCTTCCTCATGGTGACGTCCGTGCTCGCGACGTTCCAGGCTTTTGACATCCAGCAGGTCATGACCGCAGGCGGCCCCGCCTATGCCACGACCACTCTCGTCTATTACGTCTACGAGCAGAGCTTCGGTCAGGGCGCCAATTTCGGTCGAGCTGCCGCTGCTGCCATCATCCTCTTCCTCTCGATGTTGGTAATCACCGCAATTCAGATGTTCTATACGGAGAAGAAGGTTCACTACGATGGATAGACTGAACGCGCATCAGAAAGCGACTGTTGGCCATGCGTTTGGCTATGTTGGTCTTCTCCTCGTGACCCTGGTTATCGGTCTGCCACTCTTCTGGATGCTTTCCGGCTCGCTCAAGAATCTCCAGGAGATCTACACCTTCCCTCCGGAATGGATTCCGCGCAATCCCAAGTGGAGCAACTTCCGGGAAGCGTGGGAGTCAATGCCATTCGCCCGATTCTACGTGAATTCGCTCATCATCACGTTCTTCGGGGCAAGCGCTCAGCTCTTTTGCGGTGTACTCTGCGCCTACGCCTTCGCGTTCCTTCACTTTCCTGCCAAGAATTGGCTCTTCCTCGGTGTGCTGGCGGCGCTCATGGTTCCGCCGGAAGTCGTGATCCTGCCGAATTTCCTCTTCTTCGGAAACACCGTGCGTGACTGGTTTGGCCTTGAGGACAACTGGGTCAACACCTACCAGGCGATCGTGCTACCTGGCGCAGCGACGGCATTCGGTACCTTCCTCATGCGACAGGGCTTCATGGCGCTGCCGAAGGACGTGCTTGACGCCGCCAAGGTGGATGGCGCCGGACACCTACGCACCATGTTCGGCATCGTCCTGCCAATGGCGAAGCCGATCGTTATCACCTTTGCCATGATCTCAATGGTCAACAAGTGGAACGACTACCTCTGGCCCCTGGTGATCACTCGTACCACCGAAATGCGACCGATTACGGTTGGCGTTCGCCTCCTTTTCGATGCTGAAGGCAACAACAACTGGGGCGTAATCATGGCCGGAACATCATTCGTCATCCTGCCTCTACTCGTTGTCTATCTCCTCGGCCAGCGCTACATCATCGAGGGCCTGACCGCTGGAGCGATGAAGGGTTAAGGATCGAAACCTTAACAAAGAGGCGATGATGCGGCATAATCAATGCGCCTACACTGTTTAACACGCGCTCATCAGCGGCTTTTCATCTCCAATACCGCGGGCGCCTGCACTCAGGAGTAGACGGGATTCCATGGTGGAATTCCCGGATTAGCTCAATGGCTTGAGCGAACAGGAGGATCGGATAACGATGATTAAGGACTTTTCACGTCGTTCCATCATCAAGGGCGCTGCCAGTGCAGCGGTCGGTGCTTCGGTGCTAGGAGCACCCAGCAAGACTTTCGCCGCTCCAGCACGTCTACAGTCCACCGGCTCGAATGCCGAAATCACGCTCTGGACGGCGTTTGGAAGCGGCGTCAATGGCGAGGCCCAGGCCAAGTTGGTGGAGGATTTCAACGCCCAAGGTAATGGCGTTACCGTCACCGCACAAGTCTATGAGAGTTACGAAGCTGTCGCCCAAGCGCTCATCACGGGCCTGCAAACCGGCGATGTGCCTGATGTCGCCACACTTTCTGACGTATGGTGGTTCCGCTTCTACCTTTCCCAAGCGCTCGCAGATCTGACGGAGATGGCTCAAGAGCCGGACGACTACGTGGAAACACTCTACGCTGACTACCAGCGCAATGGTGGTCAGTTTGGCGTGCCGTTCGCCCGCTCAACCCCGCTGCTCTATTTCAACCGCGATGTGCTTGAGGCTGCGGGTCTTGATGAATCCATCTTCGAGACGTGGTCCAGCACCGTCGAGGCCGCTCCGGACCTGCTCGCCGCGGGAGACAACATGACCGCTGCCTTTGGTTTCGGCAATGCCGCCAGCTACGGCGCGTGGTTCCTTCACGGTCCGGTCTGGGCGTTCGACGGCCGTTATTCCGATGAGGAGTTCAATATCCTCATCGACCAGGAAGGTGCTGTGAACTGTGGTGAGTTCATGCGTGAGTTCGTACAGAGCGGCAATGCCGCTGCCGTCACGGACCCGAGCACGGACTTCCAAACCGGTGGAATTGCCGCCACCATTCAGTCCACCGGTGCGCTCGGGGGCATCACAGAAGCGGCCCAGTTCGACGTCGGCACCCACTTCCTCCCGGAAGAGATCGAGTTCGGCTGCCCAACGGGTGGCACTGGTCTTTCCGTAATGGCCGGGGCATCCGACGAGAACAAGCAGGCTGCTATGGACTTCATCTCGTTCTCGACCAACACCGAGAACGCCACCTACTGGGCGATGACGACGGGCTACATGCCGGTCCGCAACTCGGCCATCGAGAGCGAGGAATTCCAAACCTTCATTACCGAGAATCCGAACAACCGGGTGGCGATTGAGCAGCTGCCGCTGACGCGGCCCCAGGATACCGCGCGAGTCTTCATCCCGAACGGCGATCAGATTCTCGGCCAAGGTTGGGAACAGGTTCTCGTGAACAACGTCCCGGCCGCCGAGGCCTTCGCAGAGGTCGCGCAGATCCTCAATGAGGAGAAGGAGCCGGTTCTCGAGGCTCTCCAGGAGCTTGAGGGCTAGACCCCTTCTTCAGGTCAATTGCAAGCAGCAATGGAGAAGCTCCGGGATGCTAACCCGGAGCTTCTCCATTTGCTCGTTGACGATCGTGATGGTTATATCGGAGCGACCGGTTGATTCGCTTAAGAATCTGTCACTTCACCTACAAACCGGCACGTCAGGCGACGATGATCCCCTCCGCGGTGCGCGATCTGGATGAGCCAGAAGACCGGTGGCACCCAATCACCCGCGCGCTCCGGCCACTCGACCACACTCACGCCATCCTCCGGCTCAAGGTACGTTTCATACCCCATGCTCTCCAGCTCAGATGGATCGTCCAGCCGATAGAGGTCCAGGTGGTAGAGGTTGAGAACCCTCCCTAGATGCTCCTGGACAAGCGTGAAGGTGGGGCTCTGTACAGGACCTTCGACTCCGAGTCCTGCGGCGATTCCCTGGGTCAGCGTCGTTTTGCCGACGCCGAGATCCCCATGCAGCAGCACAACGTCACCGGCACCCAGCTGTTGCGCGAACGCTCTCCCGAATGCCTGCATCGCGGCGTGGGAGCCTATCTCGAGTTCGTCATTCACCTGATGCATTACTCGGGTGCCGCGTCCCACCAGGCCACCACATCGTCCATTGGTCGCCGCTCGCGCTGCGGCGGCTCCATTGCCGGATAACCCACATAAAGGACCCCCAACATAACGGCACGTTCCGGCAGATTGAGGTATCGCCGCACTTCCGGAGAGTAGATGAGCGCACCGGATCGCCACATCGCCGCAAGCCCCAGTGCATGCGCCGCCAGCAGCATGTTTTGCGCGGCTGCCGCGGCTGATGCGATCTCCTCGATCTCCGGCGCCGAGGGATCGGGATCCGCATAGATGGCAATCACATAGGGTGCTCGCAACGGCTTGCCAACCGCTCGTGACCGGGCCGTCTCTCCTGCCTCTACGTTCGCAGCTTCCCGGGCAGCCGCCTCCCCCATCGCCTCACCGAGGCCAGTCCGCGCGTCACCGCTGAGGACCACAAACCGCCATGGCTCGGTCAGGTGATGGTTTGGCGCCCACGTTCCCGCCTCGAGGACCTGCCGGATGATTTCCGGATCCGGGATTTCTTCAGTGCACTTTCCGATGCTCCGGCGCTCTCGAATGGCGCGCAGCACCGCCGCCGAATCGGTATCACGTCCAGCTCCTGCTGATTCAACCTGCATGCCACTCCACCATTTGGGTGCACAGTGTTGCGCCTGTGCAACGTCGTTCAGGACGATCCATATCCGACTTAGTAAGTCGGTATTTATGCACGCAATGATAGGCGCATGGGCGTTGACGGAGCAAGCAGCCCTTCCGGATACTTCGAAGAGTCACTCATCAGCCGAAATGGTCAAATGCACCCTCAGGGACAGCCTTCGTCACACCTTCCGCATCCGTAATGATGAGCATCGATTCACCAGCAGGACTCGATACGATTTCGCCGATCTCGGTCAGCGTCGCACCTACCCTAGCTGCCTCACGCTGAATCTCTTCCAGGGCATCGGGGCGGACCGTGGCCAGCAGCTCGTAATCCTCCCCGCCCCGCAATGCGAGTTCGAGCCAATGGATTGGGAAGAGTGCCCGTACCGCGGGAATGACCGGTACCAGCCGGCTGTCCAGGCGCGCGCCGACACCACTGGCGGCCAGCAGCTTGGGCAAGTCCCCCAGCAGCCCGTCACTCAGGTCCATTGCCGCGGT
>DASYWM010000338.1:0-3130 GCA_035936075.1 Thermomicrobiales bacterium
TTCAAGGAGCCCATATTCGTCGACCTGTGAGCGTCCCGTGATCTCGCCAGCGCCATTCAGTACCTCGATGGCGGCCGGAACCATGGAGGTAAACGCGGATCCCTCATGCGGGTGGATGGCTGTTACGCCAGTCCGCGCCGGACCCTCGCCCGGGCGACGTGCTCCTTCACCGTGGATCACGGTGGTATGACCGACCCGCACACCTGTCACATCCGTGATGGCGTTGAGCGGGCCGGTCGGCATCGCACCGATCGTGATACCGAGATCCCGAAGACGGGGTTTGGGTACGGCACCGTCAGGCATTCTCGCCACCATTGACCATTTCGCCATCACAAGAGTGGGTCAAGAATTTGTCCTTGCTGAAAGGGTCCACACGCTCTACTCGTTACTGCCCAGCGACGATAGCGAGCGCCTTGTCGATGGTGTCGATGGCGTGATCGAGCTGCTCGTCGCTGATGACGAGCGGGGGCTGGATGCGAAGGACATTGCCGGCTTGCCCACCGACGCCGATGAGCACGCCCGCTTCACGGCAAAGACGTCGGACCTCGACGGCTTGCTTCGATGCTGGCCCCTTGCTCTCGCGGTCGGTGACAAGCTCGGCACCAATCATCAGGCCCAAACCACGGACATCACCGATAAGCTCATGGCGTTTCGCAAGCTCTTGGAGTCTCCCGATCGCGTGTGCCCCTTTGCGGGCAGACTCCTGCGGCAGTTGTTCATCCTCCAGAACAGCAATGTTGGCGAGCGCCGCCGCGCAGGATACGGGATTGCCGCCAAAGGTTGAAAGGTGCTCTCCCGGCCGGAGGCAGTCTGCGATCTCGTCCCGGGCGATGGTCGCACTCAGCGGGAAGCCATCGGCGATCCCCTTTGCCATCACCATGATGTCTGGCACGATGCCGAAATGCTCGATCGCAAACATCTTCCCGGTGCGTCCGAAGCCACTCTGGACCTCATCCGCGATAAAGAGGATGCCATGGCGATCGAGGATCTCCTTGATACGGGAGAAGTAGGAGGAAGGGGGGACGAGGATGCCGCCTTCGCCCATGACGGGCTCGGCGATGAATGCCGCCACGTCGCCACTTGTCTGGTAGCTAATGGCCCACTCGACCATCTCCGCGCACCGGTCCGCGACGACCTCTGGATCGTCCGTGCCAAACGGGTTGCGGTAGACATAGGGAGCCGGCGCAAAGGCGACACCGGCGAGGTAGGGGCCGCCGCGGGTCTTGCGAGCCTTGTTTCCGGTGATGGAGAGGGTACCGGCGGTTCGCCCATGGAAAGAATGGGTGAGGCTGATCACCTCATGGCGGCCGGTGTAGGCCTTGGCTAGCCGGACCGCTGTCTCGATGCCTTCCGCACCGGAGTTCCCGAAAAATGACTTGGTCAGATCGCCCGGTGTAACCTGCGCCAACTTCTCCGCCAAGTCAGCGACGACCGGCACATGATAGATGTAGGTCGCAGCATGAACTACCTGGTCCAGCTGCGCGCGAACTGCGTCCAGCACCCGGGGATGGCGATGGCCAGCGTTGACGACCGAGATACCCGCGAAGCAGTCGAGATACACCGTTCCGTCAGCATCGTGAACGGTTGAGCCTTCCGCTTTCCCAACGACCACCGGCTCAATCCCGGCAACAAAACTGGTGTTCACATAGCGGCGGTATTTTTCGATCGTTTCCTCATGGGAGGCAGTATTCGTCCTAATATTGCCGAGATCAGCAGTCGTCATCTCTCACTCCTGTCCTTCAGGGCCCATGTCCAGCGGCCTCTTTACTCCAACACGAACTGGTTTCAATTTCGCGCCAATCCCCGCCCTAGAGGGAGGTGAATGCGGCCTGTGCATCGGTGACCGACGGCCAGGCGTCGATGCCTTCGGTCTGGCGTGCCGCGTCGAGGACGGCAAGTACCATCGCGTCCGCAGCCGCCGCGCCGACCAGATCTGTCAGCTTCGCATCTGCCGTGTCCTCCAGGCGCACGCGATTTACGTACGGGGAAAGCGCGAAGATCGTATCACCGTCCCGCATGGTATGCATCGGACGGATTGCCCGCGCCAGACCATCGTGCGCGAGATCGGCGATCTTGATCAATTGGCTCTTCTCGAGATCCGCATTCGTTGCTATAAGCCCGAGAGTCGTATTGGCCCGCGATGCCACTTCGTCCGGGACCTCGTCTTTCAGGTGGTAGAGAAGCGGTGTATCGAAGCCGCCGTCTGTGGCGTAGAGTTTTCCTGTCAGGGGGTGGATGAGACCGCCAAGCGAGTTGACAACTACCAGCGCACCGACGACAATCCCGCCCGGCAAGACCAATGACGCCGTCCCAAGTCCTCCCTTGGTCTTGATGCATCCGGGGCCCTTGCCTGCGGTCGCGCCGGCTCCAACGCCCACATTGCCTCGTGCGATCTCACCATCCGTTGCGGCCTCCGCAGCTTGTCGTCCCCAGTCTGCTGTCGGAACGATCGTCGGGTCACTTAGCCGGAGGTCGAAGATCACTGCGCCGGACATGACGGGGAGAACGGCCCCATCCATCCGCAACCCCACGCCCTGCTCAAAAAGCCATTCGGCCATTCCTGCCGTTGCCGCGAGGCCGAAGAGGCTCCCGCCTGTCAGTCCGATCCCATGGACCAGCGAGCCGATAGCGGTCGCAGCGAGCGCATCGGTATTCACGGTGCCCGGATTAGACCCGCGCACCGACACGCCAGCGGCCGCTCCCTCCTGACAGAGGACGGCGGTAACCCCGCGGCGAACCTCATCATGCGTGTAATGCCCCACGGTGATTCCCGGCACATCGGTCACCGCGTTGAGCGGTCCGGAGTGGAGCTGGAGTCCAGTATCCGATGCAGGATCCATCACTTCTTCCCCTCTATTCATGGCCGCATGGAGCGGATAGCAGTACGTTCATATTCGGTGACTCTCGGTGTGCTGATCCACTTGTGTGAATCTCGTTCACGGTAGTGCATCCCAGTTTGC
The DNA here is from genome assembly GCA_035936075.1 of Thermomicrobiales bacterium. Lineage (GTDB taxonomy): Bacteria > Chloroflexota > Chloroflexia > Thermomicrobiales > UBA6265 > UBA6265. The sequence continues at coordinate 2,961 of DASYWM010000338.1, forward strand.
CCAGAAGCAGTTCTCTACACTCGCTAACGAGGTCCGGGCGCCTTTTCCGTCGCACCTCCTGCCTGGTGGTTGATATTCCTTCGCGGACCACCCGGATGACGGGGCGTTGCCCCTTGACGCGTGGAATCGGTGACCGAGTGCTGGACGAGGGGGACGTTGATCCACAGAAC